>JASGEP010000040.1:0-40751 GCA_047606285.1 Luteolibacter sp. | reverse complement strand
CCGGTGTCCTCACCGGCTCTTCTTTTTCAATCAAAGCCGGTGAGGACACCGGCGCTCCTTTTCCGTGTTCATGGCATTTCCTGAAGGATTCATTTTCGGCGCGGCGAATGCGGATCATCAGGTGGAGGCTCACGATCCGGAGCGGGAAGATGTGTGGGACGTGTGGGAACGTTGCCAAGGACTCACTGCACGCGGGCGGGCCACGGATTTCTGGAACCGTTATCCGGAAGACATCGCGGCGGCGGCAGGGTTGGGCTGCAAACTGTTCCGTTTTTCCATCGCGTGGGCGAGAGTCCAGCCGGACAGGGATCGCTTCGATCCGGAGGTGCTGGCGCATTACCGCAAGGTCGCGGAAACGATCCGGTCCCACGGCATGCGGGTGATGGTGACTCTGCACCACTTCGTGTGGCCCGTATGGGTGGAGCGGGATTGCGGTGGGATGATCGGCCGACGTTTCCCGGATCTGTTCGCGGAATACGCGGATCGGGTGGACGAGGCTCTCGGCGATCTCGTCGATTACTGGATCACTTTCAACGAGCCGAGCCAGCTCACCTTCGGCTATATCAAACCGTGGTGGCAGAATCGTTACTACATGCCGCCGGGACTGCCGCGCGGGGCGGAAGTGGACGTGGAGGCGGAAGCGGTGGGCAAGCTGGTGCCGAATCTTTTCCTAGCCCACTCGCGTGCCCGCGAGGCGATCAAGGCGCGCCGACCGGACGCCAAGGTGGGGGTGAATCCGCTCGTCACCGGCTTCCCGACGTGGCTGCAAATGCTGATGGACTGGGGTGCGTGCCATCGAGGATTGAGCGAGGCGTTGTTCAAATTCACCTCGCAGCGCGCGCTCATTCCCGAAAAGGGCAAGGTGGATTTCGTCATCGGCGGCGTGACGGTCGGTGACCTGAGCCGGGTGGAACTGAGTGATCCTTACCTGCGCACGTCCAAGGCGGTGCTGGTGCGTGACGATTATGAAGAAGAAGGGATCGGCTCGCTGGAGGGGAAACCGGTGGCGGTCATCGGTATCGGGAATCAGCCGGACGCGTGGGAGCGGGATTTGCCGAAATCGGTGAAAAAGCAGGTGTTCACGAACTATCATCACGCCCGGGAAGCGCTGGCGAGAGGGCAGGTGGTCGCGATCTACGGCGACGCGTTTTTCCTCGTGCCGGAGCATCACACGGGCGGGGAAAAATTCCGCCTGCTGGTCAGCGGGTTGAGCGATGAAGCCTACGCCGTCGCGGCTCCCCACGGTCACAAGCAATTGCTGAGTCGGGTCAACCGGGCGATCGAGGGTTTTCACGCCCGGAACATGGCCAAGCCATCGCCCACCTGGGAATCGCCCGCCGAGCCGGTGGTGAAGGACGCGCCGCGCCCGATTTCCCTGCACGAGCTGTGGCTGGGAGAAGTGGGAGCGAAGGACAATTTCGCGGAAAAGCGGGACCTGCGCCGCATCCGCCGACGCGGCAAGGTGCGGATCGGGATTCGCAAGGACGCGCCGGGACTCGCGGGGGATTGCTGCGCGGAAGGGCTTGAAATCAAGCTGGCACGGCAGATCGCCAGGCACCTGCTGGGCAGCGAGGACGCGGTGGAAATCGTGCCGGTGGACCCCGCGCTGCGGTTGAAGGTGCTGGAAACGAAATCGAGCTGGCTGAACTGGGCGTGGCGGTTCTGGGGAACGATCAGCCTGATCGCCAATGCGAACTGGTGGTATCTGGGGATCTCGGGACGTCTGCCGGAAGAGCTGTGTCCGAAGGAAGCGATCGGCGCGCAGGATTTCGTGGGGCTGGATTATTATTGGGGGCTGCCGACGACGCGGCTGCACAAGTTCCGTTCGCTGGAAGACGCGGCGCACGGTCGTTTCATCAAGGCTCCGGTCTGGCCGCGTGGCTTGTTTCATGCCCTGCGCCGGTTCCACAGTTGGTTTCCCGGACAGGAATTGTTCGTCGTGGAAAATGGCAGCGTGGCGGTGGCGAATGGGATTTCCCGCACGGATTACCTGAAGGCGCACTTGTTTCAGGTGGAAAAGGCGCTGGAAAAAGGCGTGCCGGTGAAGGGGTATAATTTTTGGTCGATCACCTCGAACCGCGAATGGGGCCATGCCTTCGATCCGAATACGGATTTCGGGCTGTATTTCGTCGATTTGGACAAGGATTCTGAGCTCAAGCGGGTGCCGACTCCTGAGGTGGATTTCGCGAAGAGGGTGATTTCGGAAGGAACGACGTTGAACCGGGAGCGCGGACTTTAGTCCGCCCTGAAGAATCCGGAGCTACTGGGAGCACGGACTTCAGTCCGTTTCGCTTTGCTGGATTCTTTGGGTCGGACTAAAGTCCGTGCTCCAATTCAAGAGCCTCGCAAAACCAAGCGGACTGAAGTCCGCGCTCCCAGTGATTTCTCTCCTAAAAATGCCGATGCCTCTGCTCCGCGTGGGATGTCTTTTTGAAATGGATTGAAAAAGCCGGGTGAATTGGATAGAAGGGCGATCCCATGACGATCCGGCTTTTTGTCATCATCGCTTTGGCGATGGTTTTCGGCTTATCCGATGGATTTGCCGGGTCCACGGCTGCTTCGCTCCAACGTATCGCGGATTCCCGCACGCTGGCTTACCGGGGAATGGTGGAAGATGGAGCGATGCGGCGTTACCATTTCCAGGATGAAACGGCGCGGGATCTGTATGTGAAAGTTGTTTCCTTCAAAAAAGAGAGAGGATTGGGTGCGCATTTTTTCTATGGCGTGAATGCCGATCCAACACAGGATCTGGCGGAAGAAGATTGCAAGGATGAGGCGCACATGCTTCGTGTGATGATCCAGAGTATTACTCCGGAAGTGAAGGATCGGGCTGTTGTGCACCGATTGCAGTTTCTTCTCGGCAACCATCCAGTGGAACGGGTTGGACTGGACCCTCGAAATCCTCCGGATCTGAGCGAGGCGATCCGCGAGTTCGAAGCGTTGCCAAGGTGGACCCGAGCGGAAGCGGAAGAGCTGGTGCCCCAACGGGTCAATCCGGCCAAGGCCGAGAAAATCATGACGGTGTGCCGGAAATACCAGAGGCTTTCTTACTACGAGGCGCGGGAATTATTGCGTCTTCTGATCCTGAAATATCCGTACGATCTCGAAATGGGAGGAAACCTTTATATTTTCAATCGTGTTTATTGCAGGGTGCCGGACGAAGTGCCGAGAGAAAGCTGGAAGTTTTTCGGCGGTTGGATAGCGGTGCCGGGGACTGAAGAAAAAGTCGGGGCTTTATGGCCATTGAAGGAGAACGGGCAGGGAGAACTGGAACTCGTATTTCCGAACGCAGGAGGCTACGCGGGCCCGTCTTATCGAGCGGTGGAGGAGTTCGATTATTTTTACAAACGCTTCGGAAAACGTGAATTGTTGGAATGATAGAAAGGGGTTTCGGTTTTTGCCTCGAAACTTTCCGGTGCTCCTGCGTTTTTGAGTGCGATGAGTTTTCCCGGTTTGGAACAGGCGACGGCGGCGGCGCGGTCGGTCGCAGCGGAGCATGGCGTGGTGATGGATCGTTGCGAGATTTTACAGGATGGCAGTACGCTGGTGCTGCGTCTGAGCGAGACGCTGGTGGCTCGGGTGGTGCGGGATCAGGACGGGGCGAGGCAGGGCACGGCGTGGTTCGAGCGTGAAAACGCGGTGGCGCTGCATCTGGCGAAGTATGGCGCGCCGGTGATCCCTCTGCATCCGGACCTACCGCCGGGGCCTTATTTCAGGGATGGATTTCCGGTGAATTTCTGGAAGTTTGTCCACGTGACCGATGCGGAGCCGGATGCGCGGGAAACGGGGAAAACGCTCTATCGATGCCACGAGGTGTTGAGGAAATTCGAGGGTGATTTGCCGGAACTGGCGATTTTGCGGGAGAGTATGGAGCTGCTGGAAACGTTGAAGCAACGCGGTCTGATGTCCTTGCCGGAAATCGGGTTGTTGCGCGGTCATCTGGAAGCGGCGTTGGAAGCTCTGCGCGGTTTGCCGTTCCAGCCGTTGCATGGCGACGCGCACGAGGGAAATCTGCTGCAAACGACGGAGGGGTTGTTATGGACGGATTGGGAAGATACGTTTTCCGGTCCGGTGGAGTGGGATCTGGCGTCGATTTTGTGGAACGCGCGGATTCTGGAAGAAAAACACGGGAAAGCGGATGCGATTCTGGCCGGTTACCGGGATGCGGGAGGGATGTGGGACGAGGAGGCGCTGCGCCACGGTTTCATCGCCCGTGCGGCGGTGATGTGCGCGTGGTATCCGGTGCTGTATCCGAATCCTTCACCGGAACGCCGGGAAAAACTGCGCTGGCGGATGGAGTGGCTGGCGAATGCTTGAAAGTGGTTGCGGCGTCTCGCCCCAATCTTTTGCATGCCCTCATGCAAGTGGCGCGCAGCGGCGAGGAACTGAGAAACGGGCTGAAGAAAACATCGGGCAGGCGCGTGCTGGTGCCGACAATGGGCGCGCTGCACGCCGGGCATCTGGCGCTGGTGGGAAAGGCGCGTGAAATCGCCGGGCCGGAGGGGACGGTGGTGGTATCGATTTTTGTGAACCCGATCCAGTTCGATCGGGCGGGGGATCTGGCGGCTTACCCGCAGCCGATCGAAGAGGATCTGGCGGCGTGCGAGGCGGCGGGTGTGGACGTGGTTTTCACGCCTCCGGCGGCGGCGATGTATTTTCCGGATCGCTCGGTGACGGTGACGGAAAACCTGTTGTCACGCGGGCTTTGCGGGGCGACGCGTCCGGGGCATTTCGACGGAGTGTGTACGGTGGTGCTGAAGCTTTTCCTGCTGAGCGGATGCGATGCCGCGGTGTTCGGGGAAAAGGATGTGCAGCAGCTCGCGGTGATCCGCCGGATGGTGCGGGATCTCGATGTGCCGGTGGAAATCGTCGGTCACCCGACGGTGCGGGAGGCGGATGGTCTGGCGATGTCGTCACGCAATGTGCGGCTGACGCCGGAACAGCGTGCGGACGCGCCGAAGATCCAGCGGGCGCTGCGGGCGGCGAAGGATTCCGGGAGAAAAGACGCAGCGGGGATTCTGGAAATCGCGCGGGAGGGACTGGAACAGACTGCGCTGGACCGGATCGATTACCTGTCGCTGGTGGATGCGGAGACCTTGCAGCCGGTGGAAACGGTGGTGCGCCCGGCGGTGCTTGCGGTGGCGGCGTTTTACGGCGAGGTGCGGCTGATCGATCATGTGACGATCGATCCGTCGGATCGGGCGGATTGAACGGGTCGGTCCGATTTTTTCACTTCGGCTGCGGCTCCACCGGGATGGCTTTTGGCGGGGCGCTGATGGAAGACGGGCCGTTTTCCTCCAGATGTTTCTTAATCAGAAACCAGATCGCGATCGCCAGAAGAAGACAGAGCATCTTTGCGATCCAGTTGTTGGTCAGTTTCATTTTCATTTGCAGGCTGGCCGGAGAAGAAGATGGAGGAGATTTTTTCGCGGAATTGCTTTTCGGTGAGGTTGCGGAGCAGGGCACCGTTTTCACAAATGGAAATCGCGCCGGTTTCCTCGCTGACGACGACGCAGATGGCATCGGTGCGCTCGGTGAGACCGATGGCGGCGCGGTGGCGCAGGCCGGTGGAGCGATCGTGCATTTCGCGCTCGGTGACGGGGAATACGCAGGCGGCACCGGCTACGCGGTCGTCGGCGAGGATCATGCCGCCGTCGTGGAGGGGTGCCTTCGGGTAAAACACGGCCAGGGCGAGCTCGGGGGTGAAGCGGGCGTCGAGAATGACGCCGGTCTCGAGCGCTTCTTTCAGGCTGATGCCGCGCTGGATGGCGAACAGCGCGCCGATGCGTTTTTTCGAAAGGGCGATGACGGATTCGGTAAAGCGTTCGAGAAAGGCGAGGCGGCGCTTGCTGGAGAAGGAGAACAGCCGGTTGCTGCCGAGACGGGCGAGGCCGTTGCGGAGTTCCGGCTGGAAAATCACGATGAGGGCGAAGGCGAGGATGGCCGCGGCGCGGGTGATGATCCATTGGATGACCTCGAAGCGGAACACGACGGAAACGAGCGTGAGCACGACGAGGATGGTGATGAGGCCCACGAGGATCTGGGCACCGCGCGTCGCCCGGAACGCGCGGTAGATGTGGTAAACACAGGCCGCGAGAACGAGAATTTCGATTCCGTCTCTCCAGTGGTCTTTCAAGAATTCAAGCATGGCCCTTGCCTTGAATTACTCCGGATTGGCGGGGCTGTCACTCGGAAACACGAGGGATGAACGTCGAACATCGAACGTCCAATATTGAATTTCGAATGAAGATTTAGGGGCACCGCGAATCTTACGAATCCGGCGAATAAGGAAATTCGCTTAATTCGCGGTGCCTTTCCTGAAATGCGCCTCCTTCCCGTGGAGGTTCGTCTTTTACAAAGATTGGTTCCGCTCGGCTTTTCTCAATTCGCGGTTTCGAAGCCAGAGGAAAATCACCGGGGTGACGATGAGGATGTGCAGCAGGCTGGAAATCATGCCGCCGATCACCGGGGTAGCGAGGGGTTTCATGACTTCGGCTCCCTGACGGTGGCTCCACATGATGGGGAGCAGGCTGGCGACGATGGTGGCGACGGTCATGACCTTGGGCCGCAGTCTCAATCTCGCACCGTCCTTCACGGCCTGGACGAGCTCGGCGTAGCTCAGCGGTCCGTTTTTCTCGGCGATGCGCTGTTTCACGGCTTCTTCGAGATAGACGACCATGACGACGCCGGTCTGCACCGCCGTGCCGAAGAGCGCGATGTAGCCGACCCACACGGCACCGTTGAAGGGATAGCCGAGGATTTTCTGGAGAATCACGCCGCCGCTGAGGGCGAAGGGCACGGCGAGCATGACGTGGGCGGCTTCCAGCGCGCTGTGATACACGAAGTAGAGCAGCACGAAGATGATGAGCAGGACGATGGGAAATACGAGGGTCATGGTCTCGGTGAAGCGCTTCTGGTTTTCGTATTCACCGGTCATCTGATAGGTCATGCCTTCCCAGTCGAGGTGCCGGAGCTTCTGCTCGATCTCTCCGACGAAGCCGCCGAGATCTCGGTCCTGCACGTTGGCCTGCACATAGGAGCGGAGCTGGCCGTTTTCGGAGGCGATTTCGTTCGCGCCGATCTCGCGGGTGATTTTCGCGACGCTACCGAGGGGGATGGTCCCCATGCTTTCGCCTTCCATCCCGGCGGGGGTGGAAATGAGGAGGCGGCTGAGGTTTTCGATGTCATCACGCTCGCTGCGGCGGACGCGGATCTGGATGGGATAGCGTTCGCGCCCTTCGATGGTGGTGCTGACATTCATGCCTCCGATGGAAACCTCGACGGCGTTGAGGACATCGCGGGCGCTGAGTCCGTAGCGGGCCATCGCCTGACGATCGATCCGGATATTGAGGTAGGGTTTCCCCTGCACGCGGGAGGCGGAGACGCCGCTGGCTCCTTCGATGGAATTGATGAGCCGCTCGACCTCGAATGCCTTTTGCTGAATCTTCGTGAGGTCACTGCCGTAGATCTTCACGCCGACCTGTGCGCGGATGCCGGTGTAGAGCATGAGAATGCGGTTTTCGATCGGTTGCAGGAAGGCGGGGACGTAGCCGGGGACGTCCTTCATTTTCGCGGTGAGTTCGCTTTTGAGTTTTTCCACGGTCATGCCTTCGCGCCATTCCGGGTTCCGCCGGGAACCGAACCATTTGTTAGGAAGGTATTCGGGTTTGAGCATGATGGTGGTCTCCAGCATTTCCGTGGGTGCGGGGTCGGTCGCGGTTTCGAAACGGCCGAGTTTTCCCGCCACGCTGGCGACTTCGGGGACTTCGCTCATCACCTTGTCCTGCCATGCCATGACGCGCTGGATCTCTCCGAGGCTGGTTTTCGGCAGGAGCACGGGCATGTGCAGCAGGCTGCCTTCGTTCAGGGGCGGCATGAATTCCTTGCCGAATCCGCTCAGGTGGTGGGAGAGCTTCGGATAGCCGGCGTCACGCAGGGATCTGACGGTGGCGCGGGGCAGGCCGATGGCGACGAAGAGCGAGGCGGCGAGGATGAAAAGGGCGGTGAAAATCACGGTTTTCCGGTGCTTCAGCGCCCAGTCCAGCGTGGGCTCGTAGAGCTTCAGCAGGAATTTCATGACGATGTTTTTATCCTCGGAATGGAAAGGCCCTCTGACGAAGACGGAGCACAACACCGGAACCAGCGTGACGGCTAACAGCGTGGAGCCGATCATGGCGAAGGTCTTGGTGAACGCGAGCGGATGGAACAGTTTTCCTTCCTGCCCGCTGAGCGCGAAGACGGGGACGAAGGCGAGGATGATGATGGCCATCGCGAAGAAAATCGGGCGTCCGACCTGCTGGCAGGCTGCGAGCGTGACGTTCCATGTTTCCTTGGAATCGAGCCGCGCGCCTTTTTCCTCTTCCGCTTTTTCGCAATGGCGGATGACGTTTTCGGTCACGACGATGGCGGCGTCCACCAGCACGCCGATGGCGATGGCGATGCCGGTGAGGGACATGATGTTGCTGGTGATGCCGAATTCCTTCATCAGCAGGAAGGAAATGAGAATGGAGATCGGCAGCGGCAGGGTGACGATGAGGATGCTGCGGAAGTGCCAGAGGAAAAGAATGTGGGCGAGGGTGACTAACAGGATTTCCTCCAGCAGGGCGTGCTTGAGGGTGTCGATGGTGTTGTCGATGAGTTCGCTGCGGTCATAGAAGGGCCTGATGGTCACGCCTTCGGGCAGGCTGGGGGCGATCCGCGCGATTTTTTCCTTCACGCGTTCGATCACGGCCTTGGCGTTTTCACCGGTGCGCATGATGACGGTGCCGCCGACGACTTCGCGGCCGTTGAGATCGAGGGTGCCGCGCCGGAAGTCTCCTCCGATGCGGATGTCTGCGATGTCCTTGAGGAAAACGGGGGTGCCGTTCATGGACTTGATGGTGACCCGTTCGAGATCCTTTTCTCCGGTGACGAGGCCGATGCCCCGAAGGATGAATTCGACGCCGTTTTCCTCGACGACTTTTCCGCCGACGTTGAGGTTGGAGTTTTTCACGGCTTCCATCACTTCCATCATCGTGACGCCGCGCTCGCGCATTTTGGTGGAGGAAAGCTCGATCTGGTATTGCTTCACGAAGCCGCCGATGCTCGCGACCTCGGCGACGCCCTGCACGCTGGAGAGCTGATAGCGGATGTGCCAGTCCTGAAGCGAGCGGAGGCTGGTGAGGTCGGTGCCGTTTTCGAGCTTTTCCGGATCGACATCGAGATAATACTGATAGACCCACCCGAGGCCGGTGGCGTCCGGGCCGAGCTGTGGGGCGACGTTTTCCGGCATCTGGTTTTGCAGGAAGTTCAGCCGTTCCAGCACCCGGTTCCGCGCGAAGTAGAGATCGACGTCATCCTCGAAGATGATGGTGAGGAGGGAAAATCCGAACATGGAATTCGCCCGGACTTCCTTCACGCCGCTGAGTCCCTGCAGGCCGGTGGACAGGGGATAGGTCACCTGATCCTCGACTTCCTGCGGGCTGCGGCCCATCCAGTCGGCGTAGACGAGGACCTGATTTTCCGTGAGGTCGGGGATGGCGTCCACGGGTGTCCGATAGACGGCGCGGATGCCGAGCACGACGATGAGCAGGGTGGCGCATGCGACGAGAAAGCGGTTCCCGAGGCACCAGCGAATGGTTTTTTCGATCATCTCGCACCTCCTTTGATGGGATCACCGCAGTTCAGCATGGCTTTGCCGAAATAGGGGTTCCGGCCTTCGCGGTTGGCGGACTGGATCCAGCGTCCCAGCTTCCCGGGGATCGGGATGGCTTCATGGACCATGGGGCATTCCCAAAGCTGGAAGCCTTCGAGGGGGACTTGCAGTTCCAGCAGGGTTTCCACGGCGGGCATGGACCAGTTGAAAAACGCTTCACGCGCTTTTTTGATCTCGGTGAAATCCGGAAAATCCGAGGCCGCGGCGAGCTTCGGGAAATCTCCGAAAGCGGTGGTGAACGCTTGGGTGACGTGACCGGCGTGTTGCTTGGCGGTGTTGAATTTTTCCAGATCGTCGTCGGCCAGTGCCGCTGACATGGCGTCCGAGGTGGTTAGGAAATCGCGGAGGGCGGCCTGCTGCGCGGGGGTGAGAGCGGGGGACGCTTCGGCGGAGGTTTGTTCGCGGTGGGTGGGGTGCTGAAGCTCGGCCTGCCCGTCGATGAGCACGGTGCCGGTGGTGACGACATTTTCGCCCTCGCTCAATCCGCCGGTGACTTCGACGTCGAGGTCTCCCCGGCGGCCCAGCGATACCAGCCGTTGTTCGTAGGTATCTCCCTGCTGATCGACATAGACCCACGCTTCGGTGCCGGTCTGGATGACGGCGGATTTCGGAATGGTGAGGACGTCCTCGGTGCGGACTTCGATCCGTCCGTCCGCGGTGACGCGGTGTTTCAGGAGGAGGTCGGGATTGGGGAGTTCGACGCGCACTTTGGTGCTGCGGGTGGCTTCGTTGAAGCTCGGCTCGATGAAGGAGATTTTTCCTTCAAAAGTTTTACCGGGCAGGCTGGTGGCGGTCACCTTGACGGGTTGTCCGATTTCCAACCATGAAAGGTCCTGTTCGTAGGCGTCGAAGCGGAACCACATGGTGGAAAAGTCGGCGATTTCGAAGAGCTTTTCGCCGGTTTCCACGTATTGCCCCTCGTAGATCTCGCGTGCGACGACGGTGCCGGTCATCGGGGCGAGGAGCTGGGAGGTGAGTGCTTCGGCGGGTTTTTCGTCGAGTGCGTGGATCTGGCCGGGTGTGAGGCCCATTTGGCGCAGGCGCAGGGCGGCGGCGCGTTTGAGTTCACCGCTGAGCTGGCGGTATTCGCGCTCGGCCTGTAGCAGTTGCGGGCTGTAGATTTCCGCGAGCGGTTCGCCTTCGGTGACTTCGGCACCGAGGTAATTCACGGTGAGCTTGTCGATGCGGCCGGGGACGTAGGCGGAAAGGATGCGGTGGCGGGTCTCGTCGTCATCGATCACGCCGGTGACGTCGAGATGGCGGACGAGGGGTTGTTTTTTCGCGGCACTGGTCCGGACGCCGAGGATCTTCGTCTGCTGGTGGGTGAGCGTGACGAGGTTTTTTCCCGCAGCGGCGGCGTTTTCGGTTTCGGCATAGACGGGGGTGAGCTCCATGCCGCAGATGGTGCAGCGGCCGGGCTTGTCGCTCCTGATCCACGGGTGCATGGCGCTCTGATAGTAGAGCGGCTGGCGGGATGAAGCGGAGGGTGTGGTGTCCGGCTTGAGCAGCCACCAGGCGGCGGCAGCGGTGAGGGAGGCGGTGATGAGAATGGTGAGAAGTGTTTTCATGGTCTGGGGACGAGAAGGTTGAGTTCTTCAAGGGCGGCGAGCTGCATGGCGATGAAGCGGCGTTGGTCGAGGCGAACGGAAAAGAGCATCCGTCTGGCCTCCAGCAGTTCATTGAGCGGGGCACCGCCGCTGAGCCACGAGCTTTGTGCGGATTCGCTGGCGAGGCGGGATCTGGTATGGATGTCACCGGAATAGGCGTCGGCCTGCGCGGCGGCGTTGGCGATCTCGGCGACGACGGTGAGGACTTCGGCTTTGATTTCCCGGGTCATGGTGGCCACATCCGCTTCGGCGGCTTTTTCCTGATGGCGGGCGGCATCGACCTTCGCTCGATAGGAGCGGTCGTTGAACCATGGGAGATTGAGCTTCACGCCGATTTCCGCGCTTCGAAAATCACCGCCGGAGTAGAGATTGGTGCCGGTGGTGATGGCGAATCCGGGTTGGCGTTCGCGGTCCGCCATGCGGGTTTCTTCATGCGCGGCATCGGCCATGGCTTTCATGGCGAGAATCCGGGGACTTTTCGCTGAGATGCGGGCGATCTCGGAGCTGGCGATGGGGACGGGCAGCGATTTTTCGGGAAGCCGCAGCTCGGGCCACGGAGCGTTGACGGAGCGTCCGAGTTCCAGATTGAGCTTTTGGGCGAGGCTGGCGCGGGTGCGCCGGGCGGCGTGGAGCATCTCGGTTTCCCGGGTCAGTTCGCTTTGCAGGCGCAGGGATTCCATGCTGGTGGCATCGGGATCGAGCGCGCGCTGGCGGGCGTTTTCGGTCATTTCGCGGAGCCATTCGAGCTGTAGGGCTTGCAGGGAGATGGCTTCGTCGGCGAGTGCCAGCTCGATGGCGGTGCGGGCGGCGGCGCTGCCGGATGCGAGGGAGGTGGCGCGGGATTGCTGCACGCCGTAGCGGTGCATCGCGGCGGCTTTCGAGCGGCTGGCCTCATAGACGCCGGGCTTCGGCAGGGGTTGCTCGATCATCAGGCTGATGTCGCCTTCGCTGCGGCGCATCATCCGGTCGGCGGGCATGAGGCTGAGGCCGACCATGGGGTCTTCCCACAGGTAGATGGAGCGGGTCTCGGCGGCGTTGGCTTTCGCGCGTTCCCGGGAGGCGGCGCTGGCAGGGTGGGCGGCGGCGGCTTCCGTTCTCAGGCGTGAGAGCCATGAGGGGGTGAGGCGGGCAGGGCCGACGTGAACGTCAGCGGTCCGGGTAGAGCCGACGTGGGTGTCGGTGGTCCTTTGTTCAGGTGCGCGAGCGTGCGCTAGGGCGGCGGACAGCAAGGTGCCGCATACGAAAAGGGTATGGAATTTCATGATTCATGTGAGTGGTGGTTCGAGGGAATGTCCAAACGGCCCGGGGAAATGGCCGGGCACGGTTCGCCTGGGAAAGGCGCTCACTCACAGAAGGTAGCTGCAAAAAACGATGGAGAGCCGCACTCCGGGGTAGCCGGAAAAAGAAAGGGCGACCGGTCCTCCGGCAATGACGGAAGGGAGGGGTGAAGGGGGATTGGCGACGGGGATGTCCGGCTCTTCCGCAGGGATGGCGGCGACGTTTTCCTGAGTCACTCCGACGGTGACGGGCGGCGCGGGGCGTGGCTGGGAGGGTGCTTTTTCCAAACAGCAGCACGCGCAGCGCTGGCTCTGGGCGGGCACTTCTCCGGTGTGCGCCTGACTGAGCTGGAATGCCAGCCCTAGCATCAGTGCGAGGAGTGCCTTCAGAGATGTCACTATCGGTAGAGACGGCGGGGGCTGAAATATTCCCGATTTTATTTCAGGGATGGAAAACGGGCATTTGGCTTGCGACGGCGGGGGAGGGTGTGGAACGTCTGCGGACCGGTTTGTCAGCAGAAAGAAATACACAGTTGGATGGTTGGCGGGCGTTCGCCGTGCTCGGGGTGATGTGGCATCACTGGGCTCCGGAGGAGTGGCGCGGGAAGTTTCCGTTCGAGATCGGGCTGTTCTTTTTCCTGACGCTGACGGGTTTCCTGATTGGGCGGGTGCTGCTGCGGGAAAAACACGCGGGCGATGCGATCGGCTCGCCGTGGCGGCTGCGGGCCTACGGGTATTTCATGAAACGTCGGCTGACGCGGATTCTGATCCCGTGCTACGCGGCGATGCTTTTCGCGATGCTGGTGGGGGCTTCGGACATCGTGGCGCATCCGTGGCTGTATCTCGGCCATGTCTCGAATTTCCACATGACATATCTGCCGGGCTGGCCGTCGGGGACGGCGCATTACTGGACGTTGGCGATCCAGATGCAGATGTATCTTCTGTTTCCGCTGCTGATCTACTGGGTGCCGATGCGGTGGCTGGGTTGGGCGCTGGTGGGATTTTCGGCGCTTTCGCCCGTGTCCCGCTGGGTGTGCGAGGCGTTTTTTCCATCGGTGCTGCATCCGCAGGCGATCACGCTGTGCGCGTTCGATTACTTCGGCATCGGTGCGTTGCTGGCGTGGACCTTGGCGAAGGGCGTTCCGGCGGGGGACGGGAGATGGCGGCGGGTGGGCCTCGTGGGGCTGGCGGGGTATCTGGTTTTACGGGGTTTCGAGGATTTTTCGTCTCCGGTGCCGGGGTTCCGCTATTTCCAGCAGACTTGTATCGCGGTGGTGTTCTCGGCGTTGATTTCCGAAACGCAGGCGGGCTGGCGCGGGTGGTGGGGAAAACTGCTGGATCATCCGGCGATCCAGCACATCGGGAAACTGAGCTACGGGTTGTATCTGTTTCACACGCCGATGCCGTTGCTGATCGGGTTCGTGCTTCCCGGGCTTTGGCATCCGTTTTTCGAAGGTCCGGGAATGATCCTGAGGTTGGGGGCGTTCGGATTGGCATCGTGGGGCGCGGCTTACCTGTGTTGGAGATTTCTGGAAAGGGCGGGGCAGCCTGCGCGCTTGCACCCTCCGGTGACGGATGGCAGTCTGCGTCCGCTTGGAGTCCATGTGGAAAAATGACCTGTCCGAATCGTTCGGGCCGATGACGGTGAAGGAGCTGCGCCAGGGGATGCGCAAGGCGAGCTTCGTCTATCCGTTTCTGGTCATCCAGGTGATCGCGGTGCTGGCGGTTTCCGTGGAGTTGAAAGCGGGGAGTAATCTTTATCGGGTGACCGATCCGGGCATGCTGAATGTGTTCATGCTTTTTACCTCGGGGCCGTTCTGGGTGGTCGCGGGGGTGATCTGCATGCTGCTGATGCCGCTGACCGGGCTGTGGCTGATGAAGCCGGAGATGGAGGAGGCGAATCACGAGTTGCTGCAACTCACGAGCCTGAGCCGCTGGCGGATCGTGTTCGGGAAATTTTTGACGCTATGGGGGCTTTGCGCGCTGACCTTCTGCTCACTCCTGCCTTACGTGGTGGTGCGCTACATGGTGGGTGGTGTGGAATGGGGGCATGAGCTGGCATGCGCGAGCACGGTGCTGGGAGGCGGGGCGATGCTGAGCGCCATGGCGATCGGGGCTTCCGCGTATCGGAAAACCGCGGCGAAGCTGGGGATTTTGTCACTGCTCGCCGGTTCAGGGGCGGCGATTGCGGCGATCACGCTGGTGGGCAGCGCGCTTCTATCGAAGGGATGCGGCTGGTTCTATCACCTGACGGCGGTGAGCGCGGTGGTGTGCTGCGTTTTTCAATCGCTGTCGCTGGCGAGGTCGAGATTGCGCCTCGCGCTGCACCCGTATGAGAGCGATCCGGGAAACCTGATGATCGGGTGGTTGTTTTTCCAGCCGTTCGTGATCGGGCTGTTGACGGCGACGACGATTGGCGGCGGCGGATTTCTCGGGCTTCTGGGATTCGCGTGGGTCGCCTACATGCTCGATAAGAGAGGCTCGCGAAAGGCACCGGTGCCCAATATTCCTCCGGTTCCGCCGCTTCTTCCAAGAAACGGGTAAGGATTTCAGCGCGTCGCGGTGGAGGTCTTACGCTTGGCGGCGGGCTTGCGCGAGCGGGGGAGGTAGGGCTCGATGAGCGATTCCTCGAAGGGGAAAACCTCGGAAAAGTCCTCGCGGCGATCCGATTCCTGTTTTCCGAAAACCTGTTCCTCGATGAGGTGGAAGACCATATCGCCCACGTCCTGGCATTTCCGGACGCCCCATTCCTGCATCAGGGTGGAGGCCATGGGGCCGAATTGCTGGAGGGCGAGATCGCGGAATCCCGCGAGAAGCTGGGGGCCGGATACGTGGGACGAGGCGTTCGCTCCGTTCTCGGTGATACGTTTCAGGGTGAAATCCAGCGCGTCCTTGAGAAAAAAGTAGGCGTGGGGGTCAAACCGCTGTTCGCGCTTGAGGATGGAAATCACGGATTGTTCGAACTGCATCGCCTGCATTCGTTCAGGATGCAGAATTCGGTGGTGGGTGTCAAAGGGGTTTGCGGGAGGGGGTTTTTGGAGAGGGGGAGGAACCACAGAGATCACAGAAAACACAAAATATTGATGAGGTCTCTCTTACCCGAAATTTCCAAGCTTTGCGGTCAACCAATGAAAACTGAAATGACTGTATCCAAAAACCTCTTCCTTTTGTGTTTTCTGTGATCTCTGTGGTTGAAAATGAACGATGCCGGTCCTTTCGTTTCAAAGCGCGTATTTGTGGATCTGGAAGCGGTAAGCACCGAAATTGATCAGGAGGCCATGTTTGAGTTTTGCGGATTTCAGGTATCCGAAAACTTGGGCGGTGTGTTCCGGGGCAAGTGCCTTGACGGCTTTCAGCTCGAGAATGAGCCAGTCATCGACCAGAATGTCGGCGAAATAGTGTCCGATCGGTGTGCCGTCTTCATCGTAAACCTTGATCGGCTCCTGTTGCCTGATGTGGAATCCGGCTTTCCTCAGCCGATGGGCGAGCGCGTTTTCATAAACTTTCTCCAGATGGCCGTGACCGTGGTAAGCGTGAATGTCATAGCTGGTCTGTCTCACGAAATCACAAATGCCTTTGATTTCCGCTTCGGTCATTCGAGTTTTCATTGCGGACCACAAAACACAGGTACCAGGAAAAGAAAAGAGAATAACTGATAGTTGTTGGATTGGGGAACCACAAAGATCACAGAAAGCACAAAAGGAAGAGGTTTTTGGATACAGTCATTTCAACTTTTATAAGCGCCCACAAGGTTTGGGAATTCCGATCAAGAAAACCACTCCTGATTCTTTGTGTTTTCTGTGATCTCTGTGGTTAGGAAAAAATCACCTATCATTTCCCAGCCGGATGACGAATTCGTCGAGGAGGGATTTCAGGCGTTTTTCCGGGGCGATGGCAGCGGGTTTGTCGAAGCCGATCCAGATGGCGGTCGCTCCGCCGGGGCCGAGGCGGAGGGTCCAGGCTTCGCGTTCGGAGCCGGTGGCGCCGGTGAAGACGCGGGTGCCGGCGTGGGGGATGAGGATGCCGGTGGCTTCGCTGGCGGCGGCGGGGCTCAGGGCCTGGGTGAGCTGGGGTTTTCCTTGATAGACGAGTTCTCCGGAGGCGTCGCGGATTTCCCGGATGAGGTAGGGTTTCGGGCGCTTGCCGCGATTTCCGAGGGTGGCGAGGCCGACCGACATTTCCATGGGGGTGGCGGCGACGGAGCCTCGGAAGAGGTCTTCGGTCTGGAGGAAGGGACCGGCGATGCCGCAGCGGCGGGCGAGACGCTCGACTTCCGCGGGGCCGATCTGGCGGCCGGTTTGCACCGGTTTTCCGGGCAGGACGAGCTTGCCGCGCTCGGCTGCGGCTGCGGCGACGAAGGGTTCGAAAGCGGAGCCGAGATCGCGCCGGGTGCGGGTGCGATCGAAGCGGGAGTGGCCGAAATCCCGCCCGCCGATGAGGGCGAGGATGCCGCCGGTACGGAGGTCGGTGGTGACGGCGGCGTATTGGACGTAAGCGGGTTGTTGCCCGCGCTGGAAGGTGGCGGGCACGGGGTGTTTCCAGGATTTTTCTTTTTCGAGTGCTTCGACGGCGCGGTTGAGTTCGCGTTCGATGCGTTCCTGCCAGGCTTGATCGAGGGTGGTGTAAACTCGCAGACCGCCGTCGGGCAGGTCGAGGTCTTCGAGGATGCGTTCCATTTCGCGGCGTGCGGCTTGCAGGGCGTAGGAGCGCTGGGTGTCCTGATCTTCGTCACGAGCGAGCTTGATGGGCATGTCGCCGATGTTTTTGGCCTCGTCGGCGGTGATGAGTCCCATGGAGATCATCCGGTTGAGTGTCTGCCGTTGCTGTTCCTTGGCGGCGCCGAAGTTTCTGAGGGGGGAGAAAATGTGGGGGCCTCGGATGATGCCGACGACCATGGTGCATTCGGCGGGGTCGAGTTCGCGGGTGGGTTTGCCGAAGTAGGTGCGGGCGGCTTGCTCGATGCCGTCGGCACCGGAGCCGAAGTAGATGCGGTTCAGGTAATGGGTGAGGATTTCGTCCTTCGAGTAGTTCGCTTCGAGCCGGAGGGTGAGGGCGATTTCGAGGAATTTCCGGTGCAGCGATTTTTGCCGCATCTTGAAGCTGTTGCGGGCGAGCTGCATGCTGAGGGTGGAAGCGCCCTGGGTGAAATCCCGGTCCTTGAGGTTTCGGACGGTGGCGCGCATCAATCCGCGGACGTCGACTCCGCCGTGTTCGAAAAACCGGGCGTCTTCGCGTGCCTGCAGGGCTTTGACGAGGAAATCGGGGATGTCTTCGCGTTTTACCAGTTTCCGCCCGCCGCGTCCCGGAGCGACGATTTCTCCTCCGTGCCGGTCGTAGTAGGTGATGCCTTCGGGCAGTTTCGCGACTTCCGCCATGTCGAATTTCATCGCGAGGATGAAGTAGAAAAACGTCAGTCCTCCGACGGCGAGCAGGCCGAGGATCGAGAGGATGAATCCGAATTTCACGATCCCGTGGGACCAGCCGGGAAGCAGGCGCTGCCAGAGCGGGGTGCGAGGGATGGGACGCCAGGTGGACAAGGGAACGAGTGGAGGTTTCCGGGGCATGCTGGCGACCCGTATGGACGCGGGCAAGCCTTGGAAAATTCAGGGTGGATGAATGACGTTATCCTGCGGTAGGTTGCGGATTCCCAAAGCGGCAGCAAGGCTGCCGCGGTCCAGGGTCATTCTTCCACCGGGATGGCGCGCATGGGGCGGCGGGGCTCGGGGTATTCCTCGACGGGTTGGGCGCGGAGCGGGGCTTGGGAAGGGGCGGGAGCGGGTTCGGGAGCAAGGGCGGATTCGTCCACGGCCTGGGCGCGGGCGGGGTGGATGGGGCAGAAGTCGTTGGCGGGAACGACGGTATCGACGGGGACTTGGTCGGTGTAGGCGGTTTCGTTTTCCCGGCAACCTGCGGTGGCGCGCTTGCCGGAGAGGCGGCAAAGCTCGACGCTGGTGAGCTTGACCTTGCTGTCGAGTTCACCGGCTTTGTAGCCGAGACGATCGGCGGTTTTCATGATGTCTACCCAGATGGGGAGGGCGAGGGTGGAGCCGTAGCCGCCCTGGATGGTTTTGGCGGGTCTGTCGAGGCCGACCCAGACGGTGCAGGTGAGGGAGGAGGTGTAGCCGGCGAACCAGGCGTCCTTATAGTCGTTGGTGGTGCCGGTTTTTCCGCCGCAGGGTTTGTCGAAGCCGAGACGTTTCACGGAGGCGGCGGTGCCGGTGGTGGTGACGCTGCGGAGGATGCGGGCGACGGACCAGCTGGAGCCGGATTTGGCGGCGGCGTAGCCGAGGGGCTTGGTGGAGTAGAGGACGTTGCCGTCGCGGTCCTTGATTTCGGAAATGAGGTAGGGGCGGTAGCGGTGGCCGTCGTTGGGGAAGATGGTGTAGGCGGCGGTGACTTCGAGCGGGGTGGCTTCGAAGGTGCCGAGGAAGGAGGTGGGGCGCTCTGGCATGCGGGTGCCGAAGCCGACCTGACGGGCGGTTTCCTTGACTCCGGCGATTCCGGCGTAGTTTCCGATGCGGACGGACATGGTGTTCCGCGAGCGGACGAGGCCGTAGGAGGCGGGAAACATACCGCCGAAGGTGCCGTCGGAGTTCCGTGGGCGCCAGTTGCCCGCGCCTTTGATTTCGCCGGGGTTGATGGGGCCGTCGCTGATGCGGGTGTCGGGGCGCAGGCCGCGATCGAAGGCGGAGAGGTAAACGAAGGGTTTGAAAATGGAGCCGATGGGGCGGCCTCCCTGAATGGCGCGGTGGTAGCGGGATTCGTCGGCATCACGGCCGCCGATGAGGGCGAGGATGGCTCCGGTGCGGTTTTCGATGACGGCGGCGGCGCCCTGGATGTAGGCGGGCTCGGCGCGGGATTCGGCGGGGATTTTCTGCCATTGGGCGCGGGTCTGGTGGCGGTAGCCGGAGAGGGATTCGATCTGGCGGAGTTTTTTATCGATGGCCTGTTCGCCGTGGCGCTGGACGCGCATGTCGATGGTGGTGGTGATGTCGAGGCCGCCGAGCTCGATGTTTTCCTTTTCGAGAATGATTTCGAGATCCCGGCGGATGGCGTCCATGGCGTAGGATTCGTGGCTGGCGCGGCGGCCGACGGGGCGGATGACGATGGGTTCTTTTTTCGCGGTCTCGGCTTCGGCTGCGGTGATGGCCTTGGCATCGACCATGCGGGCGAGTGTGGTGTCGCGCTCGCGGGTGGCGGCGGTGATGGAGCGGAAGGGGTTGAAGGCGTCCGGGCCGCGAACGATGCCGGCGAGCATGGCTCCTTGGGAGAGGGTGAGTTCGGAGGGATGTTTTTCGAAGTAAATGCGGGAGGCTTCACCGATGCCTTTGATCTGGCGGCCCCAGTTGATCTGGTTGATGTAGGCTTCGAGGATTTCGTCCTTGGTGAGGGCGGATTCGAGGCGGAGAGCGATGGCGATTTCGAGGCATTTGCGGTTGAGCTGACGCAGGGTGGCACCGCGTTGTTCACCGCGCTTGAGCTGGAAAATATCGGAGGCGAGCTGCTGGGTGATGGTGGATGCGCCTTCCCGTTTGCCTTGCAGGTTTTTCACGATGGCGCGGCCGATGCCGATGGTATCGAAGGCGCCGTGCTGGTAAAAGCGCTCGTCCTCGCGGGCGAGGATGGCTTTCCTGAAGTGCGGGGAAACCTGGTCCAGCGGGACGATGGAGCGTTTTTCGCCGTGGATGCGGCCGATTTCCTCGCCCTGCCGGTCGTAGATGATGGAGCGCTCGGGCATGACGTGGATTTTCCCGAGGTCGTAGCGTTGGGCGCGGGTGCCGTAGACGATGGCGAGCAAAAGGAGGCCGTAGAGACCGGCGACGGCGGGGTAGCCGAAGAGCCGCGCGGTCCAGCGGAGGGAGGTGGGCAGCGGGCGGGTGAAGAGGTGGAAAAGGTGAAAGGGCCAGAAAAGCAGGAGGGAAACCACGCCCGGGGAGCTGGAAGCACGGTTTTTTTTCGGCTGATTGCGACGGGGTGATGTCTCGGACGGGTTGCGTTTTGGCATCGGCTTGGTTTTTATTACGCCACGTCGGTGAAACCTTCCACCCCGAAAGCGGTTGAAAAACGCAGCAGGAGGAAGATTCGCCGCTCGGATGCGCGACGGGCGGACTTCAGACGAATCCCGCCGTTCGCATCGCTCAGCATGCTACCAACCATGAAAGTTTCGAAATTCCTCCCCATTTTTTACGCCGTGGTCCTCGGGCTGGTCGTGGGTGTGTCTCCCGCCGGGGCGCGGCAAGCGGTGAAGACGTTGGACGATCTCGTTTCACTGGAAGCGAAGGTGAAGAGCGTTTCGGAAAAAAACCTTCCGGCGACGGTGGCGCTGCTTTCGGAAAAACTCGGCTCTTCCGGCTCCGGGGTCATCACTTCGGAAGACGGGTTGATCCTTACCGCCGCGCATGTGATTCAGGGTGCGGCGGAAGTGACGGTGGTGTTCCCGAATGGCAGGGAAACGCGCGGCAAGGTGCTCGGAGCGAATTACTCCAAGGACATCGCCATGGTGCAGATTCTCGAAAAAGGTCCATGGCCGTATGTGAAAATGGGAGGTTCCCGGCGACTTGATGCGGGGGACTGGGTGGTGGCGCTCGGGCACTCGACGGGCTTCGACGCGGCGCGGACGCCTCCGGTGCGGTTCGGCCATGTGGTTTCCAAGGGGCCGGGTAATTTCTTCACCTCGGACTGCACGCTGATCGGCGGGGATTCCGGCGGGCCGCTTTTCGATCTGGAAGGGAAAATCGTGGGGATTCACTCGTCGATCGGGCATTCGCTCTCGAACAACAATCACGCGGGAATCGATGGTTTTCGGGAGGATTGGGACCGATTAAAGTCGGGAGAAACCTGGGGTACGCTCCAGATGAATCCCTTCGCCAATCCGGAAATGCCGGTGCTGGGCGTTGGGATGGGACCTTCAAGACGTGTGGGAGTGTTGGTGGAAACGATTTTTCCGAGGTCCCCGGCCGCTGCCGCGGGCATCCGCGTGGGCGATATTATCCAGAGCATCGATGGCGAAAGAATCCGCGAAGGTCAGGAGCTGATGCAGGTGATCGCCAAGCGCCAGCCGGGAGATCAGATTAGAGTCGAAGTCCAGCGCGATGGACAGAAACTGGAAATGGACGTTACCCTTGCGCGACGCGACGCGCTCTATCAGCAAGAATGAAATTTCCCGAAACAGGTAAAATGAAACCTCTTCGCAGCTTCTTTCTGTGTGCTCTTTTGCCCGGAGTGGCATTGGCGCAGGACGATATCCTTCTGATGCGGCCCGATGAAAAAGCCGCTGTCCAAAAACAGTCGGAGGATTTCAACGTGGCATTGACGCCTGCTTTGCAAACCGCGGCGGAATCCACCGTGCGCGTGTGGGTGGGCATGCGGCGTTCCGCGTATGGAACGGTGGTGGGCGATGGAAAAACGATCGTCACCAAGTGGAGTGAAATCGCGACGAAACGCGGCGAGATGCGCGTGGAAGGAGCGAATTCCGAGTTGCGCTCGGTGACCGTCAAGGGCGTCTATCCGGAAGAGGATCTCGCGGTGCTGGAAGTTGAGGGCGATCCCCTCACTCCGATCCGGTGGTTCCGGGAATCTCCGACATTGGGCACGTTCATCGCGGCATCCATGCCGGACGGACGGCTTGCCGCCTTCGGGGTGGTGAGCGTGCTGGAGAGGAATCTGCGCGATACGGATCAGGCATATCTCGGCGTTTACGGACAACCGGGTTTTGAGGGGCCGGGTGTGAAAATCGCCGAGCTGGACCGGAAATCGGGTGCGGCCCAGGCAGGGCTCAAAGCGGGAGACATCATCCTCAAGATCGGCAGCCGCGATATCTCCGGATTGTCCGAACTGAAAAACGCGCTGACGGGAACGCAACCGGGCGAGCGGGTGAAGATGTTATTGAAATCCGGCGATCAGGAAAAAATCGTCGAGGTAGTTTTGGGAAATCGGCCGCAGTTTCGCCAGATGGGGAATCCGCGATTGGCCCAGATGGAGCGGATGGGCGGCGATATCAGCCAGGTGCGCGGTTCCTTTTCTCGCGCGATCCAGACGGATATGCGGATCGTGCCGAATCAGGTCGGCGGTCCGGTGGTGGACCTTCATGGACGGGCGCTGGGCATCACGCTGGCGAGGGCGGATCGCACCCGTTCGTTCGTGATGCCTGCGGCGGCGCTGGAGGAGTTATTGATCAAAACACCGGTTGATCCATCTCAGGCCCGGGCGCAGCTCGCGGCCGCTCCGCGCGATGAACCGCGAATGACGCAACGCGAACCGGGACAAAGACGGAGGCCGCAGGTGCCTCCGCCACACGGTCCGAGGGATAATTCCGAGGAACGTCTCCGCCGCCATCTCTCCGACATGAAGCGTCTGATGGATCTGATGAGCGAAGAGATGAGGGAAATGGAGCGATAATTGGAGCGCGGACTTCAGTCCGCTTGGCTTCGCTTTGGCATCGGCTTTGCGAAATGGGGGCGGACTGAAGTCCGCGCTCCCAGTGGTCTGATTACAGGCACAGCCTGCGGAACAACACGTCGAGCGGGAGCTGCATGCCGATGTAGAAGTCGCCGAATTCGCCGAAGCGGGCGGAGACTTCGTCGAAGCGCATTTCGTAAACGATGGCTTTCACGTCGATGAGGTCCTTGGCCAGCAGGGTGACGCCCCATTCGTGTTCATCGAGACCGGTGGAGCCGGTGATGAGCTGAAGGATGCGGCCGGAGTAAGTGCGGCCGACCCGGGCGTGGCCGGACATGAATTCCTTGCGCGCTTCGAAATCGAGCGAATACCAGTTGTCGTTGCCGCTGCGGCGTTTCGACATCGGATAGAAGCAGATGATCGGCCACGGCGGCAGGACCGGATAGAGACGGTGCTGGAGGTAGTGGGCCATGCGGGTATCGAATTCCGTGAGGGCGGCTTCGAATTCCGGGCTGCCTTCGGTGAGGCCTTTTTCGCCGATGAGGGTTTCGGCGGCGTATTCCTCGCGAGTGGTCGTGTATTCGGAGCTCTCGGTCATGGAGAGGTAGGAATACGTGGGCTGGAGAATGTCCGGGCCGAGGGAAAGGGTGAGTTGTTTTTCGTAGGCGTTCGCCACCTGGAGGTCCGGTGTGAGCAGCATGAACCCGAGGTCCGCCTTGGGAGTGGCGACGGAAAAAATGAGCAGGTGGGTGTCCGGGGTGGCGCGGATTTCCTGCACCAGCTCGGTGAGGCGGATTTTCGCCTGCCGTTTTTCCTCATCCGTGTAGAGCGCCCATTGCGAGTGTTCGACGTGATAGAAGAGATGCATGACATGCCAACCTTCGCGTGGCACGAGCGGGGTGATTTCCTGAGTGGACATGATGGGTCAGTGCAGATGGGTCGAGACGTAGGTTTCGTAGATTTTCCGGAATTCCGGGCTGGATGCGGCGGTGGAGGGGCCCTCGTAAACTTCGATTTTCCAAGGGGTGCCCTCTCCGGTACGGTAGGCGGCGTGCATGCCGCGATCGTTGAAGCCGACGGAGGCGGAAATCTCGACGATGCCCGGTCCGGTGATGGCGCGGTTGATGCCGTCGCCGGCGATGTTGCCTTCGGCATCGCGGAAGAAAACCCGCAGGGCGCTGTTTTTGCCCTCCACTTTCATTTTCAACACGGGGATGAGCTGGGTGCCGAGCCGGACGCGGTCCGGATGATCGCCGGTCGTAATGGGAGCACGCCAGAAGGTTTCCGCGCTCTGGATCGTGAGGTTGCGGCCCTTGACCGGGAATTTTCCGTCACCGGTGAGTTCGGTCCCGGCGGGAAGGCGGAAAATGGAAAATCCGGCGACGAAGGCGATCGCACCGAGGAGAAGGACCAGCAGGGCGACGAGACCGACTTTTTCGATCCGGCTGAAGGTTTCCCGTTTGGGAGCGGAAGGGGGATTTCCCTCCACTTCGGGGGCAGGTGGGGTGGTTTCTTCCGCCGGTTCCGCGAGTTCGTTTTCCTCATCGGCCGGGGTTTCTGAAATTTTTTCAGGATCGGGAAGAGGATCGGAGACAGGTTCGGGCGATTCAAGGTCCCAGGCGTCCGCTTCCTCGGGTTGGGGTGAGGACGCGGAAGGTTCCGGCTCGGGAAGACGCTCGGAAAGCGGTTCCTGCTCATCGTCGTTGGGTGTGCGAGCGGAAGTCATGGTGGGGAGCAGTGGTATAAAACGCGGGAAATCCACTTGGCCAGTGCGAAAGCCGGAGGGCAAGACGAGAAAAATGCAGTTGCAAGCCGGGGGCGGGAAGGGCACCACTGCAGGGTAACCAAAATTCCTCCAATGGCCGACCGCGAAGACAAGAATGCCGAGAATGTGACAGGTGCCTATTACGTCGATAGCCAGTGTATCGATTGCGATCTCTGCCGCGAAACCGCCCCGGCGAATTTCACCCGCTCCGATGACGAGGGGTATTCTTACGTTTTCAAGCAACCCATTAACGATGAAGAAGTCGCACTTTGCCGTGAGGCGATGGAAGGTTGCCCGGTCGAGGCGATCGGCGACGATGGCGACTCTTGAAACGCAGGCCGTCCAGATCCGGTGACCGCGCCAGCAGGATCCGCGAGGAGCTGTTGCGGGAGTGGCGTGGCGCGCCGGAACCGGAGGACCTGAACGCGGGGATTCATCTCGCGAGCCGCTTCCTCGACGCGATCCTGAAGCAGGCGGGTGCGGCGGACGGCATCGACGAGGAGGAAATCCGTTCGATCTGGAAGGAACTGGCGGGAGATTTCATCGCCTCCCACACCGAGCCGGTATCGGTGAAATCCGGCCACCTGGTGTTGCGGGTGACGCAGCCGGCGATGCGTTTCCACCTCGAACAGATGAAACCACTGCTTCTCAGGCGCATCCAGGAGCGGTTCGGTGCCGCGAAAATCAAGTCCGTGAAATTTACGCTCGGCTGAACGCCGGAAATCCCGAAATTCGCGCCCATGTTTCGCAATCTCATCTTCGACTGGTCCGGCACGTTGGTGGACGACATGGGGCCGGTGATCGAGGCGACCAACGCGGTGTTGGGAAAATACGGTCTCGCGGCGCTGGATCGCGAGGGATTCCGCCGGAGTTTCCGTCTGCCGTATTCGGAATTTTACGCCGAGTGCCTGCCGGAGATCGAGCTGACGGAGATCGAGGCGCATTTCCGCCCGGCCTTCGATGGCGCTCTGACGCCGGTGACGGTGCTGCCGTATGCGCGGGAAAAGCTCGAATGGTGCAAGGCGCGGGGCATCCGTTGTTTCGTGCTTTCATCGATGGACGCGATGGCGTTCCGACGACAGTTGGAAGATTTCGGCTTCGAAAATTTCTTCGAGGCGACTTATGCCGGGGTGCTCGACAAGCGCGCATTGATCCACTGGATTCTGGAAACCCACGGGCTGGACCCGGCGGAAACGGCCTTCGTCGGCGACATGACGCACGACATCGAAACGGCGCGCCACGGCGGCGTTTCCTCCATCGCCGTGCTGACCGGCTACCACCACGCGGAAGTGCTCGCCGGGGTGAAGCCGGATCTCACGGTTCCGGATCTCGGAGTGCTCCGGCAGTTGCTGGACCGTCGGAAAACCTCCGCCCGTCCGGTGACCACGGTGGGCGCGCTGATCGCCGATGGTGCGGGGAAAATTCTCATGATCCGCACGCACAAGTGGGGAAACCGTTGGGGGATTCCGGGCGGGAAGATCGAACGCGGCGAGACGGCCATCGATGCCCTGCGACGCGAAATCCGCGAGGAAACGGAGCTGGAAATTTCCGACGTCCGTTTCGTCATGGTGCAGGATTGCATCGATTCGCCCGAGTTCGAGCGACCGGAGCATTTCATCCTGCTGAACTACCTCGCCCGCGCCGCGTCCACCGGCGTGCGCCTGAATGAAGAAGCGCAGGAATTCCGCTGGGTTTCTCCGGAAGAAGCTTTTCAACTGAACCTCAACGAGCCGACCCGCGTGCTGCTGCGCGAGGTACTGGACCGCCATTTTTTCTCCGCATGAACGCCTCCGATGTCATCGAACTCCGCCGCCTCCGGGTCTCCACGCACATCGGTGTGCCGGATGAGGAACGGAGCGAACCGCAGATCCTGCTCGTCACCTTGCTGATGACCCCATCGCAGGATTTCGGCGGGCTGGAGGACGATATCGCGCGCACGGTGGACTACTACGCCGTTTCGCTGGAAATTGAGGCCTTGGCGGCGGAAAGACCACGCCGTCTGATCGAGACGCTGGCGGTGGAAATCGCGGACCACCTTCTGAAACACCATCCGCTCCGTCAGGTGAAAGTGACGATCGAGAAACACATTTTACCGAACACGGAATGCGTGGCGGTGCATGTGGAGCGAGGCGGACATGGGACATGAATGAATGGAGCGACGGTGTCCCCACTGGCTCTCCCCGTGACGGAACCGTCACCGCTGGCGGCGTGCTTGTCGGAGGTGGATCGGTTTTGGTCATCGCGGAATGAAAATCGACATTGTCACGGATACTTTCGCTCCGGACATCAATGGCGTGGCCATGACGCTGGGGCGTCTGACGGAAGGGCTGCGCCTGCGTGGGCACCGGGTCCACGTGATCCGCACCGGTGAGGCGGCGGGAGATCATGAGACGCTGGCGGCGTCCGTGCCGCTGCCGGGCTACAAGGAAGTGCGGATGGGCCTGCCGGATGCGTATCGGTTGCGAGGACGCTGGCGGAAGAAACGCCCGGATGTGGTCTATGTGGCGACGGAGAGTTTGTTAGGCCGATCCGCGGTGAAGGCGGCGAAGACGCTGGGAATTCCGGTCGTGGCCGGTTTCCACACGAATTTCCACGAATACATGGACCAGTACTTTCTATCCGGTCTGCAACCGGCGGCGATGGCGTGGCTGAAGCGCTTCCATCAGCACGTGGATTGCACACTCGCGCCTTCGCCGGAACTGGTCGAGCGTTTGAGAGGCGAGGGATTTCAGCGGGTGGAATTGCTCGGCCGCGGGGTGGATACGGGTTTGTTCTCACCGGCGAAGCGCTGCGAGTCGTTGCGCGAGAGTTGGGGCGCGACTCCGGAATCTCCGGTGGTCATCGCGGTGGGCCGGGTGGCACCGGAAAAAAATCTCGAACTGGCGATCGATGCCTGCGTGGAAATGCGCGAAAAATTTCCGGATCTTCAATGTGTGATCGTCGGTGACGGGCCTTCGCGGGCGGAGCTGGAGGAACATTTTCCGTGGATTCATTTCACCGGTATGCTTGTCGGCGAGGAACTGGCTCGGCATTACGCTTCGGCGGATCTGCTGTTGTTTCCGAGCGAGACGGAAACGTTCGGGAATGTGTTGCTGGAAGGTCTCGCCAGTGGGTTGGTGACGGTGAGCTACCGCTACGCCGCCGCGGCCCGCTACGTGGTGCATGGTAAGAACGGCTTTGTCGCGGAAAAGGGAGATCGCGAGACCTATCTACGCCATGCCTTGGAAGCGGTAGAGCTGCATCGCCACCACGGACTGCGCACCGCCGCGCGCGAAACCACGGCGTCTCTCGGTTGGGATGCGGTCGTCCGGGAATTTGAAAAACAACTCGAAACAATCGCGGCTACCCGCCGCACGTTTTATCCCATGATCCGAAAAATTGGCAAACGCCCGAAACTTTCCTGTCGCACCGTTTTCCTGTCCGATATCCATCTCGGCTCCCACGACAGCAAGGCGAACGAAGTGGTGGATTTCCTCAAACACCTGCGCTGCGAGAAACTGGTGCTCAATGGCGACATCATCGACGGCTGGGCCTTGCGACGCGGCGGCAAGTGGAGTGCCCGCCACAGCCGGGTGATCCGCAAGATTCTCAAGATGACGGAAAGGGATCACACCGAGGTGATCTATCTGCGGGGAAATCACGACGATATTCTGGAGCGTTTTCTGCCGCTCACGTTCGGCAGGATTCGTTTCACCAAGGAGCACATCCACGAATCCCCGGACGGGAAACGCTATCTGGTGATCCATGGCGATGGCTTCGACAGCGTTTCCACCAATCACCGCTGGCTCGCCGTGCTTGGCGCGGTCGGCTACGATTTCCTGCTTCATGTGAACCGCCTCTACAACCACTGGCGGGCGTGGCGCGGAAAGGAATACTACTCGATCAGTAAGGCGGTGAAGGCGAGGGTGAAATCGGCGGTGAGCTTCGTCGATCAATACGAAGAACTCCTTCAGGATCTCGCTCGTCGAAAAAAATGCGACGGCATCATTTGCGGCCACATCCACACGCCGGAAAACAAGCAGGTCGGCGAGGTGCACTATCTCAATTCCGGAGACTGGGTGGAAAGCCTGACGGCGATCATCGAGCACCACGACGGCCGGATGGAGCTGGTGCAATATGAGCAATTTCTCGCCACCATCCACGAGCAGGAAGAACCGGAGGCGATGGTCGCCTGATCCGTCGAATTTGTCGGATCTGTCCAATCCGTCCCTCCCGGCTCATGGTTTTTTCTCGAATCTTCCGTCCGGAATGAGGTGAGATGGGCGTCGTGCGATACGAACGAATTTCCCCGGAGCTGTTTGTGCGGAACCGTGAACGGTTGGCCGCTTTGCTGAAGCCGAACAGCCTGGTCATCGTCCATGCGAACGACGTGTTTCCGAGCAACGCGGATGGCTCGCTGCCGTTTTACCAGAACTCGGATCTGTATTACCTGACGGGCGTCGCGCAGGAGGAAACGGTGCTGATGCTGATGCCCGGTGCTTACGATCCGAAGGACCGCGAGATTTTGTTCGTGAAGGAAACCAGCGAGCACATCGCGATCTGGGAAGGGGAAAAACTGACGCGCGAGCAGGCCACCGATGTTTCCGGGATCGAGCATGTCGAGTGGCTGGGAAGTTTCGAAAACACCCTGCACCGCTTGGTTCCGCAGGCCGAACACCTTTACCTCGTCACCAATGAGCATTTGCGCGCGCAGGTGGTGGTGGAGACGCGGAACGCCCGCTTCATCCGCGAGTGTCAGGCGCGTTATCCCCTGCACCGCTACGAGCGCCTCGCACCGTTGACGCACCGGTTGCGGATGGTGAAGTCCACCGAGGAAATCGAGATCATGCGCAAGGCATGCGAGATCACCGAGGCGGGATTCCGCCGGGTGCTCGGATTTATCCGTCCGGGCGTGGGCGAATGGGAAATCGAGGCGGAATACCTGCATGAGTTCGTCCGCCGGGGATCGCGTGGATTCGCCTACTCTCCGATCATCGGCAGCGGGAAAAACGCCTGCGTGCTGCATTACGTGGAGAACGACCGGATTTGCCACGACGGCGACCTGCTGCTGATGGACGTGGCGGCGGAATACGCGGGCTGGAACTCGGATATGACGCGCACCGTGCCGGTCAACGGCCGCTTTACCAAGCGCCAGCGAGAGGTTTACGAGGCGGTGCTTTCCGTGATGCACGGCGCGAACGCGCTGCTCTACCCGGGGAACCACCCGCGCGATTACCAGGCGGCGGTGCTGGAACTGATGGAGCGCGAACTGGTGAACCTCGGGCTTTTTTCCGCCCGGCAAGCCCGTGAACAGGGGCCGGACAAGCCGCTGGTGAAAAAATACTTCATGCACGGCACCTCCCACCACCTCGGGCTCGATGTTCACGACGTTTCCCCGCCGAACCAACCGTTCGAGGAAGGCATGGTGCTCACCATCGAGCCGGGCATCTACATCCGTGAGGAAAACCTCGGCATCCGGCTGGAAAACAATGTCGTGATCGGCACCAACGGAAACACCGACCTCATGGCCTCCATCCCCCTCGATGCCGACGAAATCGAAGACCTGATGAATTCCTGACAGGTAAAAGTAGATTTATCCGGATTTTTAACCGCGAATGAACGCCAATGGACGCGAATATTTCGGATTGAAGTCATTCCGGAAGTACCCGGAGAAATGGAATCCGGATTTCCCCGAGCATTGAAAATCATGATGAATTCGCGTTTATTCGCGTCCATTCGCGGTTGAAGTTCCCTCTATCCCGATCTCCCTCGGTGGAATTCCTGAAAACCCCGCTGGACAAATCGGCAAGCTAAATTTATTGAGATGCATTCTCAGTAACTCAGCTTCGCCTATGCATCCATTCAACCGTTCCGTTTCACCGTCTCCGAAGAAGGGAGATGCCTGGTGGGGAGACGCCCGCGGCCTGCGTTGTGGCCGGGTGACAGGCCGGACTTCCTCCGGCGGTTGGCGATGGAAAGTTTCCTCGCAGGGGTCCGTCTGGCTGTGGCTCAACCGCGAAGGCAGCGGCTTGGTGTGGGGAAACAAGGATCGTTTCGTTCTCAAGCCGGGCATGTACGCGATCACCGGTGGCGGCAAGCCGGACGAATGGTCCTGCGTGCGCTATCCCGGCAATCATCAGCTCGAAGTGGTGGTGCTTTCCCGCGACTGGCTGCGCGAGCGCTTCGGCAAGGGCGCGGAATGGCTGCACCCCGAGCTCGGTCGCTGGCTTGAGCAGGGCGGCTCGGTCGCTTTCTGCGGCCTGATGGGCGTTTGGGAAAAAGAACTCTGCGAAGCGCTCGAACGCGCGGCCGATCAGGACGGCGTGTCCCAGCTTCTGGCCGAGGCCAAGATTCTGGAATGGGCGGCCACACGGCTCTATCGTGGCAAAACCGGAGATCCGGGTGGGGGGTTCTGCACTGTCGCACGCGGCAAGGACCCGGTGCGCCGGGCGATCGAAATCCTGCGTTCCCGCGTCGACCAACCGCTCGATCTGACGGCGCTTTCGAAGGAAGTGGGCGTGGCTCCGCATCACCTTTCCCGCCGGGTCAGCCAGGAAACCGGCAAGACGCTGCAGCGTCACCTGCGCCGCCTGCGCATCGAACGCGCCTGCGAAGCGCTGGAATCCGGCAAGATGAACGTCACCGAAGTGGCGCTCGAAGTCGGCTACCAAAGCCTCAGCCACTTCGCCAAAGCCTTCCGCGAGGAAACCGGTGTCACGCCGAGCGAGTGGTTGTCCGGCAGGCGTCCGAGCATGCCGATGGAAGAAGTAGCGTAAGGGGTGGACCGCTGACGTCCACGTCGGCTCTTCCTTTTTCTTCGCCTTTTTCTTCGCTCGCCGACGTGAACGTCAGCGGTCCGAGAGGGCATCAACGATGTTCGTGACGTTCTGTTTCACCATTTCCTCGTAGGTTTTTCCGCCGGTGCCGTCGGCGATGAGCGGCTGGCCGAGGCGGATGCCCGTGTCCTGGGTGAGGGTCTGGAGGATTTTCGGGTTGGATTCCTGCTCGGGGAAAATGGCGAGGACCTTGTGGGATTTCAGGGTCTGGACGAGTTTAGCCAGTTGCTGGGGATCGGGGGATTGTTCGCGGTTGACGCCCTGGACGGGGATGGGAGTGAAACCGAAGTCCTTGCAGAAGTAATTGAAAGCGGCGTGGGCGGTGGCGAGCTGGCGATTCTGGCGGGGGATACGGGCGATTTGCCTGCGCGTCCATTTTTCCAGTTCGTCGAGTCGGGCGCGATAGGCGGCGGTGTTCCGGAGGAATGCTTCGGTGTGTTGCGGGGACTCGGCGATTAGGGCGTCGGCGACGGTCTGGGTGGCGCGGCTGAAGAGCTGGATGGAGTGCCACCAATGGGGATCGAGGGTGTGGTGGTGATGTCCGGCATGGTCGTGATCCTCGCACGCTCCTTCCAGTGCGGGGAGACTGGCACCGATCTCGACGATCCGGGCTCGCCCGGCAAGGACGCCCCGCAGTTTGGGAAGGTAGCCTTCCAGCCCCATGCCGGCGGCGAGATAAAGTTGGCAATTTTCCGCCTGCTTGAGGTTTTCGGGCGTGGGTTCGAAGTGGTGGGGATCGCCCTTCGGGCCGATGAGGTCCACGACTTCCACGTGATTTCCTCCGATTTCACGCACCATGTCGCCGAGCAAAGGATGCAGCACCGCGACTCTCAGATCCGCGGCGGCGACGGTCGAAAGCGTCAGGAGCAGGGCGAGCAGGAAGCGGTGAAGCATGGGCGGAACGTGGCGGTGGAATCTTCTATTTGCAAGTGGATTGCAGTAGTAGAACGGAGCTTCCTCGTTTTGGAGATCGCCTGTCTTTGCTGCGAATGGGTTTTTTACCGCAAAGCCGCCAAGGTCGCGAAGGAACGCAAAGCTTTGGAAAATGGATTGAGGTTCAAGCGAAACGCGGAGTCGGGGAGGTCGCGGAGAGGAACGCTGAGTTTTATTTTCATCTTTGCGAACCCCTTCACGAACTTTGCGGCTTCGCGGGAAATCCTATTCAAAAGGTTCAAAATACCGGAAGGTGACGAGAAGCGGGCGATGATCGGAGGCGAGCGACCATTCGGAGTCGTCGATGACGCGGGAGTTTCCGGGATCGAAGGAGGCTTTCAGTGCAGGGGCGGTGAAAACGAAGTCGATGCGGGAGTAGGTTTCCGGGACGGTCCAGCGGTAGGTCCAGGTTTCCGAGCGTTGGTCCTTGAGCGGCAGGCAGTGGAGAGCGGCGTTGACCGTGTGGAAGGTGGTGGAATCGCGGGTGTCGTTGAAATCTCCGTAAACGATGAGCCGGGTTGCGGGTGCGTCGCGGAGAATGGCGCCGATGTGGGTGCGCAGGAGCCGGGCTTCTTCGAGCCGCATGTGCGCCTGATCCGCTCCGGGGGTATCGAGGCGGGATTTGAGGTGCACGCCGAGAAGGCGGTAGCGGTCGGAGCCGATTTGCAGGGTGGCGTCGAGAATGCCGCGCTGGATGCCGTGGGTGGTGCCGGAGAGCTGGTAAGTCGTTTGCGGGGCTTTGTCGGTGCGGATGACGGGGAAACGCGAAAGCAGGCCGAGGTGGCGGACGGGATCGGCCCCGCCGTGGTGGACGAAGTGCGGGAGGTCCAGCCCATGTGCGGCGAGCCGCTCACGGAGGTCCGCGAGGTCGGCGGGGGTGCCGATTTCACAAACTCCGAGAACGTCCGGGCGATGGTGCGCGATGAGCCGAACGGCGGCGTGTTTTTCGGCCTCGGGTTTGGAGGCGGGCTGGCCACCGCGCTCCATGGTGAGCCAGTTTTTCAGGTTGTAGCTGAGGAGCCGCCAGCTTTCGGGGGAAACGGGAGGCTGTGCCCGCGAGGTTTCCGTCCCGGCGCTGGTGGTGGTCTCGGGTGGAAATTCCCACTCGGGCGGCTCGCGGCGTTCGCAAGCGGTCAGCAGCAGGGTGGCGGTACAAAAAGCAGCCCCGATGAAAACCGGGGCGTGCTTGAAAAATGACTGGTGAGGCGGGCGAAGCACGGTGCTTCAGGCATCGCGGGATTCCTTGCCGGGAGCTTCCTTCACCTTGGTGTCGCTCTGGGTAGGGGTGGAAACGGCGCGGTGGATTTCGTGCTCGAACTCATCGCGGGCTTTCTTGAACTCTCCCATGCTTTTGCCGAGGCCTTTGGCCAACTCGGGCAGCTTCTTGGCTCCGAAGAGCAAGAAGATCACGAGGAAAATCACGATCAGTTCCGGCATTCCAATAGGTCCCATGCGCGGAACCTACTCCCGGGATGCCGGGGCTGCAACGCAATTTCTGAAATTGCAACCTTTTTCAGCATCTTGAGCACGTGGAATTTTCAGGCGCAAACGGGGCAGTTGTTGATCTCGGTGAAGAAATCGTGGCCCTTGTCATCGACGAGGATGAAGGCGGGGAAATTCTCCACGGTGATTTTCCAAACCGCTTCCATGCCCAATTCGGGAAAGGCGACGACTTCCTGACTTTTGATGTGCTCCTTGGCGAGCAGGGCGGCGGGACCACCGGCGGAGCCGAGGTAGAAGCCGCCGTGTTTTTGGCAGGCATCGGTGACCTGTTGTGAGCGGTTGCCCTTGGCGAGCATGACGAGCGAGCCGCCGTGGTTCTGGAAAAGATCGACGTAGCTGTCCATGCGGCCGGCGGTGGTGGGGCCGAAGGAGCCGGAGGCCATGCCCGCCGGAGTCTTGGCGGGACCGGCGTAATAGACGGGGTATTGCTTGATGTAGTCCGGGAGATCGCCGTCTTTTTCGAGGATTTCCTTGAGCTTGGCGTGGGCGATGTCGCGGGCGACGATGATGGTGCCGGTGAGGGAAACGGCGGTAGTGACGGGGTATTTGGAGAGCGTTTTGCGGGTCTCGTCCATGCCGAGGTCCAGGTCGATCGGTACGCCCTTGAATTTCCAGTCCTGATACTGCGCGGGAATGAAGCGACCGGGATTTTTTTCGAGTTTTTCGATGAAAATGCCGTCTTTGGTGATCTTGGCTTTCGCCTGACGATCGGCGGAGCAGGAAACGCCGAGGCCGACGGGGCAGGACGCGCCGTGGCGTGGCAGGCGGATGACGCGGATATCGAGCGCGAGATATTTCCCGCCGAACTGGGCGCCGATGCCGACTTCGCGGGCGGCGGTGAGGAGTTCCTTTTCCAGCTCGATGTCGCGGAACGCCTGTCCGTCGGCGTTGCCTTCGGTGGGCAGCTCGTCGTAGTAGCGGGTGGTGGCGAGCTTCACGGTCTTGAGGCAGGTCTCGGCGGAGGTGCCGCCGATGACGAAGGCGAGGTGGTAGGGCGGGCAGGCGGCGGTGCCGAGCGAGCGCATTTTTTCGAGGCAGAATTCCTTGAGGCGCTTCGGATTGAGAAGGGCTTTGGTCTCCTGATAGAGGTAGGTTTTGTTGGCGGAGCCGCCGCCTTTGGTGACGAAAAGGAATTTGTAGGCGTCTCCCTCGGTGGCGTAGAGATCGATCTGGGCGGGGAGGTTGGTACGGGTGTTCACCTCTTCGTACATCGAGAGCGGGGCGGTCTGCGAGTAGCGGAGGTTTTCCTGTTGATAGGTTTGATAGATTCCTTCGGAGAGAAATGCGGCGTCGTTCGCTCCGGTCCAGACCTGCTGGCCTTTTTTCCCGACGATGGTGGCGGTGCCGGTGTCCTGACAGAAGGGGAGGATGCCGTTGGCGGCGATCTCGGCGTTTTTCAGAAGCATGAGGGCGACCATGCGGTCGTTTTCCGAGGCTTCCGGATCGTCGAGAATGGCGGCGACCTGCGCGAGGTGGGCGGGGCGGAGGGTGAAGTTGATGGCCTTGAGGGCTTCCTTGGCGAGGAAGGTGAGACCTTCCGGGGCGATTTTGAGGATCGGTTTCCCGTCGAACTCGGTGGTTGAGATGAAGTCGGTGGTGAGGAGTTCGTATTCGGTGGGATCGGCACCGAGCGGGAATGGGTCTGCGTAGGTAAAGGAGGATTCGGCCATGGCGGTGTTCGTTTTTAGAAAGAGACGGCGGAGGGTGCAAGGGCTGCCTTGATGGAGCGCCGACGTTCACGTCGGCTCTTTCCATTGCGAATCCAAGCCGACGTGAACGTCGGCGCTCCAAAGCTTGCGAAAGAAGTTGGCCCGTCGCTTCGTAGCGATTCTACTTCCGGCCCAGCCCCGGTCTTTTGAAATCATGAAAACTCTCGCGCTTTTCCTGCTCACCGCCGCCGCGGTTTTTGCAAAACCGATTTCTCTCGCCGGGAAATGGAGTTTCCAGCTCGATCCGAAAGACGAAGGTGTCCAAGGCGGTTGGACGAACCGCACGTTGTCCGGCACGATCCAATTGCCGGGGATTCTTCAGGCGCAGGGGTATGGCGACGTGATTTCCAAGGACACGCCATGGGTGCTTTCGCTCTATGACCGGAAGTGGTTTCTGCGGGAAGACTACAAGGAATTCGCCACGGCGGGCGAGGTGAAGGTGCCGTTTCTCTGCCAGCCGGAGCGCCATTATCTCGGCGCGGCTTGGTACCAGCGGGACATCGAGATTCCGGAAAGCGCCGCCGGGATGCGCGGGCAGTTGTTTCTGGAAAGATCCCGCTGGAAATCCGAGGCGTGGCTGGATGACAGGCCGCTCGGATCGCAGGACAGTCTGGTCGCTCCGCATGAGTTCGAGCTGGGCCTGCTGAAACCCGGGAAACACCGGCTGACGCTGAAAATCGACAACCGCATGCTGCTGCCGTATCGCCCGGATTCCCACGCGGTTTCCGATTCACAGGGCAATACCTGGAACGGCGTGATCGGGAAAATCGAGCTTCGCGTCACCAGCCCGGTGTGGCTCGATGACGTGCAGGTGGATGGCGATCCCTTCAAGCGCGAGGCGACGCTGGACGTGCGCATCGGCAACGCCACCGGCCGCGCCGGAAAGGGCACGCTCAGCGCGGGCGGTGTGGAAACGGAAGTTTCATGGGACGAAAAAGGCGGGCGCGCGCGTTTGGTCGTGCCGATGAAGGATGCCGCGACGTGGGACGAATTTTCCCCGAACCTGCAAAAACTTACAGTGAGCCTGCGGGGCGAGGGCGGTGCGGATCATTCGCGCGAAGTGAGATTCGGCCTGCGCCGGTTCGCGACGAAGGGCACCGAGTTTACGATCAACGGCCGCGTCACCTATCTGCGCGGCAATCACGACGGCGGCGGCTTCCCGCTCACCGGCCATCCGCCGATGGACGAGGAATCGTGGCGGAAAATCCTGAAAACCTGTCAGGACTGGGGACTCAATCACGTGCGTTTCCACTCGTGGTGCCCGCCGGAAGCCGCCTTCAGGGTCGCGGATGAGCTTGGCATGTATCTCCAGCCGGAGCCGGGCATGTGGAACCCGTTCGATCGCGGCAGCGAGATCACGAAGATGGTCTACACCGAGACCGAGCGGATGATCCGCGCCTACGGGAATCACCCGAGCTTCGTGATGATTTCCCCCAGCAACGAACCGAAAAACCGCTGGAAGGAACTCCTGTCCGAGTGGGTGGCGCACTGGCGCAAGCTGGATTCCCGCCGCCTGTGGACCACCGGCACCGGCTGGGCGCTGCTGGAGGAGCCGGGGCCGACGGACGCGCTGGATTTCCACGCGACGCATCGTTTCGGCACTCTGATGATGCGCGGAAACACGGCGTGGTTCGGCAAGGATTACTCGGAGGCCACGCAGGGCATCGACAAGCCGGTGGTGGCGCACGAACTCGGCCAGTGGTGCGCTTATCCGGATTTCGACGTGATAAAAAAATTCACCGGTTTCCTGAAACCCGGGAACTACGAGATCTTCCGTAGCTCGGCGGAGAAAAACGGCGTGCTGGATCGGAACAAAGACTTCGTGAACGCCACCGGCAAGCTCCAGCTCGCGTGCTACAAGGAGGAAATCGAGGCAAACCTCCGCACGCCGGGTCTCGGCGGGTTCCAGTTGCTCGATCTGCGCGACTACATGGGGCAGGGCACCGCGCTGGTCGGATTGCTCGATCCGTTTTTCGAGGAAAAAGGCTACGTGACGGCGAAGGAATTCCTCCGTTTCTGCTCGGAGACCATTCCGCTGGCCCGGCTTGAAAAGCGAGTGTTCACCGTGGACGACCGCTTCGAGGTGCCGGTGGAAATCAGCCACTACGGCAAGGAACCGATCGAGGCGGCGGCGACGTGGAAGATCACCGATGCGGCCGGCAAGACACTGGTTTCCGGCGAGTTTGAAAAACGTGAAATCCCGCTCGGCAAGGGCACACAGCTCGGAACGGTGACGGTGGACCTCGCGAAGCTTCCCGCGCCTTCCTCTTACCGTCTCGAAGTTTCCGGCCCCGGCTTTGCCAACGACTGGAATTTCTGGGTCTATCCGAAAGCCGGAGAGGTGGAGACGCCGGAAACGGTGGAAATCCACACCCGCTGGGCGGATGCCGAAAAAGCGCTGGCGGAGGGCAAGCGTGTGTTGTTCCGGCCCGCCGTCGGCGATCTGGCGTGGGATTGCCCGCCGCTCGATACGGTCCCGATTTTCTGGAATCGCCAGATGAGTCCCGGCTGGTCGCGCATGCTCGGCATGGTGGTGGACGCCCGGCACCCGGCGTTGGCGGATTTCCCCACGGAAGATTTCGGCGACTGGCAGTGGATCCACCTCGCCGGAAAAAGCCGCGCGATGAATCTCGGCGGTCTGCCATCTGAATTGCAGCCCATCGTGCAACCGGTGGACGACTGGAACCGGAACTGGAAACTCGGCCTGCTGTTCGAGGCGAAGTTTGGCGAGGGCAGGCTGATGGTTTGCTCGATCGCGCCCTCCGGGGATGCCGTGGCGAGCCAGTTCCAGCGCTCGCTGCTCGGCTACATGGCATCCGATGCCTTCGCTCCCTCGGTGGAGGTCACGTCCGCGCAGATGAAAAGTTTCCTCTTCGACAGTCTGGTGATGAAAAAACTCGGCACCAATGGTCCCGAGGAGCTGATCGATGGCGATCCGAATACCTTCTGGCAGGCCGGGGAAAAGACCCGTCCGCAGACGGTAACGTTGGAATTCAAAGAGAGCGTGCCGATGTCCGGCGTGGTGCTCATGCCGCGCCAGAATCACAAGGATCACGAGGGAGACGTCCGCGAATACCGGATCGAGCTCAGCGATGACGGAAATCAATGGCGCGAGGTGAAATCCGGCGAACTGGCCTCCACCTTCGCGCCTTTGCGGGTCGATTTCGATCGGGAAGAGCGGGGGAAAAAACTTCGTTTCACCGCGATTTCCGGCTTCGGCGAGGACCTGGTGACCGCGCTCGCCGAGCTGGCGGTGATCTACACCGGCCCGCCGCTGGAGGAGACCGCGACCATCGAATACCGACGCGCGCGCAGCGCCACCCCGGACGTTGACGAAGGTGCGGAAGCTCCCGCCCGGCCTTGAGCGCGGGCAAAAGGACCAAAAGGTCACGATCCCGGGTTTTTCAACACTTGCTCGTCGGCACGCCGGACGCTACACGCCGTAGCGTATGGCTAAGAAACCGGTAGTGCTCATCATTCGTGACGGCTGGGGCGTGAACCCAGGAGGAAAAGCAACCGCCGAAAAAGATGGCAATGCCACCTTGCTCGCGCGCACCCCGTTTCACGACGTGATGCTGGGGACTTACCCGAAGGCATTTCTCAGCGCCTCCGGTATGGACGTCGGCCTGCCGGTCGGGCAGATGGGAAATTCGGAAGTGGGCCACCTCAATCTCGGCGCGGGACGCATCGTCTATCAGGATCTGACCCGCATCAACAAGGCCATCGCCGATGGAGTGCTGCCGGTGAATCCGGTGTTGGTGGAAGCCTTCGAGAAGGCGAAAACCTCCCGTCTTCATTTCGTCGGCCTCGTTTCCGACGGCGGCGTGCACAGCCACATGGACCAGCTCAACGCAATGGTGCGGATGGCCTCCGAGGCGGGCGTGAAGGACATTTTCATCCACGCCATCACCGATGGCCGGGACACCTCGCCGACGGGCGGCGCGGGCTATCTTTCCAAGGTCGAGGACGAGGCCGCGAAGGTCGGAGCGCGGATCGCCACCGTCGTTGGCCGTTATTTCGCGATGGACCGCGACAAGCGCTGGGACCGCGTGCAGCTCGCGTGGAACGCCATCGTGCTCGGCAAGGGTGAACAATCGAATCTGTTAGCCAGCGAGGCGGTCGCCGACTTTTACCGTCAGGACAAGACCGATGAATTCATGCCGCCGCTGATTTTCACCGAGCCCGACACGCAGCGCGTGCGCGATGGCGACGTGGTGCTTTTCTTCAACTTCCGCTCGGACCGTGCGCGCGAACTTTCCGAGGCACTGCTGCTGCCGGACTTCGAGGGCTTCGAGCGTCCGGTCGTGCCGCAGGTGCATTTCGTGACGCTGACGGAATACGACAAGACCTTCGGCTGCCCGGTGGTTTTCGGCCCGCAAACGTTGGAAATGGGCCTCGGTGAAACCGTCGCCGCCGCCGGCAAGACCCAGATGCGGATCGCGGAAACCGAGAAATATCCGCACGTGACGTATTTCTTCAACGGCGGCGTCGAGCCTCCGTATGCCGGTGAAGATCGTTTCATCATCCCTTCGCCGAAGGACGTGCCGACCTACGATTTCAAACCGGAAATGAGCGCGCCGCAGGTGACGGACACGGTGGTCGAGAAACTGAAGAACTACGATCTCCTGATCCTCAACTTCGCCAACCCGGACATGGTGGGCCACACTGGCGTGGTAGAAGCCGCCATCAAGGCGTGTGAAACCATCGACGCCGCCGTGAAAGCCGTTGTCGAGGAAACCCTGCGTCTCGGCGGCAAGCTCCTGATTACCGCGGACCACGGCAACTGCGAATTCATGCGCAATGCCGACGGCTCCCCGAACACCGCACACACCACCAATCTCGTGCACGTCGTTTACGTCGCGGACGATGCGGAGCAATACGAGGTGAAGGATGGTATCCTCGCCGATGTGGCTCCGACTCTTCTTGATATGTTAGGTCTTCCGCAACCGGTGGAAATGACCGGTCATAGTCTGCTGGAGAGGAAGTGATGGAGCGCCGACGTTCACGTCGGCTCAATCTATCTACGCAAGCCGACGTGAACGTCGGCGCT
>JASGEP010000039.1:0-11928 GCA_047606285.1 Luteolibacter sp. | reverse complement strand
GTCTCGCCGCAATGAAGAGAGGGGATGATGCGGCGAGACGCCGCAACCACTTTCGCAATTACTTCACTTCTTCAGTCCGTGGGTTTCGGCGTAGGCGGCGGCTGCGGCGGGGTCTTTGATTTTGCGGTGGATGGCTTCATAGGCGGGTTTCCGCTTTTTCTCCGGCAGGGTTTCCGCCCATTGGGTGGCGGTTTCGGGATCGTAAGGAGCGATGGTGCGGATGTAGGAATCCACCGCCGCTTCCTTGAGGGGGCCGTCCTTGGCCTCGACGAGCCATTGACCGGCGGCAAGGTAGTCGTTTTCGGTCCAGTCTGTGACCAGCCGTTTCGCGATGTTGCTCAGGTAGCTGGAATCCACGGGCTTGGACTTTTCCACCCAATCAAGCCACTTGCCGGTGTCCTGCTGGGTTTGCCGGTAATGCAAAAAAGCCGCCAGATTCTGGGTTTCATCGGGTGTCAGGTTGGCGGATTTCATCCACGATTGCGCGGCGTCGAAACCGGATTCGGCCACCTGCGAATACAGCGCGTCTTTCGAGCTCCGGATTTGATTATTCGAATCCCCGCTTTTTTCCATGGTCCGCAGGTGCTCCAGCATCATGAGTTGCTGTTCGGGAGTTTTGGCGTATTGAACGATGACCGATAGGGTGGAGCCGGCATCGCTGGGGCTTATTTCTGATAGAAAAGAGAGCGCGAGGAAGGGGTCTTTTTGGGCGATGGATCCCAGCAGGCTGTGTTTGGCTTGGTCGTTGATGAGGTAGGGGAATTTTTCCGCGTGCTTTTTCAGCCATGCGACGGCTTCCACCGGATTGTCGTTCGCGTGATGGGAGAGTGCTACTTGGATGAGATTAAAGTGGAGAAAAGTCCCGCCGTTTTTTTCTGTTTGCGCAAGAATGTCATTCAGCGCCAGCTCGGGGGCCTTGGAGGCCAGCAGTGTCATCATCTCAAATTCGAAAGAGTTGCTATCTTCGATGGACAGGTCGGCATTTTTCCGGATCAGGGAGATCAGTTCGAGAGTATCGGGGCCGCTCAGGGAATGGAGGCGCTCGTGGAGGGCCGTTTCCTCGTCTATTTCCGCGTCGGTCGGCTTGGTCGCAGCATCGACGCGCTCTTTTGCCCTCTTTCTTTGGGAGAGGATCTGGTCGTAAATTTGGCGGATGTTTTCGGAATCCCGTTCGCGTTCCCTGCGGGAATGTTTGGTCGGGGCACGGGGCTGATCGGGGTTTGTGGAAAGGCCCAGCGCCGCGGCTTCCCGGATGACGCTTTTTTCGGTTTCTCTGAGCCGGGAAAGGTGGTGGGAGCCGCGCCAGCCCCAGAGCAGGCCGATGGCGAGAATGAGCGCTGCGGTGAGAAGGGGGATTTTCATGGGTTTTGATAGACTTTCTGATTCCCGATCCGTTCGCGGATGGCGGGATCTTTGATCCGGGAGATCAGTTCACGGGCTTTTTCTTTTGCCAGCGGATTGTATTTGACGAATTCGCTGTCCAGAAAGGCGGCGAGAACTTCGTCCGAGCCGGTGCTTTGCTGGTAATCGAGAGCGATGGTGGAAGCTTTTTCGAAGCCCTGATTACCCCAGATGGTGGAAGCAAGGGCCTCCCCGGTGAGCTGGTTCATGCTTTCGGGAACGTGCCGAGCGGCCCAGTCCCTCGCCTCGTCCAGAGATTCCCGGCTGACCGAATGAAGCATTCCCGGACGGACCCGGGAGTTGATGATGTTCCTGGCGATTTCTTTTTTATCGGCCTCGGTCGCATGGGTATTCGCGATGAACTGGTCCACCCGGTCGTAATTCCCATTTCCCAGAAAGCCCAATGCCTGAGAAGCGAGAACCGCACTCGCCTGTTCAGGGGAGAGAATCGCGCGTACCACCTGTAAGTAATTTGCATCGCGACTGGTGGAAGCAGGTTCTTTCGTAGTGTGGATCCCAAAGACCCCGAATTGATACAGGCTCTGCCGTTCGTCGGGGGAGATACGCATGGCCCGGGCGATCGCGGTTTGGGGATCGCTGAGGGCGAGCTGGCCGATGATGATGGCTTCGAAGTGTATGCGGGACGCGCTTTTTCCACTGAGAGCCTTGCTTTCGAAGGTGCCGGAGTCGATTTGCTGGTCGAGCCAGCGGACGGCGCTTTGGAGATCTTTTTGTGCCCAGTGACGGAGGGCCATGATGAGAGGCCATTGCGTTTGGGTGGTGCCTTTGATGGAATTTTGATAGCGCTGGAGAACGTATTCCGGATGGGTTTCACTGAGCCGGTTCAGGACGAGGCCGAGAATGGTAATGCGGCTTTCTTCGGGAAGATCGAGCATGTCGATGGCATCGAGCTGAGAGATCAGTTCCTCCGGCGTCATTTTCATGAGCAGACGTTGCATGCGGGAGAGAGCCGAATAATTTGGCACGATGAGGAGATCGCCGCCGGAGACTTGTGAGGCCATCGCTTTCCAGTCGATTTTCTTCGCTTCGCGTTGAGCGGCGGCGTGTGATCGCTCGTCCGCTGCTTGCCGCTCGTGGGTTTTCCGGATGGCGGTGCGAAGCTGGGTGATGCGGTGCTCGACCGTCGCGGCGGATCGTTTCTGGATACCGATCCAAGTGCCGACGGCAAGCAGAGCGAGGCCCGGGTAGAGCCAAGGGTTGGGTTTCATCTATCTGACAATCCAGCAGAAGGGCCGGGAGGTGCCAATGGGAAAGTGGGAGGGGAGCGGAAGCGAAAGTGGTTGCGGCGTCTCGCCGCAATGCAAGGGAGGGATGATGCGGCGGGACGCCGCAACCACTTACCTCATTCAAATTTCCACTCGCGAGTCGGGCGGGGAGTGGCAATCTTCGCGCCATGGGAAATCGTGGATTCTGGAAGCGGCTGGCGGGGGCGGTGATCAGTGGATTGCTGGTGGCGGGGGTGTTCGCGCCGTTCAATCTGACGCCGCTGGTGTGGGTGGCGATGTTGCCGTTTTTCGTGGCGGTATCGGGGTTGGCGGGGAAACGGGTGGCGTGGAAGGGATTTTGGCTGGGGTTGGTGGCGGGGACGGTGAGTTTCGGGATTGGGCTGGATTGGCTGGCGGTGGTGACGAGCGCGGGGGCGGTGGTGCTGCCGCTTTATCTGGCGATTTATTGGGGGCTTTTCGGAGCGTTCGCGGCGACTTTGGGACGGCCGGAAGAGCGTGGGTTTTGGAAAATCGCGGGGCTGGCGTTCGCGAATGGCGCGGTGTGGGCGGGGTTGGAAATCGCGCGTGGCTGGGTGTTTACGGGGTTTGGCTGGAATGGGCTGGGCGTCGGGTTTCACAATCAACTGGTGATGGCGCAGGGTGCGGATCTGCTGGGGGTGGCGGGGCTTTCGGGATTTCTGGTGTTCGTGCAAGCGCTGGCATTCGCGGCTTGGAAGCAACGGTGCTGGAGGCCGCTGGCTGCGGTGGCGGCGGGGGTGGTGACGCTGGCGGGCTACGGGTTTTTCCGGATTTCCTCGGAGGGTGCGCGGGAGAGCGTGCCGCTGAAGTCTCTGCTGGTGCAGCTGAATATCCCGCAGGAGGCGGCGCGGATGCTGTGGAGTGCGGAGGAGACGCACATGGCTTACGAGGAGGAGACGTTGAAGGGGCTAGAGGCGAATCGGGCGCAGTGGCCGGACTGGGTGATCTGGCCGGAAACGGCGCTCACCGGGCGCATCCTGCGGCTGGACGATGGGAGCTGGGGAATGTGGGAGGCGAATCTGCAAACGATCGCGCGGGTGCGGGAGGCGGGACCGTTCAGTCTGATCTACGGCGCGGTGGAGCTGGAGGGAATGGAGGCAAACGGCTCGCTGGTGCCGAAAGCGGACGGCGGGATCTACAATTCGCTGGTGGCGATGGACCCGGAGGACGACCTGCAAACGTTCCGCAAGCATCATCTGGTGATTTTCGGGGAGACGATCCCGTTCGTGGATTCGGTCCCGCTTTTGAAAAGAATCTACGAAGCGCAGTCCGGTGCGGAGTTCAACGGTTCGTTCAGCGCGGGGACTTCCTTCGAGCCGCTGCGTCTTGAGGCGGCGGGGAAATCCATCGGGTTGCTGCCGACGGTGTGCTTCGAGGACACGGTGCCGCGTCTTGTCCGGAAGTTCGTGAGGCCGGGGCCGCAGGTGATCATGAATGTGACGAACGACGGCTGGTTCAAAACCTCGCAGGCAGCGGAGCAGCATTTCCAGAATGCGCGCTTCCGCGCGATCGAACTCCGGCGGCCGATGATCCGCTGCGCGAACTCCGGCGTGAGCGCGGCCATCGACACGACCGGATCGACGAAAAACCCTGACATCGGGGTGGATCAAATCATCCGGGACGAAAAAGGCAGCCATTTCACCCGTGGCAGTTTGCTCGCGCGGCTGGCGGTGCCTGTAAATCCCATGACTTCGCTCTACGCACGGGTAGGCGATGGCGGGGTGCTGGTGCTGGCGGCGGGCGGTTTTTTCCTAGCCGCCGGGCTTCGCAAAAAACGGTCACGCCCGATGTGAAAACGACACATTTTTTTAGAATTTGTGGTCTTTTTTCCTTGTCCTGAGCGCCTCGTTTGATTGGTTCCACGGGATTTCAGTCGATCTCTTCGCCCAAAAACCCCCATTTGGCATGGATTCCGCTGAGGTCCGAGCCATGAACCCGATTATTTACCATGCCTTTATTTTCCCAGGAGCCTGAACAAACGCACGAAATGGATGTTTTACCGGTGGGTCGCCGGAATGTTTTGGGTCTGATGGGGTTGGCGGGTCTTGGATTGGTGGCGTCGGCATCGAATGCGAATGCTTTCATTTTCGGGGGGAATTCGACGCCGAAGGTCACGGTCGGCGGTTCTTCCCAACGCGGCATTTCCGGTGGTTCGGCCAATGTCGATCTTTCCGGACTGCCAGCCGAGTGGGTTCGCGCGCAAGGTTCGGCGGCTCCTGAATATGCGCGCTATCTGGCGTCCTTGAAATTCAAGCATCTCACGCCGCAGCAGGTGCTGGCGGCTCACGCCAAACAGCGCGGTAGTGTGTGGAATTCCCTGCCACCGAAACAATGGTGGACACGGATGGGCTACACGCTGCGGGTGGTGGATCGCGTGGCGCTGGAGCTGAATACCCCGGTTTCCGAGATCGTTTCCGCTTACCGCTGCCCGCGTTACAACGCGCGTTGCGCCGGGGCGAAGAACGGTTCGTGGCATCAGGCGAATGTGGCGGTGGACGTGAAGTTCCCCGTGAGCGCGCGCCGGGTGACGAGCGTGACCCGGAATCTGCGTGATCGCGGACTTTTCAAGGGCGGCGTGGGTGGTTACTCGGGTTTCACCCACATCGATACCCGCGGCCAGAATATCAACTGGTGATGGAGCGCCGACGTTTACGTCGGCTTGCGAAGATCATCGAATTGAGCCGACGTGAACGTCGGCGCTCCCTCCTCACGACGCTCCGTTATTTTTCCGGAACGAGGCGGACGAGCCAGTCGGGTTCGTTGAGGGTGATGTAGAGGAAGCCGTCCGGGCCGGTGGCGACGTCGCGCACGCGTCCGAAGTTTTTGAAAATGATTTCCTGTGAGACGGCCTTGCCGTTTTCGATGCGGAGGCGGCGGACTTCCTGCTGCGCCAGCGCGCCGGAGAAGAGGTCGTTGTTCCATTTCGGAAAGGCCTTTCCCTGATAGAAATCCAGCCCGCAGACGGCGATGGAGGGGACCCAGTAGGTGACGGGGTTTTCGATGCCGGGTTTCTCGGTGGCGGAGACGAGGGGGGTGCCGTTGTAGTTCATACCGTAGGAGACGACGGGCCAGCCGTAGTTGGCGCCTTTTTTGATGAGATTGAGCTCGTCGCCGCCGCGCGGGCCGTGCTCGGTGGAAAAAATCGTGCCGTCGCGGGGATCGATGGCCAGGCCTTGGGGATTGCGGTGGCCGTAGCTCCAGATGGCGGGGATGGCGCCGGGGGTGTTGACGAAGGGGTTGTCCCCGGGGACGCGGCCGTCATCGTGGAGGCGGAAGATTTTCCCGACGGGATTGCCGAGGTCCTGCGCCTGCATCATGCCGCCGCGCTCGCCGATGGGGAACCAGAGGTAGCCGTCCTTGAAGACGATGCGGGTGCCGAAGTGGACTCCGGCGGTGGATCGGAATTTCGGATCGGGGCGGTAAATCCATTGCTGGTCCGTCCAGCGGTGGTCCTTGATGCGGCCGCGGACGATGGCGGTGATGCAGCGGGGTCTGCCGACGCCTTCGCGGGTGCCTTCGTTGAAGCCGAGATAGATCCAGCCGTTTTTCTGATAATCCGGATGGATGGCGACTTCCATGAGACCGCCCTGACCGTGCTCGATGATCTCGGGGAGGCCGTCGATGGGCTTGGGATCGAGTTTCCCGTCCGGGTGGATGAGGCGCAGGCGGCCGGGGCGCTCGGTGACGAGCTTCGAGCCGTCCGGCAGGAAGGCGATGGCCCACGGGCGCTTGAGGCCCTCGGTGACGAGGGTTTCGACGCGGTAGCGGTGCAGCTCCGTTTCGGTGACGCGATCCGGCGAGGGCACGGGGTAGCTGCGCGTCCGGGACGCGGCTTGTTTTTCCTTTTCCCGCATGAAGATCACGAGTGCCTGGATCTGGTCCTCCTTCAGCGTGCCTTCCCACGGCACCATGCCCATGTCGGGGATGCCCTTGGCGATGGAGCGGTAGATTTCGGAATCGCTGCCGCCGTATTTCCAGATGCCGTCATCGAGCGCGCTGGCCTGACCTCCTTCGAGATTCGCGCCGTGGCAACTGGCGCAGTGCTGGGAATAGAGCCGTTCGACTTTTTGGGCCTGTGCGGAAAACGGCAGGAGCGCCGCGAGGAGGAATGGGCGGAGAGAGGACATGGAGGATGGGTTTCCCTAGAGTAACGCGATTTCAGGTGGCGGCATTTCAGAAAATTCAAAAGTCGGAGGAAATGCCGACCCAGCAGGTGCGAGGGGCGGCGTAGGTGCGGATGCCGTCACCGGAGAGGCCGGTCTGGATGGCTTCGTCGAAGAGGTTTTCCAAACGGATCTGAAAAACGACGGGGCCACGGGTCCAGCGGAGGCCGAGGCGGGTGGAGGTGTAGTCGCCGATGCGCCGGGAGGCGAGGGTGTCGTCGTACTGGGAGGCTCCGTATTCGTAGCCGGCGAAGATGGCGAGCGATGGAGTGGCGCGCCATTCGCAGGAGGAAACGAGCTTGAGGCCCGGTGCCTGAGAGAAGGGTTTCCCTTCGAGCTGCCGCTGCCGCGAGTGGGTGAATTCGGTTTCCGTCCAGATGCCTTGCAGGGATAGTGTTAGGGTTTCCACGGGAAGCCATTCGATGCCGCCTTCGATGCCGAGCACCCGGGCTTCATCGACGTTTTGCCGCAGCGCCGCCGTGCCGCCCGCTGGCAAGGGGCCGAAAATTTCGGAAATTTCCGCCGGATCGGTGACGGGAACGTTGGCGATGGCGTCGGAGATCCAGTGGTGGAAAATGGCGGCGTTCGCCCGGAAGGTGTCGGTGGGTTTCCATTCCACGCCGCCTTCGAGCTGGACGAAGCGTTCGGGGTCGAGCGCCGCGTTGGCTTCGGTGATGTCGTTACGGACGCGGAAGGGGCGATAGAGTTCGTTGAGCGTGGGCAGGCGGAAGCCGGTGCCGGAGGAGAGACGGATCTGCCAATGGTCGGTCAGCTTGCGGGTGAGTTCCAGCGAGAAGGAGGGATCGATGCCGTCGCGATCTTTCAATTCGGGGTTTTTCAGAACCTCGCCGTTCGTCAGGGAGGTTTCCACACGCCGTCCGCCGGATTGGCGCCACGCGTCGAGCCGACCGCTGAGCGAGAGGTGTGTGGAGGCGTCCGGTTTCCATCCGCCGCCGAGGAAAATCCCGGCGATGGTCTGCTGCCCTCCGGCGACGCGGTGGCGGAAGGTGCCGACGTTTTCCCGCGTTTCCCCATCGATGTGGCGGAGATCGGCGCCGCCGTGAAGCGTGACGCCGTTTTGCCATTCGCGCCGGGCGGTCCATGAGCCGCCCGTGGCGGTGGCGGGCACGTCGTATTGATCGAGGGCGAGGGTTTCGCTGGAACGGTCGGCGGACACGCTGGAAAAGACGGATGCGAAGGAACGCCGCTGGTGCCAGAGGGTGGCCTGCCAGCCGGTGTCTTCGGTTTTTCCGGAGGTGAGCCGCAGGGAGAGGTCGATGGCGTCGCTGGAGTTTCGGGACATTTCGGTGCCATTGCCGCGTTTTTCCTGATAGAGGGAAACGACGGGTTCCAGCACGAGATCGGGGGCGATTTTCCATGCGAAGGCCAGCTCGGTGCCTGCCAGTTCGAGGTCCAGTTTGCGATCCACAGCGCCGCGTTGCGAGGTGTCCAGCGCGTGAAAGCCGTCCGAGCGGAGGCCGAAAAGGGAAAACGCGGCGGACAGGGTTTGCGCGGGATTGGTCGTCTGGTGGACCAGCGATCCCTGAGCGAGTCCATGGCTACCGCCTCCGGCTTCGAGCGTGGTGCCGGTCTGGAAAGCGGCGCGGCGTGACATTTGGATCACTCCGGCCGGGCTTTGGCTGCCCCACACGGCGGCGCTGGCGGAGGAAGTGATGGAGACGGAATCGAGCGTGGCGGGCTGGTAGCGCGCCCAGTAAACCCAGCCGCCGAAGGGATCGTTCTGCGGGATGCCATCGAGCAGGACCAGCGTGCGGGAGGCGGCGGTGGCCCCGGTGTTCCGCAGGCTGACACCGGCGGACGTCGGGTTTCCGAAGAGGGCGTTCTGCCGCCGGTAGAGGGAAAACGAAGGCTCGCGGGCCAACAGTTCGTCGAGGGTGCGCGGCGCGGCTTCGCGCAGGTCCGCGCGGTGCCACGATTTTTCCGTCGCTTCCGCTGGTTGCGAGGTGCGGGAGGCGAGGACCACCATTTCCGGCAGGGTTTGCGTTTGTGCCGGAAGCGGGAGGATGCCGAGAAACCCCAGACCGCATGGCAGCAGGGGGAACGTGGCTGGGATTTTCCGGCGATGGAGTTTCATGGCGGTCTTTCCTGATTCGGTGGAGCGGGCGGGAATCTTACAGGAAATCATCGGTCCGCCGGGATTCGGAGGAAATCTTGTCAAGGAATGCGGCGGATTCTAGCATTCCGGCCAATCCGTGAGTGTGAGCAGCATAGGCAATTCCGATCCCCTGAGAATCCTCGTGACCGGCGGGGCCGGATTTATCGGCTCGAATCTGGTGCGGCAGCTTTTGGAGGAGACGGAGCACGAGGTGGTCAATTTCGACAAGCTGACCTACGCGGGAAACGTGCGCTCGCTGGAGGACGTGCTGGACCATCCCCGGCATCATTTCCGTCGTGGAGATGTCTGCGATGCGGAGGAGCTGGGCGCGGTCTTTCGTGAATACCGGCCGCAGGCGGTGGTCCATCTCGCGGCGGAGAGCCACGTGGATCGCTCGATCGACGGACCGGCGGTGTTCCTGCGGACGAACGTCATGGGCACAGGCACGCTGCTTCAGGTGGCGCTGGAGCATTGGCGCGCTCTGGATGCGGAAGAACAGAAGAAATTCCGCTTTCTCCACATTTCCTCGGACGAGGTGTATGGCTCGCTGGAAACGGACGCGCCGGGATTTTCCGAAAGCTCTCCTTACGCGCCGCGTTCCCCCTACAGCGCAAGCAAGGCGGCGGCGGACCATCTGGTGCGTGCGTGGGGGACGACGTACGGCTTGCCGGTCCTCATCACGAATTGCTCGAACAATTACGGCCCGTGGCAGTTTCCCGAAAAACTCATTCCGGTGGTGATCCTGAAGGGCCTGCGCGGCGAGCCGATCCCGGTGTACGGCAACGGGGAAAACGTCCGCGACTGGCTTTACGTCGGCGATCACTGCCGGGCGCTCCGCGTGGTGCTGGAACGCGGGAAACCGGGTGAAACCTACAACATCGGCGGCAACGAAGAGCACCGGAACCTCGATCTGGTGCGCGGACTGTGCCGGATTCTCGACCGCCTGAAACCAGGCCCCCGACCTTACGAATCGTTGATCTTATTCGTGGAAGACAGACCGGGCCACGATTTGCGCTACGCCATCGATTCCTCGAAAATCACCCGTGAACTCGGCTGGGCTGCCGGGACGGCTTTTCCCGAAGGTCTCGAGCGGACCGCGCGCTGGTATCTCGAACACCCGGACTGGTGGCGGGAAATTCTCGATGGGGACTACCGGATGGATCGGCTGGGCATGGCACGCCTGCCATGAAAAAACCCGCGACGAGGGATGCTCGCCGCGGGTTTTCGGAAAACCGGGAATGACCGCCCGATCAGTGGCCGCCGCCGGTGTTTCCGCCGATGTAGTTGCCGTAGCCGACGATCACGGTGGAACCGATCAGGACGAACAGGCCAAGGGCGATGAGCCGGTGGGTGCGCGGGCTGGTGCCTTTCCATTCGCGCAGGACGATGCCCCACAGCGTGCTGAAAATGATGATGGATGCCATGTGCAGCGTCCAGCTGGAGAACTTGAAGTCGCCCATTTTCGTTTCACCCATGCTGTAGAAGAAGAACTGGAGGTACCAGGTGACACCCGCGATGGCGGAGAAAACGTAGTTGCGGAGCAACGGCGCGGGGCCTTCGTAAACCGCGCTGCCACCGGCGGGAGCACCGTGGGAAGCCGCGGCGCTGTCCTGCACGACCTCTTCTTGGGCGGCGGCGGAAAGCATGACACCTTCGGCGGCGCTGACCTCGGCCACCGCGGAAGGACGGAGGTTGAGATACTGGTGGGAGCTGCGGTTTTTGATGTTGAGCATCACGCACCAGATGAAGTTCGTGGTGAAGCCGCCCCAGAGCACGATGATGAGCACCGGCAGGTTTTGCCACAGATCGCTGCCGCCGTGGCGGGCGAGCGCGTCCTTGGCCAGCAGGGCGAGCGGTTCACCGGCGGCCAGACCGTAGGCGAAGCAGGAGCTCATCACACCGGAAAACACCGCGACGAGCATGCCCTTGCCGAAGTTGAACTCCTTCACCGAAGCGGCTTTTTGCTCGGGAGAAAGTTCCTTTTCCTTCGACATGCCGGCCATGCCGCTGATGGCGATGCCCGCGAGGCAGATCGCCACACCCAACAGAACGAGCTGGCCGGAAGAAGAACCGAGAAGACCGACGAACTCGCCCTTGACGATCGGCGGGACCAGCGTGCCGAACGCCGCGCAAAGACCGAGTGCGACCGCCATGCCGAGCGCGATGCCGAGATAGCGCATGGTCAGGCCGAAGGTGAGGCCGCCCACGCCCCAAAGCACTCCGAAGAAGTAAGTGAGCAGCATTTTATCGCGCGGGGCGCTGGCGATCAGGCTCCAGAGTTCCGGCACGAGCAGAGACGCGAGAAGGAGCGGAGCGATGATCCAGCTGAACACGCCGCCGACGAGCCAGTAGGTTTCCCAGGACCAGCGTTTGACGCCGCGATATGGAATGTAGAAACTGGCGGAGGCGAGACCGCCGAGCCAGTGGTAAAGAACACCGATGAGTGGATTCGACATGGAAGGAATGTGTGGCTTTAGGTTTTTCCGATGAAATGGATCGGCGGATGGCACCGATGACGCGGCGCACTATGAAACGCTCCAGGGCGGGAGTGCCAGCCATTTGCGAATTTTCGAAAAACCCGGACGCATCAAAACCTCTCCGGCTACGGCTTTTTAGGGGCTCGGAGAATCACGACGGCCCCGAAATCATGGCCGGAACAGATCTCGCACGGGTGGCTCCCGGATTTCCCGCTCGAAATGAAGCTTCCCGATGATCTTCATCGTGTTTCGCGAACCTATTGGACTAACAAAAATGTTTTTCCAGGTCTGTTTTCCATTGTTCCTCAGTCGGTTGTGAGGAGTTTTGGAGAAGATGTGCAAAAACTTTCGAAAAACGTATTGACCTGTGGGGGTCGGGTGGGGTAGCTTTCGCCGTCGCCACGACGCAGGGCGGCGCGAGAGACAGACAGTCGATCGAGGTTTTGCAACCAGTGCAACCCGATCGGCTTTTTAGTCCCCTCGACACAAGTTCTTTGATAAAATGG
>JASGEP010000038.1:0-133366 GCA_047606285.1 Luteolibacter sp. | reverse complement strand
TGGCCTTTCCATCGATCCGTTGACGGGAGCATCCGGGGACGATGGAGCCAGCGGCGACCCGGACGGCGACGGATTTACCAACCGCGAGGAATGGCTGGCGGGCACCTCGCCAACGACCCACGGCACGATTCCCGGCGGCCTCAAGGAGGAAATCTGGTTCGATCTTACCGGCAGCAAGGTGAGCGACCTGGTGAACTCGGAGGCGTTCTACCAGAAGCCCCACCTCAACCGCTTCATGGAAGGGGCCTCGACGGCCACCAACATCGCCGACACCTACGGTCGTCGTTTGAGAGGCTATGTGACCATTCCCGCCAACGGCAACTACCGATTTTATGTCGCCGGAGACGACGAAGTGGAACTGTGGATTTCAGAAGACGGCACACCCTTCGGCAAATACCGCGCCGCCTCGATTCGCAATGGCAACAGCGGGGTGGAGGAGTGGACCAGGCACAGCTCCCAGAAATCCACCCTTCTCACCCTCGAACAGGGACAGGTCATCTACGTGGAAATCCTCCAGAAGGATAGTGTGAGCGCCGACCACGCCGCACTCGGTTGGTCGGTGGACGAAGGCACGCCGGTAAAAATCCCCGCCGAACACCTGGAAGCTTTCGCCATCCGCGCCGACGACCAGGACGACGACAACCTGCCCGACGCGTGGGAAGCGCTGCATGGCTTCGACCTGACCGACAACGGTCGCCTGTATCCCGAACAACGCTGGAACGCGGATTGGGATGGCGATGGCTTCATCAACCTCTTCGAGTATCAGATGGAGGAAAACCCACGGTTGGCCGAAGGTTTGAAAGGTTATTGGGAACGCTGTATCTGGAAAGCCGGTTCGGGCAATACCGTGGCGGACCTGGTCAACCACTCCGTCTACTATCAAACGCCCTACGTCCGGGACCTCGTCACCAACCTGGAAGACTTCTCTTTCGCGGGGAACCATCTGGGCTTCCGCTACCGCGCCTTGGTCACCGCTCCGGTGACCGGCACCTATGCCGTCCGGATTTCCGCCAACGATGCGGCGGAAGCGTGGATTTCCACGAACACGAGCAAATTCAACAAGCGTCGCCGGGTGAGCGTGCCGCGCTACACCGGGGCCACCAGCTACGACACCTACACCTCTCAAAACGGCTCGGTCGAATTGGAAGCGGGGCAAAGCTACTACGTGGAAGTCCTGTTGAAGCAGGCCACCGGTTCCAGCCACGTTTCCTTGCAATGGAAACCACCGGGAGCTGCCGAGTTTTCCGGTATTTCCGGTGATTTTGTTCGCAGCTACATTCCGACCGCCGAGGACCCGGACGACGACGACCTCTCCACGGATTGGGAAATCGCCCACGGCTTCGATCCGGATGCGGTCGAAACCGGCAGTCGCAGCCCGCAGGCCGATCCGGATGGGGACCGGGTGGAAAATCGCCTCGAATGCCTCGGCGGGGGAGATCCCTGGACCCACGATTCGGTCAAGGGCGTCTGGATCTGCGAGCGTTGGCAGGGCCTGCCGTTTTACAGCATCCTCGATACCGTGAAGGCGAAGGAATTCTACGGTCCGCCTTCCTCCATCCACATGATTTTCGATTCCGGGTGGGAGCAATTCGTCGGCAAGAACTACCTGGCCACCCGCACGCGGGGCAGGGTGATCGCCCCGGTGACCGGAAAATACCGCTTCTGGATCAGCGGTCGGACGTCGCTGGAACTGTATCTCTCTCCCGATGACATGCCGTTTGCCAAGCGCCGGATCGCCCGTCTCGGGCCGGAAGTCGGCCTGGTCAACGGCATCCTGGCGGATACGCCCAAGTTCGATTACTTCACCTCCCAGCAGAGCGTGGAAGTCCAGCTTCAGGAAGGACAGGCCTATTACATCGAGCTCCTGCAGCAGGAAGGGCACTGGGGAAGTCCCCACATCGCGGTCGCGTGGGCCTGCAACGGCGGCGAGCGCACCTCCATTCCCTTCGAATCCATGGCCAGTTACGCACCCGGCGCGAACGACCAGGACGACGATTCCCTGCCCGACGCCTGGGAAACCGCCATGGGCCTCGATCCCTTCGACAACGGTCGCACCGACATACTCCGCCAGGGCGAGCGCGGCGACTACGACGGCGATGGCCTGACCAACCGCGAGGAATACCTCGCCGGAACCGACCCCTGCAACCCGGACACCGATGGCGACGGCATCAGCGACCTCGACGAACTGCGCAACATCGGCAGCGACGCCCTGACCGCCAACTCCGCCCAGGAAACCCCCGTGCAAACCGTCAACCTCTCCAGCCCCGCCGGTGGCTCCATGCCGTGGTCGCCGTTTGCCGATGGCATCGTCGGCTCCCGTTTCCGCGGTTCCATCGAATTCGACCTCACGATTCCGACTTCCGGCAAGAACTGGATTGTCGCCATCGAGGGCAAGATTTTGGCCCAGGTCCTGCCGACCGATACCATGGCGCTCCAGATCCGTTTGGGAGACGTCGATTTCGGCAGCCAGACTTTTACCGGCAGCATCGGCAAAACCACCACCCTGCGGATGCTCACCCCGAAACTCGCCAGCGGCACCTACCGCCTGAAAATCTTCGTCAACAACCTGGTCGCCCGTAAAACCTTCTTGCTGCAAGGCGTCGAGCTGCGTGAGCCCGGTGGCGACGACCTTGACCTCGACGGCCTGCCGGACTGGCTCGCCGGTTTCACCCAGGGCAACCTGTGGAACGCCCCGGAAAATGTCGTCACCCACGTTTCTCCGTATTTCATCGAAGGCGGCAGCCGCTACCTCGGCAACATGGACCTGATGGCCGACGGCCTGCCCGTCACCCCCACCGCCGGCACCACCAACCGGACCTGGTATGCCGACATTCCCTTGCAGGCTTCCACCATGCTCACCGGCACCTTCGAGGGTGGAGACGACATCCGCAGCACCCAGGTCAACTGGCAACCGTTTCAGGTCGGCTCGAGCAGCCACCTCGACCTGCGGGTGGGAGACACGCTGAAATTCCACTTCCCGCAAACCACCGAGGACGAGGAAAACGTGACTTACTCCGTGGCCGACTGGACCGTGACGGCCGTCGCCACGCTCGGCCAGACCTATCAATTCACTTCTCCCGGCACCTACACGCTCACCGCCACCCACTCCGGCGGTCCCACCGCGACGACCACCGTCACCGTTTACGAAGCCAGCGCCGATGGCGTGATGCTCGGCACCGAGATTCCCCGGATGCTGGAATTCGCCGACATTCCCTTTCCGCTCAAGCTCGACGTGTCCGAGCCCGTGCGAGCCTCCCAGAAATCGGAACTCCCGGGAGGCGGCACCCGCCTGCGCCTTGAGACCCATGGCGATGGCGACTTCGGCCTGCTCGCCCGGCTTCCGGAAGGAGGTCCCGTGGTGACCCGCGTGCCGATCGAAACTTCCGCCTATGCCGGGGCGACCACCGGCCAGTATCAACTCGTGGGAGGCTCGGAAATCGACGGCTACATCACCGTGTCCATTCCCCTGGTGCTTTCCAACCTGCCGGAAGGTTACACCGTTCGGGTCACCATCACCCGGGGCGGGGTCATGTTCGAGGACGGCACGACCTCCCGCATCCTCACCGCCGAGGACTTCGCGGACGGCCAGCTCATGCTGCGCTTCCTCTATCCGAAGAACATGCAGGGCGGTTATTGCCACAGGGTCGAAATCCTCGATCCGGATGACAACGTCATCGCCACTTACTGACCCGTGGTTGCGGCGTCTCGTCGCAATGTCAATTCCATGCTCCCATGAAAAAATCCCTTCTCGTTATCGCCATGCTTTGCCTCGCGGCATTTGCCGCGTGGAAGTTCTGGCCGCGGCCGCCGCAGGCGCAGCAGCCACCGCTTGCCACCAAAAGCCGGGAGCGCGAATTGCGCGTGGCCGATAGCCAGCTCGCACTCACGGAACGCCTGAAGGCCGCCCGGGAAATTTCCACCGACCTGACCAACGACGAGCTCAAGCGCCTGCTCGCCTTTCTTGCCAAGCCCATCGATGCCCGCACGGGAGAAGAAGACTTCATGGCCATCAACGAGGTGATGAACCAGCTCCGCAAATCCGGCATGGCCTGCGGCGAATACGCCAACGCCCTCTGCGGCCTGATCCGCGAACCGCAAACCCACCCCGTGGTGCGCGACTACGCCATCCAGCACGCCGGTTCCTGGATCAAGGATTCAGCCGCTGGCACCTTGCCCGTTTCCATCGGCGACGAGGACCGCAAGAAACTGCTCGATTGCATCGTCGTGTTCCTGCAGGAGCCCGACAGCGTGCGGGAAACTGGCTTTGGGACCACGCTCAACGTGCTCCAGCACCTGCAAGTCCCCCATCCCCGGGAAATCGGGGAGATCTTCGCCCAGATGTCTCCCAGGCTTCTCGACATCGTCGAGGGCAGGGAGGGCGTTCCGATGTCCAACCGGATGAGCGTCATCCAGAGCCTGCCGTTCCTTCCCGACCGGGAAGAGGCCCGTCAACGGGTGCGGGACATCCTCTCGCAAGCCGGGGCCTCCTCGCCGTTCCGGCTCGTCGCCATCGGCACGCTCGGTCAGTTGGGAGATTCCTCCGACGTGGCCACCCTGCGACAGATCCGGGACAGCGACACACGCCTCCAATACGCGGCCACCGCCGCCTTGAAAAAACTCGAAACCTCTCTCCACCCCTAAGAATTTCCCAACCCCACCTTCGTATGCTCCCACTCGACCGCTCCAAGCTCCTGGTCCGCCTGTTTCTGGCCGCCGCCCTCCTGTTCACGCCTGTTTTCGGGGAGGAGAACAAGGATGTTCCACCGGATGATCCCGAGTGCGATGACGAGGCCGAACAAAGCAGTATTTCATGGTATTTCGGTGTAGGGGACGTGACCTACTCAAGGGCGGATATGCTCATGCTGGCCCGCAATGCCGTGGTAGAGGGCCAAAAGGGAGGACAGATGCCCCGGACCTTCGACCAGGCATTCGGGGTTTCTTACACCAACAACCTGGCGAGAGGACAAAACAAGCTTCAGCTGGGTGTGGAGGCGGCGGAAATGTCAGGCCAGCTCATTCATCCCCGAGCCCTGAAAGTTCCGCGTTATATGAATGCGCAGATTGTGGAAAGATGGGAAGAAGAAGGAGAGCCCAAGCAGATTGTGACCAACAACACACTCGTGGATATTCTTCATGAGGTGCCTGGCAGGTTGACGCTCAAGGTGTACAAGAAGGATGCCATGGGACCGATGGGTGGACCGGTCTGGGACAAGAAATATGTGATTTTACCGAACTCTGTACCGTTGCGGGAAATCATCCTGAGAACGCCGGATGGAGGGGTTTATACCAACACCTTGGAATTTATTTTGATTGACCGCGAAAACGCCGGGGGAGTGAAAGTGGACATCACCCGATTTACCCGCAATATGATGGGCAAGCCTTCGGATTCACAGACCAAGCAGGTTTTCACTGGCTCCCTCGATGGCTCGGGAAATGTTGTCTTCGGCACGCTCCTGGAAGAGGAAACGATCACTTATTCGAACCGGGGGGCCAAGCTTTATGATTACACCCTCGTTCGGGAACTCAAACGGATCAAAACCACGCCCTCCGGGATCCAGCCCGATACGCTGGAGGTGGTTTCCAGACGATTGGAAGAATACAAGGATTTTTCCCTTCCTGAGGATTATGGGAATTCGAAGTACAAGCGCCTGATGAGGGAAGTCGAAGGTTACGGCACTCCTGAAGCTCGGGAAACCCGCTACACGTGGATCGAAGATCTTTCCAATACGATGCTTCATGGCCGGTTGAAAACCAAGGTGACTCCAGACGGCAATTGGGAACTTTACGAATACACCGATTCCGAGACAACGGCCGTTTATCAACAGATCAAGTACTCCGCCTGGCGGGACGCCGGGTTCGGCTCCGCACAGGATGGTTCCCAAGCCGATCTCGCCAATGCCCGCAAGGAAACCATTTCCATCGCCGAAAATACCGGATTCACCAAAACAATCAGCCACGGAGGTGTGGTGACTTCCCAGGAGGAGTTCAGCAGCATTCCCGAAACCAATGGCGACCTGATTAACACTCTCACCTTGAAATCGGGCGATGGCCAACCGCTTTCGGTCCGGACCTGGAAAGTGTATGCTCCTAACGCCTCGGCGCATCTTGCCAATCGGATCGCCTGGATGGAAAACCCCGACGGCACTGCCGAAACCTTCAGCTATACGGCAACGACCAACGGCGGTTTTACGATGGTGCATTGCAAGGGAGCGGGGGACCGCAATGGCGTGACGGAAGGGATTGAAACCACTACAGAATATAATGAATTCGTGGAAGCTTCGTCCGAAGTCGTGAAAGATATCGCTTCCGGACTCACCCTGCGCTTCTGGCATGCTCCGACGGTGGATATGCTGGGCCGTCCGACGCGGATCGAATACAATGGGAATTCCAACGATTACGAAACCTTCCAGTACGCCTGTTGTGGCTTGGAGCATAAGCGCAATCGGGATGGCTCGGTGACGACCTGGACCCGTGATCCGCTCAAGCGCATTTATCTTCAGTACGATTATCGTTTCGCAGCGGACTCCTCCCCTCTCATCACGGCAACCACCTATGATGGACTGACGACCACGGTCACCAAGGGAGGAGTCCTTGAGTCCGAGACGACAACGCTGCTCAATGGGAAAATTACACAGGTAAAAACGCCGGATCAGAACAACGATGGCAATCCGGAAACCACGACCATCGCATACGCCTCGGGAGGTCGGATCGTGACGACCACGAATCCGGATGGCGGTACGGAGATTCGTGAAACGTACCGCGATGGCCAGTTGAAATCGATTACCGGCACGGCGGTTCCGGATCGGAGCTATCTATATGGCACCCACACCCAAGGAGGCAATGGACTTTGGACGCAGGAGATCAGGCTGACTTCCACCGGCGGCACGGGCGAATGGGAAAGGTCTTACAACGATGGATTGAATCGGATCATACGGACGGAACGGCCCTATGGTTCGGGAACGGCAGCGGATGTTGTTACTTACCATGGAACGGGAGCAGCCGCCGGAGGGCGTACCCAGCGCACTTCGTTTACGGACGCGGATGGAAAGGTGACGACATATGGGTATGATACCGATGGTCATGTGACGACGACGACTGAGCAGATGCCGGGAAGCCAGTCACGCGTTACGACAACCAGCCATCAAGTGGTCGACGACTCAGCGTTGGGAGTTTGTGAGCAACACACCACTCAAGTGAATGGAGTAGTGACAGAGGTTTCATCACGTTCTGGAGATGGTTATTCCTCTCGCACCACTTCTTTGGGTCGGGTTACGACCACTGTGAAGACCGTTTCGGACGCTTCCGGGAACGCAACAATCACCACGACGAATCCAGACGATACTCAGCAGGTTCAAACCATCACCGGCAATTTGGTTATTCATGAGGCCAATCTGGACACCGCAAGCAACGTGGTGACTTCAACCGGCTACACTTACGATGCCTTGAGAAGGGTTGTCTCTGCAACGGATGCCCGGACCGGCACGACCACGGTCAACAGTTACACTCCGGCGGGTCAACCGTTGTCCGTGACCGATCCCGGCAGCCGCACGACCACTTTTGCTTACGATGTGATGGGACGGAGGATTTTGGTCGATGCCCCGGATACCGTGGATGCCGAAAACAACGCACTGGCCAACATCACTTACACCTCTTGGCACCCGACAGGATTGGAGAAAGCTACATGGGGAGATCAGACCTATCCGGTTTATACGGGATATGACGAGCAGGGGCGGGTGAATGAGTTGAGGACCTATCGAAATCTTGCTCATGGGACCGAACCGACGGCGGCGACGGGTGGATACGATTTGACGACTTGGCTATACAATGCACAGGGATTGCTTTCGGCCAAACGTTATGCGGACAACGAAGGACCGACTTACACTTACACGGCGGGAAGAAAACTCGCTACTCGAACTTGGGCGAGGGGAGTGGTGACGACCTACACGTACAACAAGGGACTTTTGACCTCCATCGTTTACAGTGATAGCACGCCGAATGTCACCGTTTCGTATAATGCCTTTGGTCGTCAGACGAGTGTGGTTCAGACCAATCAATCACGGATCGACTATGCGTATGATCCGGTGACTCTCGCACTCGACACCGAAACCATCTCTTATGATCTCGATCATGATGGTACGCCGGATTTCACGCGGGTGCTGGATCGCTCTCAGGACAGCATCCTGCGGGATAGCGGCTGGCAGTTGAAGGATGGTTCAACGGTGGAGAATACGGTTATTTACGGCTACGATGCGGCGGGTCGGATCAACTCCGTCGTTAATGGCACTGACACCTTCACTTACGGGTACTTGGCGAATTCGAATCTGAGTTCCACGGTGGTCGGACCGGTGCATACGGTGACCAATGTGTGGAATTCGACGCGGGATGCTCTACTCTCGAAGGAAAATAAGGTAAGCACGACGGTGGTTTCGAAGTATGAATATACGGTGAATGCCTTGGGTCAGCGCAGTTCGGTGAACCAGAGTGGTTCTGCTTTTGCCTCCGCTACAAGCTGGGATTGGGGCTACGATGGAAAAGGTCAAGTGACTCGAGCCGAGCACGCTACGACCCCGGCCAACCATCGGGTTTACCAATATGACTCCATTGGTAATCGCAAAAAGAGTGCCGAAAGCCTGATGCTCCCCGGCAGTGACAACTACCTCGCGAATGTGTTGAATCAGTATTCTGCCATCAACCATCAACTCTCAACCATCAACCCAACTTACGATGCCGATGGCAACATGACCTTCGGTCCGGTCCCCGCTGGAAATGCTACACTCACTTGGGATGGGGAAAATCGTCTCGTCTCGACCACCATAGGAGAAAATACGGTAAACTATTTTTATGATTTTCAAGGTCGTCGTATTGCGAAAATAAATGGAGGGACCACCGAGTTGACCGTCTATGACGAATGGAATCCGATTGCTGATTTTAATGGCACGAGTCTCGCGAAGATTTACACGTGGGGAATTGATCTGAGTAATAGTCTTCAGGGGGTCGGAGGAGTGGGGGGCTTGCTCGGTATCAAACAGTCGGGAAGTGCTTACTTCTCAACCTATGATGACAATGGTAATGTGAGTGAATACCTTACCGCTCTAGGAGACGTCGCAGCACACTTTGAGTACGATGTATTCGGTCAAATAGTAGACACTTCTGGAAGTCTGGAAGATTTTCCAGTGCATTTCAGCACCAAGAGAAAGGACTCGGAAACTGGTTTGATTTATTATGGATACCGATATTACAATCTAGAAATTGGCAGATGGGTTAGTAAGGATCCACTTGATGAAGAAGGAGGGTTGAATGTTTATTCATTTAGTCTTAATGATGGGGTGAATTTTGTCGACTTTCTAGGTTTAAAGGGAGGGAAGAAATTCAAAACGCAAGATGAAGCTGCCAAAGCCGCATTGCAAGAGGCATATCAGATGACTAAACAAAGCCAGCAAGAAATGTGTGGTTGGATAATAAAAAAGGGTAAGTGCTATGAATATACGCCACCCGGAAATAATTTTGAGCAGTCAGAGAGAGCGAAAGAATCTATCGAAAAAGCAAAATCGTTAGGATGGAGTGATAAAAAGATAAATGATAGAATAAATGATATTAAGAAAGGGGCTTGCGTGCCTACGCCTGAAGAAAAGCCTGAGGAGGCAGTGGCTAATTATCATACACACGGAACTCCTATCAAAGGAGATAATTCTGCCGAGCATTTCAGTAGTACTGATATTGATATGTATAGAAGTCTAGATGTGACTGGATATCTTGCGACGGCTGAAGGTAGATTTGCTCGACATTTTCCCCGACTAAAATCCACTCAATACAAAAATCCAAATACTGGTATATGGAGGCGAGTTCCGATGTCTTCTGATGGGAGGCCTGCTGTAAATATTTATTTTAGATAAAAATATGTGGAATAAATTATTGTTGTCTATATGTGTTGTGGTTTTAGGTAATTCGTGTGGTCGGATTTCTAAAACGGAAGTGGAAGACGAAAAGTTGCTTGCTCGATTTTATGTGATGACATATAGTGATTTGGAAAATAAGTTGAAAGTTTATAATGATGCTGACCCGTTTGATAAGTTAATCCATAAAAAGCCTATCGAACTTTTCAAGGATGCGGGGATCTCAAATTTTCATAATGTTTCCATGACATACGATGGTTCAGAAAATCGGTTGTTTATATCTGCTCCAAAATCATTCCACGATCAGGTGGAAATTATTATTGGTGTAAAAGGAATTGATGTTATAGAGTAAACTTGAAAGTAAAAATAAAAAGGGACAGTCCTTTTATAAGAAATCTGCTTGCCTGTTGAGTTTGTTGCTCGGTAGCCTGCCGCCATGAGAAAGGCGCGTTGGCTCGTCACCTGGAAAGATTCGCAGGAGAAACCGGTGTTTTACCACTGCATCGGCAGGGTGGTGGACCGGCGGTTTGTGTTGGGGGATGAGGAAAAGGAAAAATTCCGCACCTTCATGCGGATGTATGAGAACTTTTCCGGCTGCCGGATCGCGGCTTATTGCCTGATGAGCAATCACTTTCACCTTCTATTGGAAGTGCCGCCGAAACCGCCGGAAGGGATTTCGGATGAAGTGTTCCTGAAACGTCTTTCCGCTCTCTACAGCGAGGCGTTCGTGGCCGGAGTGGCGGCGGAGTTGGCCGAAGCGAGAAACGATGGCGCGGAGGCGCGGGTGGAGGAGATTTTCTCCCGTTTCATCTATCGGATGAACGATCTGACGCAGTTCATGAAAGGACTGCTCCAGCGTTTCACGCAGTGGTTCAATGGCAGGCACAAGCGCAAGGGCCGGTTGTGGGAGGACCGGTTCAAGAGCGTGATCGTGGAAAGCGGGATCGCGGCGAGAACGATGGCGGCGTATATCGACCTCAATCCGGTGCGTGCGGGTATTGTTTCCGATCCGGCGGATTACCGTTGGTGCGGCTATGGCGAAGCGATTGGCGGAGGGAAGAAAGGCAACGGCAAGAAAGCCCGGGAAGGACTGGTGAGAGCCAGCCTGAGCGACGAGGGAATCGGTTACGATGACGGAAAATGGCAGTCGATTGCGAAGAAATACCGCCAGTTGATGGGCATGGAGCTGGAGCGGAAGCGCGGGAAATTTTCATCGACCCAAAAAGGTGAGCACGAGAGCAAGGGAGCATTCCTGCCCGAGCTTGGCATGGCAGCGATGATGAAGCATCGACTGCGATACTTCACGGATGGGGCGGTGATCGGCAGCAGGGAATTCGTCAACGACGTGTTCGGGCGCTGTCGGGACCGCTTTTCGGCGAGGAGAAAAGACGGAGCGCGAAAGCTGCGGGGAAATGCCAGAGCTGCTGCTGGCGTGTTGTGGAGTGCACGAGATTTGCGAGTGGGAGTGTGATAGGATTTCCCGTTGAGGATGAGTGATCGGGGAGAGGCGTTTTCAGTTGTCTTCTGTGCCGGGATCCCACCTGCTCACGGCGGTAGAGAGAAATCCGGCATAACTCCGCTTCGTTCCGGCCCTGCGAGAGCTTATTCCGTTTTCTCCCTGCCCCCGCTCCGCCTGCGGGAAGATTGTATGTTAGGTTTTTGCGTTCTTGAAAAACCGGTGGTTGTTTCCGCTCTTCTAGGGCCGGCTCTGCATCAGTCGTTCGAGGTTTTCATAGAAGCCCGGCCTGTGTGGATTGATCGGCGGCAGCAGGTCCTCGAACTCCACTCGGAGCACCCGCATGAAAAATAACACTTCGTGATCTCCCACCCACACCATCCGCGACTCGATCTTGGCCAGACCGCTTCTTGAAATGTCCAGTCCCTCCCTCTGCAATGCGCCTGCAAGCTGGTCCTGAGTCCAGCCTCGTTGGAAGCGCAGTTTCCGGATTTGGGGGCCTATGAGATTGCGATATCTCATCTATCAGAAAAATTCGCTGCGTGGAATAATTGGAGGTCATGGAAGGGCTGTTCCCGTTTGGGAACACGGTGAGGGGAAATCGCAAGGGGGAGGGTGTTGGATCAACGGGAGGAATGATAAGATTTCCGAAAATGACCAACGGTTGATATGATGACTGCCTGGCATCATGTTTTCATCGATAAATCTAAATCGGAATTCGGTAAATGATTATTCGATTAGTTACGGATTGTTTATCGGTTGTTCTGAATTGAGCACATAGAGGATGATTACCCAGGAAAAGGGCCGGAAACTATGAATCCGATCACCAATTCCAATCCCGAAGAACCTAATCGTCATTTGGAAACTACCGCCGCGAGCGATCCGCAGAACTCTCCTCCCGCTACGAAGTGGGCCACCTTGGTGGTGGAATAATGGCGACAAGCGATTTCCGTTCTCTCTGAAACCCTGACCTATCATCGGGACACCGGATACAGATAGGGAACCCGCGTCCGGCACATCCTGTGGAGCCCTACACCTGCACCCATCTGGTGAACCTGGGAGATGTCTGCTCCGGTCTTGACCAGCGATTGGCCCGGGCACTGGCAGCGGCCGTCACCGCTCGCCTGCTCCTTGGCCAAGCATCTCAGCCGAATCCTTGAAAGCTCAGGCGAGTTCGCCCGCTTCGACCAAGAGGAGCGGGTGACGCTCGACCACCTGCCGGTCGTCTATCCTTCCTCAGGTGGCAAGCGCTTCATTGGCCACAAAATCACCACCCTTGGAACCAATCCCTTTTACAATGGAATCGTCTGACATCGGGGCCAGGAGTTTCCCGGTGAGCATCCGGCGCTCTTCAACGACAAACTCTGGCAGCAGGCCAAGAACGCGCTCAGCGGCAAGCTGTGCAGTGGATGCGGGTGATTGACGGGCGCTACGCAGATAAAGGCCGGAAAATGTGTTCATCACCTCCATCAGCCTGGAAGCCCATTGGAACGATGAATGACGAGCCTGCGAGTGGTCGAGGCGTCGTAAAATGCTTTCCGCGCCCAAACGGGAGCATCGCACGGGTAACGATATGAAAAGCTACTCGGATGCAATCACCTGACACCTCATCAAATCATCCTGTGAATACGTCGGCGGAGAATCCAGCTGAACCGTGGATCAATTCCTACGATGCATGTCATCATCTCGGAATCTCCGTTGCCACTCTTCATCGCTGGGTGAAAAGCGGAAAGCTCAAGCCGAAGCGCACTCCCGGCGGGGTGTTCCGCTTCCGGCGGTCCGATCTGAACACACTTCTCCGCTGACCGTTTGGCCCCTCGGAGGAGCAACCTGTCGAAAGGATGATTGGGGAAGAAATCGGATGGCAACGGAAGCTTACCAGGGGGGAGTGAAGTTCACAACTGGCAGCGAATTGCCAGCGGAGCAATTCCCTCAAACGAAAAAAGGGAGCCGGAAGGATCCCTAAGTCGTTGAAAAACAAATGGTGGGCAGAGCTGGATTCGAACCAGCGTAGGCGTAAGCCAGCAGATTTACAGTCTGCCCCCTTTAGCCACTCGGGCATCTACCCACTTTTGTTTTTGTCCGCCTCGCGGCGGGGCCGGATGTATGGAGAGAGGGATGGAAGATGACAAGAGAAAATTGGAAAAAACCGGGGCTTTTTTGATTTTTCGGGATTGTTTCCCAAAGGCTTGAGATTCCCGATGGAGATTGGAACTCAGCGTCCGATGAGCACACCACCGCATTGCTGATGGGCGGTGGTGCCGATGACGGCGGCTTGAGCGTGGCGGCCAGAGCGAATGGCTTCCACGGCGGCGGCCAGTTGCCAGCCGGCGGAGACTCCGAGGCCTTCACCCATGAGCTTGCGCGGGGAGCAGTGGGGGCCGGTCCAGTCGGCCCAAGTGGCGGATTCGGGTGCGTCGAATTTGGCGTCGCCGCACTGGCCATCGACCAGCAGAGCGTCCGGCGAGGGGGAGAGGACAGTGCGCAGGATTTCGGCGGCTGCGGAGCGGGAGTGAGTGGAAAGGCTGATGGGATCGGGCAGGCGAAGCAGGTTGACGGGGCCGGGGCCGCTTTGCAGGTAAAATGCGGCGGCTCCTTCGGCGGCGATGGCGTTTCCGGAATAAAGCCGGAGTGCCTCGGTGCTGAGCCAGTCGATTTCTTCGCTGGCGACGACGAGGCAGCCGTCCACTTCGCCACGGCAGATCCATTCTGCGGCGAGGTCGAGACCGCTGAAAAGAGCGTTGCCGTCGCCGATCAGGGTGTCATTGGGCGCCGTGCTGTCGAGCAAGGCGGACAGGTGGCTGGACGGGGCGTTGAAGACGGTTTCGGGAAACAGGATGGGGCTGGCGGTCGCGGGATCGGCCAGTGCTTCGCGGTAAAAGCGGTGTGAGTAGTTCACGCAGCCGTTCATCAGGGTAAAAACGATGCCGACACGCAGTTCGCCGTTCCGGATGGAGGTGAGTCGTTCGTCGCCGAGGGCTTCGACCGCAGCGGCGGCGGCGAACCGTGAAATCGGGCTGGTGCGGCGCAATCGGGCGAATTTGGGAGTGGTAGAGCCTTCCTCGGGCACTTTCAGAACCGGTGAACGGACGATTTCCGCGCCGCACGACCGACTGAGTTCGGAAAGCTCGGGGCGTTTTCCCGAAGCGAGAGCTTCCATGAAGGGTGCCATGCCCCAGCCGGCCGGGGAAACGACGCCGCAACCGTGAATGGAGATCGGCACGCTCATGATGCGTCCTCCTTTTGGAAAATGAGGGTGGCATTGGCACCGCCGAAGCCGAAGGAGTTGGTGAGCACGCGCCGGATTTCAGCGTCGCGGGGCGTTCTCACGAGATCGAAGGTGCAGACGGGATCGGCCTCACGGACATTGAGGCTGGCGGGGAGGAATTGGCGTTCGAGGGCGATCAGACTGATGACGGCTTCGACCGCACCGGCACCGCCGAGGAGGTGGCCGATGGCGGATTTGGTGGAGCTGACGCGGATCTTGCCGACCTGTTCACCGGCCCAGCGCTGGATGGCGCGTCCCTCGGCGATGTCGTTGAGCGGGGTGCCGGTGCCGTGGGAGTTGATGTAATCGATTTGCTCGGGAGCGAGGCCGGCCATGGCGCAGGCGGCTTGCATGGTTTTCAATGCGGCGTCTCCTTCCGGGTGGGGCTGGGTGAGGTGGTGGATGTCCGTGGCGCAGGCGTAGGCGGAGAGCTCGGCGAGGGGGGGCGCTCCCCGGGCTTTGGCGGAGCTGGCGGTTTCCAGAACGAGAAATCCGGCGCCTTCTCCGAGGGCGAGACCATCGCGAGCGGCATCGAAGGGACGGGGGAGGCCGGATGGGGAAAGCGCCTGAAGGGAATCGAATCCGGCGAAAACGAGGTGGCACAGGGCGTCGTATCCTCCGGCGAGGACGCGCTCGGCGCGGCCGGAGCGGACGAGGTGGAAGGCGTGGCCGATGGCGTTGGCTCCGGAGGCGCAGGCGTTCGAGATGATGCGCGTCGGGCCATGGACGTTGAGGAGGAGTCCCAGATCCGCCATTTGTCGTTGCGGCTGATAGGTTTCCACCCGGCGGAGTTGCAGGTGGCGCTTGGCAGTGCTGGAAACGGCGTGGCGGTAATAATCCTCGCCGATGGGCATAGCGGCGGCGGAGGTGCCGATCATGAGCGGCATATTTCCGCCATCGAGGCCCGCGTTCGCCAGTGCTTCGCGGGCGGCGTGTGCGGCCATGCGAGTGCCGCGGTCCATGCGGGATTCCGGTTTGCCGGAAATGGCGGGTAATTCGACCTGCCCGGCGGTGCCGACGCGCTGGCGGGAGACGTCGAAGCGGGTGATGGATGTGAAGGCGGTGCGACCAGCCCGGAAACCTGCCGCGTTTTCCGAAAAATCCATGCCCATGGGAGAAACGATGCCCGCTCCGGTGACGACGACGCGGTGAGTCTCGGGCGGGTGCGGGGTGTCGGTGAAATACGCCACGGGGAAGTTGATCTCAGTTAAGGCTCGTCAGACTGGGGTGCGCGTAGCTAGGCAGACGGGCGTCTCTTGTCAAATGCTGTATCATCGCTGGTTAGAAACATCCCGTAGTCATGCCCACCGTCCGGCCTTTTTTTCCGAGGCGGGAGTGGTGTCGTTTCGTGAGCTGGCTGAGATGGTGGAGTGGCAGCCGCGTGCGGAGTCGGCGGTGATCGCCCGCAGTGGTGGTGTGGATTTCTTCGTGCAGATCTTGCGCGGCTGGCGGGATGGGCAGGCGGTGATCCCGGTGGAAAAAGACGCGCCGGAGCCGGTTCTGAAATGCGAGATTCTGGAGGGGACGGCGCTGGTGAAATACACGCCGGGTGCGACAGGGGTGCCGAGGGGGATTTTTCTCAACGCGGAGCAGGTCGCGGCGGACGGGGATCGGCTGGTCATGGCGATGGAGCTGAAACCGGAGGTGCCGAATGTGGGTGTGGTTTCGCTGGCTCATTCGTATGGTTTTTCGAATGTGGTGCTGCCGCTGATCCTGCACGGGGTGCCGGTGCATGGGGTGTCGGTGCCGTTTCCGCGAGCGGTGGAGGAGGTGTTCCGCTGCCATGAGGCGGTGGTGTTGCCCGCGGTGCCTTCGATGTGGCGGGCGTGGCATCGGGCGGGGATTCTGGTCGGGGCGCCGATCCGGCTGGCTTTGTCGGCGGGTGCGCCTCTTTCGCTTTCGTTGGAAAAGGAGGTTTTCGCGGCGTCCGGTCTGAAAATCCGGAATTTCTATGGTGCGAGCGAGTGCGGGGGAATTTCCCTCGATGGCTCGGACATTCCCCGCGAGGCGATGACTTCGGTGGGGCATGCGCTGCCGGGGGTGGAAGTGACGATTTCGGGATCGGGCCGCATCCGGGTGGTCAGCTCCAGTGTCGCGATGGGATATGATGAAAAACGCGCGGATGATCTGCTGGAAAACGGCGTGTATCTCACTCGGGATCGCGGGCACTTCGATGAGAGCAGGGGATTGCACCTGACGGGGACCGTGGGCGGCGCGATCAATGTCGCGGGACGGAAGGTGAGTCCGGCGAAGGTGGAAGGTGCGATTTTGGCGACGGGACTGGTGACCCACGCGCATGTGTATGGTGTGCCGAGCAGCGATCCGGAGAGGTTCGAGGAAATCGCGGTGGAGTATGCGCTGCGGGAGGGTGGCACTCTGGAGGCGCTGAAAGGCGCGTTGGTGGAGCGGGTGCAGCTTTGGGAGGTGCCGAGGCAGTGGAGGAGGATCTGACGGATCTTTATAAAGCCGACGTGGACGTCGGCGCTCCATCGGCGCTCCATAAAAAACCGCTGCCCGGCGGACCGGGCAGCGGTGGAAGGGTGGTTCCGGTGCGGATCAGGCGGAAGCCTTGGCTTCCAGAGCCTTCTTCGCTTGCGCGACGATGGCGGAGAAAGCGGCGGCGTCGTTGACGGCGAGATCGGCGAGGATCTTGCGGTCAGCTTCGATACCGGCGGCTTTCAGGCCCTCGATGAAGCGGGAGTAGGTGAGATCCTCGGCGCGGACGGCGGCGTTGATACGCTGGGTCCACAGACGGCGGAACTGGCCTTTGCGCTTCTTGCGGTCGCGGTATTCGTAAGTGTGAGCCTTACGAACGGCGTCCTTGGCGTAACGGAAGAGTTTCGAGCGGAAACCGCGGAAACCCTTGGCACGAAGCAGCGTGCGCTTACGACGCGCGCGGCTGGCCGGTGAATTGGTGGCACGTGGCATTTATGTTGTCTCAGTTTGAACAGACCGTTGTTTTCTTATCCTTCCCCAGTCTCGACTGTTCGTGTCTTCCTCGCGGAAGCAGGCTGGGTAAAGGCCGTCCGATTTGCGGACGGAGCTATTGGACGTTGCCGTGTTTCAATTAACGGGAGAAAGGAAGATTCTCTCTGACGTTGCGAAGGTCAGCGTCGGAAACAAGAGTAGCTTGCCCAAGACGACGCTTGCGCTTGCTGTTCTTGCCTTGCAGAAGGTGGCGTGCACCTTGCTTGCGACGAAGAATTTTCCCTGTTCCAGTGACTTTGAAACGCTTGGCAACGGCTTTCCGTGTTTTTGCTTTTCCTCCGACTCTTGGCATAGGGGCGGGCAAACTAGGAAACTGCGGCCCTATGACAAGAGAAATCTGACACTTTTGTGAATAAAGTGTCAGATCCGACCGATCCGTCCGATCCGACGAATCTGTTTGCTGGCGCTGATCCGGCACTGATATGAACGCGCCACTTCGCCGATGGCTTCCGCATTTTCATTCGATTCCCTGAACAAAGCCCAGCGTGAAGCGGTGGGTTCACTCGATGGTCCGTTGCTCCTGCTCGCTGGTGCGGGCACGGGGAAAACGCGCACGGTGACGTGCCGGATCGCCCACATGCTGGAGAAGCGCATCCCGGCGGAAGAGATTCTGGCGGTGACTTTCACCAACAAGGCGGCGGCGGAAATGCGGGAGCGGATCGGCGGGATGGTGTCGAAAAAGGCGGCAAATGCGATGACAGTATGCACTTTCCACTCGCTGTGCGTGCGGATTCTGCGGGGTGGAATCGACAAGCTCGGGTATAAGAAAAATTTCTCGATTTGTTCCGGATCGGATCAGGTGGGGATCATGAAACAACTGCTCGTCCGGATGGGCGGGGCGGAGGAGAAGATCAAACCGGAAGCGGTGCTCTCGGCGATTTCCAAAGCGAAGAACAAGGGGCTGCCGCCGGAAAATTTGGAGGACGATTTTTTCGCATCGCTCGCCGTGGCATATCAGAACGAGCTGCGCGCGCAGAATAGTGTGGACTTCGACGATCTACTGGTTCTCGCGGAACGCATTCTTCGGGAATACAGCGATGTGAGAGAATTTTTCCGGAATAAATATACACGGGTCACGGTGGACGAATTCCAGGATACGAACGCTTTGCAGATGCAGCTTTTGCAGCAACTGGTGGGTCCGCCGTATCATGTCTGCGTGGTGGGCGACGACGATCAGTCGATCTACGGCTTCCGAGGGGCGGAGGTGGCGAATATCCTCCAGTTCGAGCAGTTTTTCCCGAATCCGAAAATCCTGCGTCTGGAGGAAAACTACCGCTCGACCCACGCGGTGCTGCATACGGCGAACAGCCTGATCGGCCACAACAAGGGGCGGAGGGAAAAAATCCTGCGCTCCACCCGCAAGGGCGGCGACCCGGTGAGGATCATCGCGATGCCGGGTGACGAGGAGGAGGCGGAATTCATCGCCGATGCCGTCTTGGAGGAAAAAGGGGCGGTGGGGAGAAAATGGGAGGATTTCGCGATTTTGTTCCGCACGAACGGCCAGAGCCGGAAGCTGGAGCTGGCGTTCCGAGAACGGAAAATCCCGTATCGGATGGTCGGGGCACAGAGTTTTTACGATCGGCGCGAGGTGCGTGACGTGCTGGCCTACGCGCAACTGCTGGCCTCACCGGATACCGACGTGCCGCTGCTGCGGGTCATCAACGCGCCGAACCGCGGCATCGGCCAGACGACGGCGGTGTTGGCGACGGATTGGAGCCGGGAGAAGAATTTCTCGGTCTGGGAAGCTCTTTGCGATCCGGACTTCACCGACACGCTCGGCCCGAAGGCGCGGACGGCGGTGCAGGATTTCGTCGCTCTGATCGCGGGGCATAAGACCCGCATCGACGTAGGACATGAAAATCCGGCGGATGTGCTTTGCGCGATGCTCAAGGAAATGGATTACCAGGCGTGGCTGGAGCGAGGCTGCAAGACCGAGCAGGAGCGCATCCAGAGGGCGGAAGGGATCGCGAGCGTGACGGACAGCCTGCGGGCGGCGGTCGCGAAAGGGAAAAAACTCCAAGACTTCCTCGATGACAGCGCGCTGGCGTCCGAGCGCGAGGACGACGATCTGGAGAAAAAACAGGGGGCGACGCTGATTACGTTGCACGCTTCCAAGGGGCTTGAATTCCCGATCGTTTTCCTCATCGGGCTCGAAGAGGGGTTCCTGCCTCATACCCGCAGCATCTCGGAAGGGACGAAGGACGAGGAGCGCCGCCTTCTATACGTGGGAATCACGCGGGCGCAGGATCAACTGACGATGACGTATTGCTCGAAACGCATGAAATACGGCCAGGAAACCTACTGCGAACCAAGCAGTTTCATCGGGGAAATGGACCCGGAATTCATCGTCCATACCTCCTACACCGACATCATGGGCGCGGAACCGAGCTCGGACGAGTTGGGGAATTTCTTCGACAATCTCAATGGATTCTTGAGCGATCTTTGAAGATTTTGGTGGAATACATTACAAAATTACCTTGTTTAGTATAATTTGTTCTTGTCAACTTTGTCGCAAAGGGTAGATTGCCTGCGGCTCTGAGTCAGATCCACGGTTTTCTCCGAGATTTCGACCAGGCTTTTCAAAAGCCCATCCGAATTCCCGACGCAATCTCCCGAACCATGAAATCCGCTTCTTTCGCCGCTCTGGCCACCACCGTATTTTCCAACCTGCACAGTTCATCTCTCTCCGAAACGGTGAATTTCTGGGATGAAACGGCGCTGGATCTCTCCGCCGGGCGATTCCCGTTTTCCGGCAAGTCGCTTCCGGAACGGGAAACGGAAACCGTGAGGGCCACCGCTTCCATTGCCGTTTACGATGCCATCGATGCCGTGTTGCACGAAGGCGTGAGTATTTTTTACCGCGCCCGTTCTCTGGCCACGACGCCTCTCGGTGCCGAGGCCGCCGCTTCCCAGGCCGCCTATGAGGTGCTGGCTTCGTATTTCCGGAGTCCGATCGATCAGGTGGAATTGAAATCCCGGCTCGAACGTCGTTTGGCGTCCTTGCCGGATGGGCATGAAAAATGCGAGGGAAAAGCGACCGGTTATGCGTCTGCAAAAACCGCGTTGGAGGCGACAAGCGTCCCGGAGGCGGAGCTTCACGCTGCCTGATGGATTTGGTTTACCTTTGCTTCCGCGAGGTGCTAACTCGCCCGCATGAAGTTTCGCGTTTTATTTCCCGCGCTGGGCGGGGCGCTTTTTTCTGCATTCCTGGTTTCCTGCAAAGATTCGTCCCTTGTTGTGGAGGATGATTCCGACGAGATCCGAGCGCTGCATGCGAAACAAGAGCGTTTGCAGGATCAATTGGACGCTCTTGCGCGCCGTGTGGGAGTTCTCGAGGATGGTGCCGGAGGTCCTGTCACTCAGCAGGATTCCGCTACGGCGGGAGAAGTGGCGGCTTTTAGCACCGCTGCCGGATTGTCGGAAAAATCGAACGATTCCGTCCGTAAAACTTCCAGACCGGAGGCTAAAGATCCGATCAAAGTTTCGGATAAAGTGGTGATTATCGAAGGGGATGTCAGTCGGGGAACCGGCTTTCTTTGTAGCACGGAAGGGGCATTGTGGCTTTATACCGCCGCGCACGTGATTAGCGGAAACAAGTCGATCAAGGTTCGGGATCAAAAGGACAATCGCTATCAGTCGTTCGAACTGATGCAGGTGGCGGATGGAGTGGATCTCGTGAGGTTGAAAATCACCGGTTCGGATGTCCAGGGACTGAAGCTCGAGTCCCCGGAGGTGTCCGCGGAAATCGGCGAAGAGATTTCCGCAGTGGGTAATAGCGACGGCACGGGTGTCATCGCTGTGGAATCGGGAGAAATTCGCGGCAAGGGGCCGGATAGCTGGGAAATAAGCAATGAGATCATCCCGGGAAACAGCGGAGGGCCTGTGGTGGCGAAAAAGAACCAGAAAGTCATCGGTATCGTGACTCATCTGCTTCTCGGCAAGAAGGAAACCTGGGCGGCGGATACGCGGTTCGCGAATGTCCGGCGCTTCGCGGCCCGGCTGGATCGTCCCTATACGTGGACGACAGTGACACCGGCACGTTTTCTGAAGGAATTCCAGATCATTGATGAACTGGATCAAAATACGAAAATGGGCTATGCCGTGCTGACGGTGTTTTATGAAGCATTCGAGCGTCCGTCACGTATCCCTAGGACCCAACCGCTATCGGAAGAAGAGATGGCGGTTGAGAACTGGAAAAAGGAGGCCCGGGTTCTTGTCAACAATCATCCGAATCATAAGGTGGTATCCACTTATAACAGAATTCTCCAACGGAACTCGAACTACAATCAGGTGGAAAACCGTCGTGAACTGCACCGTTCGATTTCTTCGTCCCTGGGACTCAAGGGCAATATAATCAAGCCGGATGCGTTTTCGTGGTATCATCGTGAGAGCTATCGACAATCCATCGAATGGCGTCAGAGACTTCTGGCCCTCGCGAACGAATAGAACTCGTCTTACAAAATCCCCGGGAAACCGTTTTCGGGTGGGCCGGGGAAATGCTCGGCGAGGAAGGTTTTCCAAACCTCACGGCTTTTTTCACAGAGCAGTTCCATCATCTGATCGGAACAGGATTTGCAAATCAGCAAAGGCAGGGGACCGACGATGAGTTCGCCGGCGGCATCGAAGTGAATGGAAATGGAGAAGCCTTCGAGATGTTCGCGCGGGGATTGGCAGACGATACAGGCGGAAAAACGGTCACAGGGATCGTGCATCATCAGCAGTTCACGCACGCGCTCCTCCCAATCGATCCGTTCCTCCAGGAAACGGCAGATCGCGATTTTGGATTCGGCGGAGATTTGCCCCGTCGTCCGATCCCGGCAGGGCTGGCAGATGGCGTATTCAAGGATGCACTCGTCCCGGTGATATTCCTTGTTGACCAGCCACGGCTCGGAAATTTCCAGCAGGGGAAGTTTGCAATGGATGCAGTGTGTGAATGGCGCGTCGAGTTCTTCGGAATTCAACCATTCGTCCAGAGTACGCATATCTCACACAACCTCGAATTTTCAAGGAAAGCAAGATGTCTCTGACGGATTGCCAGGGTCCCCTCATTTTGAACTTTCTGAAAACCAGCGCCATCGACCGAAGCCTTTCTCATTCGATTTACCGCAAAGTCGCCAAGGTCGCGAAGGAACGCAAAGCCGGGATGATGAAAGGTTTTTAAGTGAAGCGAAACGCTGAGGCGAGAAGGTCGCGGAGAGGAGCGCTGAGTTTTATTTTTATCTTTGCGAACCCCTTCGCGACCTTGGCGGCTTTGCGGTAAAAACCCAATTCGCAGCAAAGACAGGCGAAATCCAAGGAACACGGCGATTTCCAAAACGAGGTAGCCCTGGACGGATCGCGTTCCGTTCAGGGGATGAACCGATGCAGCTTCAGCCATGAATCCAGCACGACGGTCCATGGCAGGAGTTGTGAGGGATCGGTAACACCGGGCTGATAGTTGCGGATGCCGAGGCCGAGACCGTGTTTGCCTTTTTCGGGAATGTACAGTTCGTAAGGCACCTGATTTTTCAGAAGGGCTTCCGCGAAATCGAGGGCATTGCGAACGGGGACTCCCTGATCGTCGCGGGTGTGCCAGATGAAGCACGGGGGAGTTCGTGGAGTGACTTGAAGTTCGTTCGAAAGAAGCTTCACCAGGTCCGCGGAAGGGGACTCGCCGAGAAGGTTTCTTTTCGATCCTTTGTGAGTGAATTCACCCATGGTGATTACCGGGTAGCAGAGTACGCCGAGGTCGGGACGGGAGCTGACGCGCTCGATTTCATCCGCCGAGGAAGGATTGCCTGCATCGAAGTTTGTCAGGGCGGTGGAGGCGAGGTGGCCACCGGCGGAAGATCCCATGATGCCGATTTTCCCGGGATCGAGATTCCATTCGGCGGCGTGGCTCCGAATGTGGCGGATGGCGCGTTGGGCATCGAGCATCATGGCGGGATGACGGTAGCCGTGCGAGCCGAGCCGGTATTTCAGGACGAAACCCGCGATGCCGCGCTCGGCGAGCCAAAGTGCGTAGTCCCTGCCTTCGTGGTCGGCGAGTTTTCCATAACCTCCGCCGGGGCAGACGATCATGGCGGCACCGGTTGCTTTGTCCGCTGCTGGCCAGTAGGGGGTCAGGGTGGGAATGTCCTTTGCCGGATCGGTTCCCCGGGATTCGGGCACCTTGCCGTCAGGCCAGATAGGGAAGGTGGCTTCCGGTTTTTCGTGGGAGAATGCCGATGCCGAGAGCGCTCCCCAGAGCAGGCAGAGGAGGAGGGATAAACGGCTCATGGTTTGAGGTGTTTCGCGAGTTCCGGGACGTTCTTGCGCACTTCGTCCGCGACAAGTTTGGCGGTTTCCTCGGCACCTTTGGAGGAGAGGTGGGTTTTGTCGTTGGATCTCGGGTTGTAGGAGGCGGCGGCCTTGGGGCCGATCCGGTTCATTTCCTCGATGCTGCGTGCGTTCAGGTCGATCAAGGGCACCTTCATTTCGGCGGCGACGGCTCGGGTGGCTTCCACGTAGCCGTTGAGGTAATCCTTGACCAATTCTCCTTTGGCGTTGTCGGAACCGACGATGAGGTTGAGAGGATCGATTTTTCCCTTGGAGTTGAAATTGCGCCGGGTGAGGGAGGTGACGAGCACGGGCTTGGCACCGATGGCTTGGGCTTCCGTGATGTAGCGTTTGAGGTTTTCTCGATAGGTGGTTTGGGGATCGGTCTCACGCTTTGGACCCTTGCCGGGTTGATCGTTGTGGCCGAACTGGATGAGCACCCAGTCCGGTTTGGTATCGAGTGCTTTTTTCCACCAGCCTTCATCGCGGTAGCTTTTCGAGCTGCGTCCGCCCCGGCCGTGGTTGTGGCTTTCGACGTCCGGACCGAGCAATTTACGGAAGGCGTCGCCCCAACCGGTTTTTGAGGAAACGGTGGAGTCTCCCACGAGTACGACGCGAGTGACGGCAGCGGAAGCATCCTGTGCGACAGCGGAGGCGGGCGTCAGACAGGCGAGCGACGCGAGTGCGGAGAGGGCGAGAAATCTGGAACGTTTCACTGAGAAAAGGGGCGGAGTTTGAGAGGAGGAAAAGTTCAGCTACCGGCGGGTTTTTCGACTTTTTCCTTAATCGGGCTGGCCGGAACTTCGAAAGCATCCGGTGAATCGGGAGATTCCGGGTTGAAGGTGCCCGCGTCTTTGGCGACATGCGGGACCAGCTCGGGGACTTCGGTTTTGATGCCTTCCACGATGCATCGGGCGAGTTCGTAACCTCCAAATGAATTGTGGTGGGTGTTGTCCGCCATGGCTTTGTCTTGCCCCGGATAGGTTCCGGCCGGAGCGAATGCGAAGGCCTTCTTGCTGTTTTCCTCACCGAGGGCGGCGTAGAGCTTGAGACTCATGGCGTGGAGGTCGATGACCTTGACGTTCTCCTCAGCTCCTGCCTGACGAACGGCTTCGGCGTAGTCGGAAAGGGTGGTTTTCACAGTACCTTTATCCCAGCGACGGCGTTCCATGGGGGTGACCAGCACGGGGATGCCGCCTTTTTTCCGGGCGGCGGCGATGTAGGTTTTCAGGTTGTCCTTGTAGGTGGTGAAGGGGCCGGCGTTTGGAGCCTTGTTTTTCTGGTCGTTGTGGCCGAACTGGATGAAGAGGTAATCGCCTTTTTTCATCATGCTGAGAACCTTGTCCAAGCGCTTCTGACGCTCGAAGGAATGAAGTGCGAGGCCGGATTCCGCTTGATTGGAAACGGCGATCCCTTGCTGGAAAAAGCGCGGGAGCATCTGTCCCCAGCCGGCATAGGGTTCGTTGCGCTGGTCGGTGACGGTGGAATCGCCGACGAGGAAAAGGGTGGTCGCATTTTCGGCGGGTTTGATGTCGATGGTGACCACTCCCGGCTGCTTGCCGTTGATTTCCAGAGTGAGCTGATCGTCCCAGTTCGGAGAAACAGGTGGACCCAGTTCCCGGTTGTTCAGTCTCGCCACGGTGGGTTTCCGGACGTTGATGGTAAAAGTGCGGGTTTCGTATTGGCCGGGCTCGGTTTCGACTTTTTCGATCATCAGACGGCGTTGTTCGCCTTTGATGACGGTGGAGGTCGCTTCGGTCGGGTGACCGAAACGGATGGTGACATCGTAATTTCCTTCCTCGACATCAGCCGCGAAAATCCGGGTTTTGGTCGGGGTGGCAGGGGTGAAGGGGAGGAAACCGTAGCGCTTTCCTTTAGCGTACAGCGTGTCTTCCTTCACTTCGGTGTAACCGGGAAGGCTCTTTCCGCTTCCGAAATCGAATTTCAGTTCCGCGGCCGAAACGGCGGCGCAGGCGAGCAGGGAGGCTCCTCCCAGGTAAAGCGAGGACAGGAAAGAATGGCTGAGTTTCGATTTCATAATGCGGTAACGGTGCGTGACAAATATGAGGAGGTGAAAAGCGGGGTGTAAAGGTCGGGCTTGGGATTTCAGTGTCTGAGTGTCAGAGGGGTTGGAAGGAATACTCGGCTTCCGAGTGGAATCTTTCTTTCCGGGTGGCCTTTGGAGGGGGCCTTGGGCTGCGGGCAGCCCTGCTGCCTCTTTGAGAATCCGCAGTCTACTGCGGAAAACGTCAACTTTCCCTTGCGGTCCGCCAGCCGGGGAGGAGGAAAATGGAGGTGGCCATGCTGAGGGTGATGCCGATCACCGCGACTATGCCGAGGCTGACGAGGGCTTCGCTGCTGGAATAGATCAGCGAGCCGAAGCCGATGACGTTGGACGCTCCGCAAAACAACAGGGCTTTGCCGGTGCCGTTCCAGAGATCGCGGAAATTTCCCCGCGTACGCCGCAGGCTGAGAGTGACGTGGATGGCGTAGTCGATCCCCGTTCCTAATAATAAAGGGGTGGCCATCAGGTTGACGAAATTCCAAGTTAGCCCGCACAAACTCATGATCGCCAGCAGGAGCAGGGTGCTGAGCGCCATCGCGAACAGGGCCAGCCCGACGTCTCCGACTTTCCGGAAAATCACCCACATCATGCCGAGGAGCAGGGCGAACATCGGGACCAGCATCCGCGTCATGTCGGTTTTCACGAGGCGTGAAATCGCGGGTTGGAACAGCGACCAGCCGCTGAGCCAGATGCCATCGCCCGCCATGGCGCGGAAGCCGTCGTAATCCTTGCCCGCGGGATCGATGCCGCTTCGAGGTTGCAGCGAGCCGAGCAGCACGCCGCCGCCGTTTTCCTGGCGATTGAGAAACAGCCGCATCATTTCCCGGGCGCTGCCGGAGGAGGGAAAAGCCGTCGAGGTTTCTGAAATCCGGGCCTCCAGCGCATTCATCACCGCCCGACCGAGAACCAGCCCTTCCCCGGAAAAGCCAGCCCGATCCGCCTCCACCAGCAATCGTTCCCGCTGGGCCAGCAGCCCGGCCAGCGGCGGACGGTTCATCGTCTGCGTGGCGGCATCCGGCCACCATCCGGTGGCGAGCCGGGTGGGCTGGATCAGTCCCTGCGACGCGGCGAGGTCGATCCGCCGTTGAGCTTCCGGGATTTTTTCCAGCATTTCGGCATCGCTTCCGGCCTCGATCACCAGCCCGATCGTGGAGTTGCTCCACGCGGGGAAAGCGTTTTGCAGTGTCTCGAAAGTCGCCATCGCCTCGCTGTTTTTCGGGCGCATGATCTTGGAATCGAACACCGCTCCGGGCAGCCCGTTGAGGCAAAGCACGGCGATGGCCGCCAGCGCGAGCGAACCGGTGATCCACCACGACGCTTTCCGCCGTGGCAGTTGTTTCCCCGATCCGGTCGCCGGTGCCCGGTTCACGCCGAATTTCGCGACAAACGGCAGATACACCAGCAGCATCAGGATCGCCGCTGTCAGCAGACCGTAAGCGACGATGCTGCCGAGTTGCGCCATTCCCGGCAGGCCGCCGAGGTTCAGAGCCAGGAAAACCACCGCCGTCACCAGCGCACCGCACATCACCGGGCGCGACGAAGCGTGGCGAAGCTCTTTTTCATCATGCCCCGCGACTTTGGCTTCCTGACAGATCACCAGCCCGTAATCGACGGACAGGCCGATCAGGATTTCGATGGAACTTAGTGCCATGATGCTGAGCTCACCATACATCCAGCCCGCCACACCGAGAGCGACGGCGAAAATGATGACCAGCACGCCGATCAGCCCCAGCAGCAGGCTGAACCGGCGCTGCATCCACCAGAACAGGATGCCGATCAGGCCCAGCGTGATGCTGATCGAGCCGCTGAGATCGGATTCCATCGCGGTGCCGATTTCCGAGGAAAACACCGGCTCGCCGGTGAAATTCACGCGCAACGAGCGGTTCTCATCCTCCTGCAGCCAATCGCGGACGATCTCGCGGATTTTTTTCAGCCACGCCTCGGCCTCCCGATAGCCGTGGAGAGGTTGAGCCGCCTCGACCAGCAGGATCTGGGCGGTGCCGTCCGGGCTTTCAAAATTTCCCCCGCCATCACCGGCTTGCTGTTCCAGCAAATGGGTGATCGCCGGGTGGGCGAGAAATCCCAGTGGATCGTGCGCCTGCATCACCATATCCACGCCTTCCATGCTCGTCCCGACTTTCGCGTGGGCATCCCGCAGCGTTTCCTCGGAGCGTCCGGGAGAAAGCCGCTCGACCTGCGCACGCACCGCCTCCGGATCGCCATTGAGCCAAAGATAGGCGATCAGCTCCGCCATGCCCGCCGGTTCCTCGGTCCACAGCGGTTTCCAGCGAGCGGATTTCACCGCTCCCGAGTCCCGAAGTTTTTCCGCCAGAGATACCGCGGCGTCGGGCAGCGTCCCCGCGTCTTCGTCGGTTCCCCGGATCAGTACCACCAGCTCGTCCTGCCGGGAAAACGCGGAGTGAAACGCCTTCAGCCCCTTCACCTCCGGCAGCTCGGCGGGGAGCATCGAGAGAATGTCGGTGTCGAATTTCAGCCGGATCAGCCCGAATGTCGCCGTGAGGATGGCCAGGACAAGCAGGGCGGGCACAGCGAAACGGCGAAGCATGTGCGGCTTGTAGGCGGCGGGGTGATGTGCAGCAAGCCCGCACTGGGGTGCGAATCCAAGCGGACTGAAGTCCGCACTCCCGGTATTTTCCTTAGGAATTGCCCTCCAAAGGAGGTAGTGCCACCGTGGCGCCGCGCATGGCCCGCCAATACACACTTCATCGCACCGCACCCACGCACGTCTCGGGGATCGATTACGAACAGGCGTTGAACGGGGAGCAATACGCCGCCGTTTCCTCACCTCCCGGGCGGGCGCTGGTGATCGCCGGGGCGGGGTCCGGGAAAACGCGCACGCTGACGTATCGGGTGGCGTGGCTGCTGGATCATCAGGTCGCCTCGAAGAACATCCTGCTGCTCACTTTCACCAACAAGGCGGCGCGGGAAATGATGGAGCGCGTGCGCGAGCTGATCCCGCAGGACCTTTCCGATCTCTGGTCCGGCACCTTCCACTCCATCGGTAACCGCATCCTGCGCCGCCATGCCGAGGAGATCGGCTTCACGCGCTCGTTTTCGATCATGGATCGCGACGACCAGAAATCGATGCTCGGCTCGGTGATCGCCGCCTGCGACATCGATACCAAGCAGCGCCGTTTCCCGAAGGCGGATGTGCTGGCGACGATTTTCAGCCTGATCGAAAACACCGGTGCGTCTCTCGAAGACGTCCTCGCCGAGCGCTACGCGTATTTTTACGACTGGCTCGATCAGATCGAAGCCGTGCGGCAGGGATACATCGCGAAAAAGCGGGAAACGAACTCCATGGACTTCGACGACCTGCTGGTGCTCACCGTCGATCTTCTCGAAACCCGGCCCGACCTGTTGGAGCTGTATCAGGGAAAATTCCGCCACATCCTCGTCGATGAATATCAGGACACCAACACCGTGCAGAGCCGGATGATCGACCTGCTCGCCGGAGAAAACAACAGCCTGATAGCCGTAGGTGACGACGCGCAGTCCATCTACTCGTGGCGCGGCGCGGATCTGGAGCACATTTTGACATTCGAGGAACGCTATCCGCAGGCGAAGGTGTTCAAGATTGAAACCAACTACCGCAGCGTGCCGGAGATCCTCGATCTCTCGAACGCCGCCATCCGCGCCAATCGCGGTCGCATCGAAAAAGACCTGCGATCTGCCCGAGAGCAAGTGGGCGGCAAGCCCGCGTTGGTGCCGCTGGAAGCGCCCAACGTGCAGGCGCAATTCGTCGCCCAGCGGATTCTCGAACTGCGCGACGAAGGCGTGGAACTGGAAGAAATGGCGATCCTTTACCGGGCGCATTTCCAAAGCCTCGAAATCCAGATGGAACTCACCGCGCGCGGCATCCCGTTCGCCATCACCAGCGGACTGCGGTTTTTCGAACAGGCCCACATCAAGGACATTTCCGCCTTCATCCGCTTCGTCACGAACCGGCGCGATGAAGTGAGCTTCAAGCGCATGGCCGAGCTGCTGCCCGGTCTCGGGCCCGGAGCTTCGGAAAAACTCTGGCAGGAGTGGTTGAAAAGCGGCTGGGCCGGAGCCGAGGAACCGCCTGAAAAATGGTCGGACGTTTTGCTGAAATTCAAGATCCCGAAAAAAGCCGCGAAGCACTGGGAACAGCTCTGCCACACGCTCGACGAGCTTTCCCCGGACCGCGTGTTCGTCCGTCCCTCCGCGATGATGTTCAGCATTCTCGAAGGCGTTTACGAAGAATACCTGAAGGCGAGCTTCGACAACTACGAGAACCGCCGTAGCGACATCGAGCAACTGATGAACTACGCCACCGGCTACGATGACGTGCTCGAATTTCTTGCTCAGCTTTCGCTCATGAGCGCCGTCGATGGCGAGCCGACCGGAGAGAAAAAGGAACCCGATACCGAAAAGGTGACGCTTTCCTCGATCCATCAGGCGAAGGGTCTCGAATGGAAGGCTGTCTTCCTCATCTGGCTCACCGACGGCCAGTTTCCCAACAACCGGATTCTCGAAACCGAGGACGAAGAAGCATTGGAAGAGGAACGCCGCCTGTTTTACGTCGCCATCACCCGCGCCAAGGACGAGCTTTACCTGACGTATCCGATGCTCAATCCGAAATCCTACACCGGAGACATCATCTGTCGCCCCTCGCGTTTCCTTGAGGATTTCCCGCAGGAACTCGTAGAAGAATGGCAGGTCGGCAGCGCGGACCGCTGGGGGGATGATGTGCCGTTTTGAGGGAGTGACACCGCCGTGAAACATGTTACACTGTCGGCATGAAAACGATGACCATTCGCGATATCCGCCAGCATTGGCCGGAAGCTGAGCGTCGGCTTGCGGAGGAGCGGGAAATCATCATCACCCGAGATGGCAAGCCAGTGGCGCGATTGTTGCCGGTGGAGGAAGTGGTTGCATCCGCCAAGAAATTCGATCCTGAAGCCCACTTGCGGTGGATGAAGGAAACGTTTGGCGATGAAGTTTTGCCGGATTCCACACCTTGGCTCATGGAAGATCGCGAAGATAGGACCTGGTGATGATTTACATCGATACGAGTTCCTTCCTGAAATTGGTGAGGCAAGAGGAAGATAGTGCGGTGACCATACGGGCCGTTGCCTCCGAGACGGCGGTGATTTTATCCCAACTGACTCGATTGGAAGTTGAGGTGCAGTTGCGCGCACAAAATTTGGGAGGAATTCTCCGCACGAATCTGCTCAAGAGTATTTTAATAGAGATGGATTCTTTTGTCGCTCAACCGCCGTTTCAAAGGATGCGGGTTTCAGCGGATCTTTTTGAAATCGCGTTGAAACAACATCGTTCAACGGAAATCCATTGCCGTTCCTTGGATCGACTTCATCTGGCGGCGATGGAAGAACTGCGGGTGAAGCGTCTGCTCACTCATGATGTCCGGCAAGCGGCGGCGGCGAGAGAATTGGGAATCGAGGTGGTGACGCCGGGAGTGGTATGAGTGGATTTTCAGGAAAGTGGAACTACCCGGCGGAGCTGCCGGTGGTGGAGCACCGGGAGGAAATTCTGGCGGCGGTGCGCGAGCATCGGGTGGTGGTGGTGGTGAGTGATACCGGTTCGGGGAAAACCACGCAGCTGCCGAAGATGGTGGCGGAGGCACTGGGTGAGAGCGGCGGTCGCGTGGGATGCACGCAGCCTCGGCGCATCGCGGCCGCAAGCGTGGCGAAGCGGGTGGCGGAGGAATTGAAAGTGCCGCTCGGAGATTTCGTCGGCTATCAAGTTCGTTTCGAGGACAAGATTACGCGGGAAACGCGGATCAAGTTCATGACGGATGGCATCCTGCTGGCGGAAACGCAGGGGGATCGCGATCTGAAACAATACGGCGCTTTGATCATCGATGAAGCGCACGAACGCTCGCTGAACATCGATTTCCTGCTTGGCTATCTGAAGCGGCTGCTGGAACGGCGGAAGGATCTCAAACTGGTGATTTCCTCGGCGACGCTCGATGCGGGATCGTTCGCGGAGTTTTTCAAGATCGGTGAAACGCCTGCGCCGGTGATCGAGGCGCCGGGCCGGATGTTTCCGGTGGCAGAGTTTTTCCTGTCTCCGGATGACGATGAGGAGCTGCCGCAAAGCGTGAGCCGCGCGGTGGATTATCTGACGGACATCGAGCCGATGGGCGATGTGCTAGTATTCCTGCCGGGCGAGCGGGAAATCCGCGACTGCGCGGAGGTGTTGCAGGGGCGGCAGTATCGCCTCACCGAGGTGCTGCCCTTGTTCGCACGGTTGAGCATGGGTGACCAGCAGCGGGTGTTCAATCCGGGGAACCAGCGTCGGATCATTCTGGCGACGAACGTGGCGGAAACCTCGCTAACGATTCCGCGCATCGCGTGCGTGATCGATTCCGGCGTGGCGCGCGTCAGCCGCTGGAGTCCGGGAAAAGGCGTGCAGCGCTTGCAGATCGAGCCGGTTTCCCAAGCAAGCGCGCGCCAACGCAAGGGGCGTTGCGGTCGGGTGCGTGATGGCGTGTGCGTGAGACTTTACGAGGAAAGCGAACTCACGGAGCGCCCGGAATTCACCGACCCGGAGATCCGCCGCAGTTCGCTTGCGGGGGTGATCCTGCGGATGAAATCGCTGAATCTGCCGGACATCGAGGACTTTCCGTTTCTCGACGCGCCCGCGCCGAAAGCGATCTCCGAGGGTTATCGTACTTTGCGGGAAGTCGGCGCACTGGATAAGGAAAAGCAACTGACCGATTATGGCAGGCAGATGGCGCGGCTGCCGGTCGATCCACGGCTGGGTCGGATGTTAATCGAGGCCCGGAAGGAAGGCTGCTTAGCGGAAGTGCTGCCGATCGTTTCCGCGCTGGAATCGAACGATCCTCGCGAACGCCCATCGGAAAAGGCGAAGGAAGCGGATGCGGCGCATGCGAAGTGGAAGGATGCGGAGAGCGATTTCACCGCGATTTTACGGTTGTGGAAAGACGTGACGAAATTCCGCGATGAACGCGGGCGGTGGAAACACAACGCGCTGCGGAAATACGCGGGCGCGAATTTCCTGAACTACCGCCGGGTGACCGAGTGGGGGAACGTGCGCGATGAGCTGGCGGAATTGCTGGAGCGCGAGTGGAAGCTGAAAATCGGTGCGGTGGGAGACGGTTTCGCCTCGCCCGGGGTTTCGGAAACGGTCCACAAGGCGCTGCTTGCGGGAGTGCCGAGGCAGTTCGGATTGTGGGATCGTGAATCGAAATCCTACCGCAGTGCGAGCGGGGGATTTTTCGCGATTTTCCCCGGATCGGGATTGTTTTCCGCGCCGAAGCGCTACGAGTGGGTGATGGCGATGGAGCTGGTGGAAACCTCGCGGCTGTGGGCGCGGCGGGTGGCGAAGATCAATCCGGCATGGGTGGAGACCGTGGCTCCGCATCTCTGCCGTAGCCGTTATGGCGAAGCGCATTGGGACGAGAAACAGGGGGCGGTTTACGGCAAGGAAACGGTGATCTGCGGTGGCCTGCACGTCGTGGCGGGGAGGCGCGTGCATTATGGCCGGGTCGATCCGAAGATGGCGCACGAGGTGTTCCTGCGCGAAGGTTTGTTAGGTGGTGGCTTGCGGAAGAAATGCCGGTTCATGGATCGGCTCAACGAGCTGAAGCAGGAGCTGGAGGACATCGAGCGGAAGCTGCGCAGGCCGGGCGGGCTATGGAGCGAGGATGCGGTATTGCGGTTTTTCGAGGAAAGGATTCCGGAGGAAATCAACACGGCGGCGGCGTTCCACAAGTGGCGGGACAGGCATGAGGATTCGCTGATCCTGAATGTCGGCCACGTGATGGATGAGGCGCTGGAAGATCTGGGGCTGGACGGTTTTCCCGATGCGATCCGTTATCGGGATCAGGAATTTTCCGTGTATTATCATGTCGCGCCGGGTGAGCGGGACGATGGGGTGACGTTGGGCGTGCATGTCGATCAACTGCCGAAGTTGCCCGATTGGTTTCCGGCGTGGGGTGTGGACGGGAATCTGGAAGAGCGTGCGGAAATTCTGCTGCGCTCGCTGCCGAAAGATTACCGGCGGATCTGCCAACCGATCGGCAGCGTCGCGCAAGGGTTTGCGGAACGTTGGAGTTTCGCGCCGAAGGATCAGCCGGTCGAGCGTGCCTTGGCGGAATACGTGAAGGAGCGCACCGGTGCGATGGTGCCGGAGCGGGAGTTCGATTTTTCGCGTCTGCCGGACTCGCTGGTGACGAAAATCTGGGTGTGCGACGACGAGGGCGAGGAACTGGCGATGGGCGTGGATGTGGCGCAGTTGAAACTGCAACTCGCGGACCGGATGCGGGTGCGCTTCGAGGCGGCGGCGAATGCGGATGTCGAGCGGCGCGGGATCAGCACTTGGGATGGCGAGAGCCTGCCGGAGCGGGTGGAAACGCCGGGTGGTTTCGCGTTTCCGGCGCTGGTGGACGAGGGGAAATCCGTGGCGGTGCGGGCATTCACCTGTGCGGAAGAAGCGCGTGAGTCGCATCGCGCGGGCGGCGCACGCCTGCTGTGGCTGGCGCATCAGGATCCGGTGAACTACCTGAAAAAGAAGTTTCCGTTAGGTTTGATGGCGAAGGTGGAAATGCCGCGTCTGGGCGTGGGCGGGACTTCGCTGGAAGACCTGATTCTGCTCGCGGCGGAAGGCGCGGCGGGTGGTGAATTTCCACGTTCTCCGGATGCGTTCTCGAAGGTGACGGAGCAGGCGAGGGGGCGATGGTTCGACGCGGCGACGGCGATCGGGAAATCGCTGGATGAGATTCACGAGGAGCTGCCGGAAATCCGCATGTTCATCGCCGCGAATCTCAAGGACCGGAATATGGGAGAAATCGCGACCGATCTCCAAGAGGAACTCGTATGGCTTTTCCGTGGAAAATTCGCATGGCGCGCGGGCTTTTCGCGATTGAGGGACTACCCGCGACGTATGAGAGCGATGCGGTTACGAATCAGGCGGCTGTCATCGCTGCCGATCGTGAAAGATCTGGAAAAGCTGGATCGGATGAAACCGTTGTGGGAACGGTGGTTCGCGGAATGGCAGGCGAATCCGGACGATCCCCGGCTGTGGGACTTCGGCTGGCAGCTTGAGGAATTCCGGATTTCCCTGTTCGCTCCGGAGGTGCCGACGCTGTGGAAGGTTTCCGCAAAACGGCTGGAGGATTTATGGCAAGATCCGAAATGTCGGAGTTAATTGTTAGGAAGAGGGTTTTCTGATGTTCTCGCGCGGAGACGCAGAGGCGCTGAGTTTTTCTTTGGTTTTTTAAGAAATTCTGCGTCTCTGTGTGAGAATTTTTTATCGTAACGGCTACGTTGAAAACTCGTGACGTTTTGGAATAGAGCCGACGTGAACGTCGGCGCTCCATCAATGGCCCTGCGGTTTTTTGGGTGGTGTCCATTCGCGGCGTTCGCGCGAGCGGATCGAGAAGACGATGGGGATACCGGGGGCAGGATGCGCGGCGCGGTATTGGTTGGTGAGGTAGGATTCGTAGCTGGCGGAAACGAGGCGCTTGTCGTTGACGAAGAGCACGATGGTCGGCACCGGGATGACGCTGTATTTTTCGTTCAGCGCGGTGGTGGCGTAGTAGAGTTTCAGGCGTTTTTTCAGACGGGTGTCGAGCGGCGGCACGTTTTCCGTCATGGCATTCTGCAGGATGCGGTTGAGCTTGCCGGTGCCGGGGATGTTTTGCGCGCCCTTGCGGATTTTCAGGGCTTCCCGCAGGACGGAATCCACGGCGGTGCCTTCCTTGGCGGAGCAGACGACGAAGGGAGCGTAGGCGAGGAAGAACAGCTCGCGCTTCACGTGTTCCTTGGCGAGTGAAAGGCGGGTTTCGCGCTTCGAGTCCGGTTGGAAGATGTCGAACTTGTTCAGCACGATGAGGCAGGGTTTTTTCTCCTCCTTGATGAGCTGGGCGATCTTGCGGTCCTGTGCGGAAATGCCTTCGACCAGATCGATGACGAGCACACAGAGGTCGGCGCGGCGGATGGCTTTCTCGGTCCGCATGGCGGAGAAGACCTCGACGGAGTTGTCGCGCTTGCCGCGCGGGCGCAGGCCGGCGGTGTCGATGAGAGTGAAGTTCTCGCCCTGAAAGGTGTAGGGGAGATCGACGGCGTCGCGGGTGGTGCCGGCGATGTTGGAAACGATGGTGCGTTCGTCCTTGAGGATGGCGTTGACGAGCGAGGATTTTCCGGCGTTCGGCTTGCCGACGATGGCGAGCTTGATGCCTTCGACTTCCGCCTGTTCCTGACCTTCCTGATCCTCGCGGGCGAGTGGAGCGATGATGGCGTCGATTTCTTCGGCGAGCTGGGAAACGTTGCGGCCGTGCTCGGCGGAGACGAAGACGTTGTGCTGGAAGCCGAGACGGGCGAAATCGGAGTAGGCGCTTTCGTGTTTCGGATCGTCCACCTTGTTGATGACGAGAAGGACCGGAGATTTCGCTTTGCGGAGCTTTTGAGCAAGGGCCTGGTCGATGGCGGTCAGGCCGTCGTGGGCATCGACGACGAAAAGGATGAGATCCGCCGTTTCCATGGCGACGTCGGCTTCCACGGTCACCTGGTCGGCGAAGCCGTCGTCGAGCGAAGCGCCGATGCCGCCGGTGTCGATGAGGTTGCAGGGGGTGGAGGTCACCTTGCAGGGAGCGGCGATGCGATCGCGCGTGACACCGGGCTGATCGTGGACGATGGCGATCTTCCGACCGGCGAGACGGTTGAAGAGGGCGGACTTCCCGACATTCGGGCGTCCAACGATGGCGACGGTAGGCATGGGCGTGAAATCAGTGAAACGGCGGCGTCATTCGCCGGGAAAATCCCGGTGATGGAGCTCCGGAGGATCGTTTGAGATACCGCTGGCCGGACTCGAACCGGCACGGGCTTACGCCCAACAGATTTTAAGTCTGCGATGTCTACCATTCCATCACAGCGGCAGGTGGTGTGAAAAAGGCGTTCTCACACTGCGGGCACGTTCTAGTTGCCCGCCGTGGGAGATGGCAAGGGGATTTGAGCGTCGAAGGGAATAGGTGGGGGCCTTATTGGAAATAACGGACACCGGCGGTGAAGATCGGCTGGATCTTGTTGCCGGGGATGTTTTTGGCGACATGGGTGCCGCGACGCTCGGTGTGGCCCATTTTTCCGAAGACGCGACCGCACGGGCTGGTGATGCCTTCGATGGCGTTCAGCGAGCCGTTCGGGTTGATGCCGATGTCCATGGATGGAGAGCCGGAAATATCGACGTATTGCGTGGCGATCTGGCCGTTGGCGGCGAGAGCGGTGAGCGTTTCCGGATTTCCCCAGAATTTCCCTTCGCCGTGGGAAAGCGGGATGGTGTGGAGTTCATCCAGTTCCGTTTCGGCGAGCCAGGGTGAGAGTTTGCTGACGATCTTGGTGTGGGCGTAGCAGGAAATGTGGCGGCCGATATCGTTGAAGGTGAGCGTGGGGGCGTCTGATTTCGGTTCGCGGATTTCGCCGTAAGGGACGAGTCCGGTTTTGACGAGTGCCTGGAAGCCGTTGCAGATGCCTAGGATGAGGCCGTCGCGGTTTTTCAAAAGATCCATCACGGCATCGGCCACGCGCGGGCTACGTAGGACGGTGGCGATGAATTTCCCGGAACCGTCGGGTTCGTCCCCGGCGCTGAAGCCACCGGGGATCATGAGGATCTGGGACTTGCGGATCTGCTCGGCGAGGGCTTTCAGCGATTCTTCGACGTGGTTTGCCGTAAGGTTGCGGAATACCAAAATCTCAGCGTCAGCTCCGGCTTCGCGGAAGGCTTTGGCGGAATCGTATTCCGAGTTGGTGCCGGGGAAGGCGGGGACTAAAACCTTCGGTTTTGAGATTGGGGATTGGGGATTGGGGATTGGGGATTTTGAAGAGATCTTCAATCCGCATTCCGCACTCCGCGTTCCGCACTCCTCCGTTTTGGTTGGGAAAATCGGTTCCAGCGTTCCGGTCCAGGCGGCGAGCAGGGTGTCGAGGTCGTGCGTTTCGCCGTTGAGGACGAGCGTGGCGGCATCGGTGGTGTGACCGAGTTTTTGCGGGTTGAGCGAAGTCGGCAGATCGGCAATATGCTCGACGATGAACGAGAAATAACGCTCGCTGGTGAGATCAAGCGGGCTGGAAATTTCCGCGCCGATGTGGTTGCCGAAAGCCATTTTCGCGAGAGCGATGGCGATTCCGACGTGGCCGGGGGTGTGAAGCGAGAGGATTTTTCCGTCGGCATTCAGCTCATGCAGCGTGGCGGCGACGGATTTTAGGTGTTCGTAATCCGGGAGCTGGTCGGCGTCGCGTTTCACTTCGATGAAGGAAATGGTGGAGCCGGATTTCTTGAACTCGGGCGAGAGCGCGAGGCTGGCTTTGCCGGGGGCGAGGGCGAACGAAACGAGGGTCGGCGGGACGTCGAGATCGTTGAAGGAGCCGGACATCGAGTCCTTGCCGCCGATGGCGGCGAGGCGCAGGCCGTGCTGGGCGTGGAAGGCGCCGAGCAGCGCGGCGAAGGGGAGGCCCCAGCGGGCGGGATCGTTGCCGAGTTTCGGGAAGTATTCCTGAAGCGTGAGGCGCACGTCGGAGAGACGGGCACCGGCGGAGACGATCTTGCAGACGGATTCGGTCACGGCGTAGGCCGCGCCGTGGAACGGGGAATTCGAGGAAATGGTGGGGTTGAAGCCCCAGCTCATGAAGGTGGCGACGTCCGTGTCTCCTTCGAGCAAGGGCAGCTTCGCCACCATCGCATCCGGTGGTGTGAGTTGCTCGCTGCCGCCGAAGGGCCAGAGCACGGTGCCCGCGCCGACGGAGCCGTCGAAACGTTCGCCGAGGCCTTTTTGCGAGCAGGCGTTGAGGTCGGAGAGGTGATCCAGCAACGATGGCTTGCAAACCGGAGCGGGGAATTCTTCGGGGCGAAGGTAAATCACCGGATCGATGAAGCGGAGTGTTTCTCCGTCGATGCCGATCAGGACGTTTTCATCATGAAGATCTTCGATGAAAAGATCGTGAGCAGGGAGGTAGTAATCGTCGTTGCGATAGCGGAAAGCTCCGAAGGTTTCCTTCATGAAAGCTTCGACCTGCTCCCTTGAGGAACCGATATAATTGCCGCTTTCGTCTCTGACGGCTTGGACTTCCGGTTGCTCGATCAGGAACGAAATTCCGAACTCGGGGTCTTCCACCAATCCCTTGAACTGATAGGCGGTATCCGGAAACAGAATCCGGTGAAGATGGAGGCGCTCCAGAAACTGCAACCAAGTGCCATGGTAGACTCCATTGTTCGATTTGATGAAGCGGCCCTTTCCATCGGGGTAAACCTTGTGCTCGGCTCCTCCCAGTTTTTCGGACTTCTCCCACGCCGAGAAAAAGGATCGGGCGTCGGCGAACTCGAGCTTGCTCAATTCGCGGTCTTCGAGCGAGCGGATGGCGAGGTCGAGTTCGGCTCGTTCCTGGCGTGTCTTTGACTGTTGGATGCCAGACTTTTCACTTGCGCGATGGACTCGCTCAAGGGTCTCGACGATTGGGTGGATTGCAGAGCCAAGGCTTTCTCGCAATACTTCCGGTGTGATTCGTTTAGGTAATGGCTCATAAGAAGAAGATAAGGGGCCTGTCAACGGGGCGTGCGCTTGCAGAGGCCGGGGTGCCTTTACATGGATCTTCGCGGATTGCTGGACGCCGTTGGTATCGAGGAATTTACGGGAGAGATCGACGATGGTTTTTCCACGCCATTGCATGACGAGGCGGCCGCTGTCGGTGACGTCGGCGACGTGGACGCACTCGAGGTTTTCCTTGTCGGCCTCGGCGATGAAGTAGGCGATTTCGGAGCGATCGACGCAAACGGCCATGCGCTCCTGGGATTCGGAAATCGCGAGCTCGGTGCCATCGAGGCCGTCGTATTTTTTCGGCACGGCATCGAGATTGATGACGAGCGAGGGGGCGATTTCACCGATGGCGACGGAGACGCCACCTGCGCCGAAGTCGTTGCAGATTTTGATCTTGCGGGTGAGTTCCGGGTTGCGGAACAGACGCTGGATTTTCCGTTCGGTCGGGGCGTCGCCTTTTTGGACTTCAGCGGAATTTTCCAATGCGGTGTCGGTGTGTTCCTTCGAGGAACCGGTGGCACCGCCGACGCCATCGCGTCCGGTGCGACCTCCGATGAGCAGGATGACATCGCTGGGAGAGGGGGAACCGCGGAAAACCTGGGAGCGGGGTGCGGCGGCGACCACGGCACCGATTTCCATGCGCTTCGCGACGTAGCCCGGATGATAAACTTCCGAGACCTGACCGGTGGCGAGGCCGATCTGGTTGCCGTAGGAGGCGTAGCCGGCGGCGGCGGTTTGGCAGATTTTCTTCTGCGGGAGCTTGCCGGGGAGGGTTTCGGAAAACGGGGTGAGCGGGTTGGCCGCGCCGGTGACGCGCATGGCCTGATAGACGTAAGAACGACCGGAAAGGGGATCGCGGATGCAGCCGCCTAGGCAGGTGGCGGCACCACCGAAGGGCTCGATTTCCGTCGGGTGGTTGTGCGTTTCGTTTTTGAACATCACCAGCCACTCTTCGGTGGTGGTTGATGGTTGATGGTTGATGGTTGATGGTTGGAAGATTTCAACCGGAACGACGATGGAGGCGGCGTTGACTTCTTCGGAGACTTCGAGGTTGTCGAGTTCGCCGGAGGCTTTCAGCTCGCGCATGCCGATGAGGGCGATGTCCATGAGCGTGATGGGCTTGTCTTCACGGCCGAGGTTCGTACGGGTGGCGAGGTAGGTTTCCCAAGCGCGTTTCACCACGTCCGCGCCATCGTCGAAGGTGGCTTCATCGATCCGGGTGAGGAAGGTGGTGTGGCGGCAGTGGTCGGACCAATAGGTGTCCAGCATGCGGATTTCCGTGATGCTGGGGTCACGGGATTCCTCGTCGCTGAAGTAGCCTTGGCAGAAAACGAGGTCGGCATCGGTCATGGCGAGGCCGAGTTCCTTGCGCAGGGCAGAGAGTTCGGCGGGCGACTTTGCAATGAAGCCGGTGAGAATCGCGACGTCGGCTGGCGCGGAGATTGGTCGAGGTTCGTAGGGAGCGAACACCGGGATTTCATGGGAATCGACTTCGTTGATGACGAAGGACTTGATGCGGAAAATATCGACTTCGGAGAGATCGCCGGAAAGGATGTAAACCTTCGCGGAAGCGACGAGTGGGCGGTCTTTCCCGGTGAGAATCTGCACGCACTGGGCGGCGGAATCCGCGCGTTGGTCGAACTGGCCGGGAAGGTATTCCACGGCGAAGGCGTTTTCGCCCGGGGCGAGGGTCAATTCGCTGAAAGTGGTGTCCACCTGCGGCTCGGAGAGGATCAGGCGGGTAGCGGCGGAAAATTCCTCGTCGCTCAGACCATCGACATCGTAGCGCTGGATGATCCGCACTTTTTCGAGTCCCGTCAGCGCGAGCGATTCGCGGAGGTCATGGAGGAGATGGCGGGCTTCGGCGTTATGTTCGGCCGTTTTTTCGACGAAAATGCGGTTCATGAAGAGCGGATGCGCTGAGGAAAGCGCTGGATGCTACGGGACTGGCGGACCAGAGCAAGACTTTCGAGTGGAGGGGAGACACTCTCCTGTCGTCGTTTTTAAACGGAAAAGCCTCCAGTTCGCGCTGGAGGCTTTTGAAATAAGGAGGCCGGACGCTCTCGTCCGGCTTTAAGATCCGACAGGAGTGTCGGATCTCCTATTCGCAGAAAGAAGAGATTCTGTCGCTTTGCAGTTTTGATATACGCCTAAAACGAACAGCATGAGTCCGGCTAAAATCATTAGCACATACAAACTGGAACCGATAAACACAAAGATCGAGTTGCTATGAACTTCATCGGCCAAGGCATCGACATTTGCTGTTTCTACGTTTGCAATAAGCTGGGTTGATCGTGTCAGTAGTTGATTGATTATAAGTCCAGTAATGATTTGAAGTAAAACGGCGGTGGCGATCAGAGATGTTCCGATGAAAACTTTTTTGCTAGGTAGCATGAGGGACGAAATTAAATGGTTTCAGAAACCGACTGTCAAATTATGAAAAAAGCCTCCAGCGTGAACTGGAGGCTTTGAAATTAAGATCCGACAGGAGTGTCGGAACTCCTACAAATTCCGCTCTTTGATCTCGGTGAGGAGGTCGGAGATGAATTCGTCCACCGGGCGGGTGCCGAGGTCGTCTTTGTCGCGGTGACGGACGGAGACGGTGCCTTCCTCGACTTCACGGACGCCGAGCACGAGCATGTAAGGCACGCGTTCGAGGCGGGTGTTGCGGATTTTCGCACCGATCTTGTCGGAACTGCGGTCGATGGAAACGCGGACACCTGCGTCAGCGAGCTTGGCGGTGATGGCTTCGGCGGCTTCGAGGGTTTTGTCGGAAATCGGCAGGACGCGGACCTGTTCCGGTGCGAGCCAGGTCGGGAATTTCCCTTCGAAATGCTCGATGAGCAAACCGGTGAAGCGCTCGAGTGAACCGAACGGCGCGCGGTGGATCATGACCGGAATGTGCGGTTGGTTGTCCGGGCCGACATAGCTGAGGCCGAAACGGACGGGCAGGTTGTAGTCCACCTGCACGGTGCCGAGTTGCCAGTCGCGACCGATGACGTCTTTCACCACGAAGTCGATTTTCGGGCCGTAGAAGGCGGCTTCACCGAGTTCTTCGGTATAATCGACGCCGAGCGAAACAACGGCTTCGCGGAGGGCGGCTTCCGCCTTGTCCCAGTTTTCGGGGGAACCGACGTATTTGTCGGATTCCGGATCGCGGAGGGAGAGGCGCACGCGGTAGTCGTTCATGCCGAGGGTTTTGAGGACCTTTTTTACGAGTTCCAGACAGCCTTGGACTTCCGCCGCGACCTGATCCGGGGTGCAGAAAAGGTGGGCGTCGTCCTGCGTGAAACCACGAACGCGGGTCATGCCGCCGAGTTCGCCGGATTGTTCCCAGCGGTAAACGGTGCCGAATTCGGCGAGGCGCACCGGAAGATCGCGATACGAGTGGTACTCGCTGGCGAAGATCTTGATGTGGTGCGGACAGTTCATCGGCTTGAGCATGTAACCTTCGTAGGTTCCATCCGAGAGGCCGTTGATGAGGGTGGCGCAGGTGGTGTCCTCGTCGGCGAGTTTTTCCAGAACGTCGCGCTCGGGAATCGCCGGATACTGGCTTTCCTGATAGTAGGGGAAGTGGCCGGAGGTGCGGTAGAGATCGAGCTTGCCGATGTGAGGGGTGAAAACCTGCGAGTAGCCTTGTTTGTCCAGCTCCTGAGTGATGAATTCCTGTAGGGCGCGGCGGACGAGGGCGCCTTTCGGTTTCCATAGGATTAGCCCTTGGCCGACCATTTCATCGATGTGGAAAAGCTGGAGTTCGCGGCCGAGACGGCGGTGGTCGCGCTTTTTCGCTTCTTCGAGGCGGACGAGGTGTTGTTCGAGCAATTCTTTCGATTCAAACGCGGTTCCGTAGAGGCGCTGGAGCTGGCCTTTCGATTCGTCGCCGAGGTAGAACGACGAGGAAACGGACATCAGTTTCACGTTCTTGCACTTCGAGGTGTAGCCGACGTGCGGGCCCGCGCAGAGGTCGATGAATTCGCCGTTTTGGAAACAGGAAATTTGTTCGCCTTCGGGGATTTTATCGATGAGATCGAGCTTGAAGCGTGAGGGATTGCCGGGGCGCTCGGAGAGTCCGCCGAGGCGTCCGCTTTCAGCCATGGCCTTCGCTTCCTCGCGGGAGATCGCCTTGTATTCGAACTTCTGGTTCTCTTTGGCGATTTTCTTCATCTCGGCTTCGATCTTTTCGAAGTCCTCCGGAGTGATCCGGTGCTCCATTTCGAAGTCGTAATAAAAGCCGTTTTCGATCGGCGGGCCGTAGGCGAACTGCGCGTCCGGCCAGATCCGCAGGATAGCGGTGGCCATGACGTGGGCACAGGAATGGCGGAGCCGTTCCAGATCCGTCATCTGGGCGCGTTCTTCGAGAGTCTTGCGTTCGGACATTGGGGAAGAGGTTGATAGGAGATGGTTGATTGTTGATGGTTGGAAGAGATGTTTGGCGGGCAGAAGATGGAAATTCCAAAAGAACGTCTTAGTCGCTCTTTCTATCAACCATCAACCAACCGCCATCAACCTCTCATCACCGATCCATCAGCGCGAACTTGAGTTCGCCTTCGGAGACGACTTCGCCGTTGACGAGGCAGCGGCAGCGGGTTTGGCCGATGGAACCGCGGATTTTGAGGATGTCGCTCTCGATGCGGAGCGTGTCGCCGGGGAGGACGGGGCGGCGCCATTTCACGTTGTCCGCGCTCATGAAGTAACCGATTTTTCCGGTGTTTTCCGGTTTTCGGAGCATGAGGACGGAGGAAACCTGCGCCATCGCCTCGAGCTGGAGCACGCCGGGCATGATCGGGTGGCCGGGGAAGTGGCCGGGGAAATACGGTTCGTTGACGGTGACGTTCTTGATGCCGACGCACTTGTTTTCCTCGAAGTCCACCACGCGATCGACCATCAGGAAGGGGTAGCGGTGCGGGAGAATTTTCAGCACTTCGTTGATGTCGAGCACGCTTTCCGCATCCGGGATGGTGATGGCCTGGGGGACCATGGAGCGCATCCGGGTGTATTCGGATTTCAGCGTCGCGGCCATTTTTGTGTTCGGGCCGTGGCCGGGTTTCACGGCGATGACGTGGCCGAGGATGCGGACGCCGGAGAGCATGAGGTCGCCGATGATGTCGAGCGCCTTGTGACGGGCGAATTCGTTCGGGAAACGCAGGGCTTCCTTGGACATGATTTCATTGCCACGGATCACCACGGCGCTCTCGATGGAGCCTCCCTTGATGAGGCCCTTTTCGAGCAGCGGTTTCACGTCCTCGTAGAAGACGAAGGTGCGGGCGGAGGCGATTTCCGCTTCGTAGGTCTTCGGGTTGACCTCGCTGGAGAAATACTGGGTGAAACGGCCGTCCGGGCCTACGTTGGTGACGGAAACGCGGAAGGTCTTGCTCGGGACGATGGTGATCAGCGTGCCGTCGCCCATTTCCTGATGGATCGGCTCGCGGATTTCCCAGACCTTGCGGATCGCGTTCTGCGGCACGAGGCCGACGCTTTTAATCGCTTCCACGAATGGGCGGGCGGAGCCGTCACCGATCGGTGGTTCGTTCGCGTCCATTTCAATGATCGCGTTGTCCACGCCCATGCCGGTGAGGGCGGAAATGACGTGCTCGACGGTGTGAACCTTCACGGAGCCTTCGGCCAAGGTGGTGGCGCGCTCGACGGTCTGTACCTTATCGACGTCAGCCGCGATGAACGGCTGGTCGGGCAGATCGATGCGGCGAAACTTGAATCCGTGGCCTTCCGGTGCGGGTTTCAGGGTCAGCGTGACCTTCTGCCCGGTGTGGAGAGAGGTGCCTTCGATGGTGGCGGAACCTGCGAGTGTGTGCTGAACGGCGGACGACATGAGGGGCGGAGATTCCATTTTAAGGGCTCGGGGATCAAGCTGAATTCCATGGAGCGCCGGTGTCCCCACCGGGCCTCATTCGGAAAGAGCCGGTGAGGACACCGGCGCTCCATTGGACAGCGGAAGCTCCATTTCTCTACCCTTGACGAGAGCGGGCGGGTGGAAGGATGCTTTTCGTCCCAAGATGAACGACACGCTCCGTCCTTATTCCAGCCCGATGCTCGATGGCCCAGACCGCGCGCCTTCCCGCGCGATGCTCTATGCCGTGGGTTTTCAGAAAGAAGATTTCTCCAAACCGCACATCGGCATCGCCTCCACCTGGAGCCAGGTGACGCCGTGCAACGTCCACATCGACAAGCTCGCCGAAGAAAGCCGCAAGGGTGCGGACGCGGCGGGCGGAAAGGGTGTGATTTTCAACACAATCACCATTTCCGACGGCATTTCCATGGGCACCGAGGGGATGAAATACTCGCTCGTCTCCCGTGAAGTGATCGCGGATTCCATCGAAACGGTGGTCGGCTGCGAAGGTATGGACGGCTTCGTGGCCATCGGCGGCTGCGACAAGAACATGCCCGGCTGCGTGATGGCAATGGCCCGCATGAACCGCCCGTCCGTCTTCGTTTACGGTGGCACGATCATGCCCGGCTGCGCGAAGGTGAAAGGGGAGGAAAAGGACCTCGACATCGTTTCTGTGTTCGAGGCTGTCGGCAAGCATGCCAATGGCGAGTTCAACGACGAGGAACTGGAAACCGTGGAGTCCTGCGCGATTCCGGGACCGGGTTCCTGCGGCGGTATGTACACCGCGAACACCATGGCCAGCGCCATCGAGGCTCTCGGGCTTTCCCTGCCGAACAGCTCCGCGCAGGCCGCGATTTCCGACGATAAAATGCGTGATTGTTTCGACGCCGGTGCCGCCGTTCTCAATCTCATCAACCTCGGCATCAAGCCGCGCGATATTCTCACCAAGGAAGCCTTCGAGAACGCCATCACCGTGCTCATCGCGCTCGGCGGATCGACCAACGCATGTCTTCACATTCCCGCGATGGCCCACGCGGCGGGTATCGATATCAGCATCGACGACTTCGCCCGCATCGGGAAGAATGTGCCCGTGCTGGCCGACCTCAAGCCGTCCGGGAAATACGCCATGGCGGATCTCGTGCGCATCGGTGGTACCGTGCCGCTCATGAAAATGCTGCTGGATGCGGGTCTCCTCCATGGAGATTGCCTCACTGTCACCGGTCGCACCGTGCGCGAGAACCTCGAAAAACTCGCCAAGCCGTATCCGGAAGGTCAGCAGATCATCCGTCCGCTCGATAACCCGATCAAAAAGGACAGCCACCTGCGCATTCTTTACGGGAACCTCGCCGAAAACGGAGCCGTCGCGAAAATTTCCGGCAAGGAAGGCGAACTTTTCACCGGCAAGGCCCGCGTTTTCGATTCCGAGGACGCCGCGATGAAGTCCATCCTCGCCAAGGAAATCAACAAGGGCGACGTGATCGTCATCCGCCTCGAAGGTCCGAAGGGCGGCCCCGGCATGCGCGAAATGCTCGGACCGACCAGCGCCATCATGGGCCTCGGTCTCGGCAAGGACGTCGCGCTCATCACCGACGGACGTTTCTCCGGTGGCAGCCACGGTTTCGTGGTCGGCCATATCACTCCGGAAGCCTTCCTCGGAGGCACCATCGGTATTCTAGAAGAAGGGGATGAAATCACCATCGACGCCGTGAACAACCGCATCGACGTGAAACTTTCCGACGAGGAAATCGCAAAACGTAAGACCGCCTGGACGCAACCCGCGCCACGTTACACCCGCGGCGTCCTCGCCAAGTATGCGAAACTCGTCTCCACCGCCAGCGAAGGCGCGGTGACGGACAAGAATCTGTAAACGGATTCCGCGTCTCGAATTTCATAAAAGCCGCAGGAAATTTTCCTGTGGCTTTTTTGTTATGTTTTTTGTGATTTTCGAAGTCGATGTTTCCGATTTTCCAAAGATCTCGCGCAGAATTGCAGAGGCGCTGCGCGGAAACCTTTTCGTCGTAACGAACGTCTGCTGAATTCCGAGCAACGCTGGAAACGCCCTATTTCAGTGAGGGTTGCCAGGTTGAGGGGGAAGACCTGAAAGGATAGGCTGGCCAGCCTTCGGTGTTGATGAGGTTGGGGCGGGCGGCTTCGTGCCAAGCGTAGCGAACCGAGGTGGGTTCGCTGACTTCCGGGCTGGAAACGTGGATGGTGGAGTTGTTTTCGATGGTGGCTTCCGCGGGATGGAAGTTGCCGTCGGCTCCTGCGATTTCAAAATGCGAGAGGTGGTTTCCATCCGCGCTTTTCAGGCCGGTGCCGGTTTGGGTGAAGGTGATCCGTGCCTGGTTGCCCTGGATCTCCATTTTATCGAAAACGGGCCCTCCCGCGATCCTGTCCGGGTGATGGTAAACGGTTGAAAGGGCGAGTTGCGCAAGGCGCTCTCCCACGGGACGTTTGCGGATGGGATGAATGTCCCGGAGATCGTCTACGATGTCCATGGTAGGAACGATGCCCGTGTGGGGAATGGCGGTCGCGAGATGTTGTAGCTCCCAAAATTCGGGGAGATTGGTGGGAGAGTGTCTGACTTTATCCTTGGATCGTTTCGAATAGTTGTAAGGAGCAAGCTGGACGGATAGGAACGGCAGTTCGGGCTGATTCCATTCCGCACGCCAACTGTGAACGAGGGCCTCGAATTTATCGGCGTAGCGGGCGTCGTTCAAATCGATGATATTGCTTTCGCCCTGATACCACAAGACGCCGCGCAGGGCGAAGGGGGCGAGGGGCTGGATCATGGCAAGGTGATGGGATCCGATGGGGGAACCATCCAGCAGGGAGGGATTGCCGGTTGTTTCATTTTTGAAAACCGGGTGGCTCCTATACCCTTCTTCCGGAGTCCACACTTCGATCCGGGTGCCGCCCCAGGCGGATTGGAGGATGCCGACGGGCACTCCCGTTTCCAGGAACAGTTTGCGGGCGAAGGTGTATCCCACTGCGGAAAACGGGGCGATGGCATCCGGAGTGGCGATTTTCCAGCCATCGCTGACGACATCGGGCGGTTGCAATTTTTTCTCGACCCGGAAGAGGCGGATCGCCGGGTATCCGTTTCCTTTGAGTTCCTCCGCGAGCTCCGGGTCCGCGTTGGATGCGGCTTTGAGATTTTTGTAATCCTTCCCGGTGGGGGATTCCATGTTGGATTGCCCTCCGCACAGCCAGACTTCCCCGACGAGAATATCGCGGAGGACGATCCTGTTCGATCCTTCAACGACGAGTTCCCGGGATTCGCTGGACGCGGGAAGAGGTGAGAGGGTGACACGCCATTTTCCCTGTGCGTCCGCTTTGGTGGATTTTTCCTGTTGTTGAAACCGCACGGTCACGGTTTCCCCCGGCGAGGCGTTTCCCCAAATGGGGATCGGTTGGTCCCTTTGCAGGACCATTCGATCGCCTAATACTTTTGGCAAGGAAACTTCGGCATGCAGAAGCGGGGTGATGCCGCTCCAGATGGAGAGAAGCACCAGCAATTTCCTGGAACGCAGGGGAAACATGGGGATCTAACTTGTTTTCCCGGATGTCATTCGAGATCGAAATGATGCACTCCCGCCGGGACGGTTTCGGATTTTCTACCGTTGGGAAATTCGATGGTGGCGGTGGTATTCGGAGGAACGATGGCGCGGAGCTGGAATTTTCCGTTTTGCTTTTTCCAGGAGCTGGCGGCCAGACCGTAGGGGGTTTCCAGCTTCGCTTCGGCGGATTCGAGTTGGGGCGCGAAGATCGGGCGAATGTAAAAGTGCTTGTAACCCGGGTGGGCCGGATCCGGTGTGAGACCGGCGAGGCGCTCGTACATCCACTGGCCGATGGCTCCATAGGCGTAGTGATTGAACGAATTCATTTTCACATCGCCGAATCCCTGGTCGTGGCTGTAGCTGTTCCAGCGTTCCCACATGGTGGTGGCTCCCTGATTGATGGAGTAAAACCACGAGGGGTAGGTTTCCTTGAAAAGAACGCCGAGGGCGACGTCCGCATGGCCGGTCTGGTCGAGTGCGGGAGCCAGATGGGAGGTGCCGAGGAAGCCGGTGCGCAGGTGGCCGTTTGCTTCGCTGACCAAGCGGGCGAGATGGTTTCCGGCTTTCTGTTTGAGGTCGGCGGGGAGGAGATCGAAGGAAATCGCCAGGGCGTAGGCGGTTTGGGATTCGGGGGCATTCTGGAGTTTGCCGTCGCCGTCGAAGTAATGACGGGTGAAGGCGTCGCGCACGGCGGCGGCTTCGGCTGCATAGCGAGTGGCGTCTTCCTCGCGGTTCAGCACGCGGGCGGAATCGGCGAGAATCCGGGTGCTGTGAGCGTAAAACGCGGTGGCGATGAGCGGGCGGGGTGTGTCTCCCCGGCGGTCCGCCATCTTGTCCTTGGAGTTCGCTTTTGCCTGCGGATAGGGTTGCAGCCAGTCTCCATAGCCTCTGGTGACGGGCTGCAGGTTGTCCTTCGCCTGAGCGCGGTACCAGCCGACGAGTTTTTCCATCGCGGCATAATTTTCTTCAAGGACGCTTACGTCGCCGGTCCTGACATGGATGTCCCACGGGATCATGGTGGCGGCGTCCATCCAGCCGGGGCTGCGCTGGCGGAATCTCTGATTCGCGGTGGGAATGATATCGGGAACGACTCCATCGGCGTCCTGATCGTCACGCAGGGAGCGAAGCCAGCTTTTCCAGAATGCGTGGGAATCCGTATTGAACAGTGAGGTGGCGCAGAAAACCTGGGCGTCTCCGGTCCATCCGACCCGTTCGTCGCGTTGGGGGCAATCGGTGGGAATATCCAGCGAATTTCCGCGCCAACCCCAGAGGATGTTGCTTTGGAGCTGGTTCAGCTTGGGGTGGGAGGAGGTGAATTGTCCGGTGACGGGGGTATCGGTGTGCAGGACAATACCGGCGACCCAGTCCGGTTGCGGTTTTGCGCCTTCGGGCAATCCCGTGAGTTCGACGTAACGAAAGCCGTGGAAGGTGAAGGTGGGTTCCCACTCGATGGTTCCGGTCTGAGCGGCGGTGTAAGTGTTGGTGGATTTCGCGGTTCGGTAGCTTTCGGTGTAGAGCGTGCCGTCTTCCTTGAGCATCTCGGAAAAGCGGATGGTGATGGTTCCGTCTTTGACGGCCGGCACCTCGAGGCGAGCCCAGCCGACCATGTTCTGACCAAGGTCAAAAACGAAGCGTCCGGGTTGAGGCTCGGTGATTTTTTGAACTTTCAGCGTTTGTGTGGCTCTCACCGGGGCGAAACCCTTCGGAGTGAGCGATGCCTTGCCGAGATCGGTGTCCACCGCGACGGGAGACCAGTTCGATGGCTGCCTGCGGGCATCGTAGTGTTCGCCGTCGTAGATGCTGGAGGAGAGGGTCGGTCCCTGGAAGGTGCCTTCCCAGGTATCATCCGTTGCGAGCGTTTCGGTGGAGCCGTCTTCGTAAACGATTTCCAGTTGGGCGAGGAGGGCGGTATTTTTGCCGTAGGGGCCGATTTTTTTCGTTTCGAACGGCAAGCGCCCGCCGTACCAACCGGTGCCGATCAGACCTTCCAGCACGTTTTCACCGGAGCGGAGCTGGCCGGTGACGTCGTAGGTGAGGGTGTCGATGTGTTTGTTGTAGGAGGTGAAGCCGTTGGCGAAATAATCGTCGCCGACGCGTTGGCCGTTGAGATGAAGCCGGAACAGGCCGCGGGCGGTGGCGTAGAGCCGGGCGCTGACGATTTTTTTGGAGACGGGGAACCGACGGCGGACGAAGCCGACGGGCTCGTTGACCGCAGGGTCGGCTTCTCCCGAGGGGCGGATCCAGCGGGCTTTCCAGTCGGCGTTGTCCAGCAGGCCGAGTTCGAAGCGGGCGGGTTCGCTCCAGCCGCCTTCGGTGCCGTTTTCATCCTTGAAATTCACCTTCCATTCCACCTTTTGCCGGGAGGTGAAAGGCTCGCCCTTGTGGGGAACCAGGATCGATTGCGGGGAGGAAACCCAGCCGCTGTCCTGGATTTTTCCGTCCACCTTCACTTCCAGACGATATGCTGTCTGCGCTTTCACTCCTTCCGGCAGTTTCCAGGAAAACGTGGGCGACGGATCGTGGAAACCGAGCGGATTGGTAAAGCCTTCCCCTACGATCAGGGAATGTGGACTCGCAGCGGATACCGGGAGAGGCGCGACGAGTCCTGCGGAGAAGATCAGGGCGAAAAGATGCCTTTTCTGCATAGGAATGGAAGGAAGGGAATCGAGAAATCCGTTATGGGATGATTCTGAACATCGCGGCACCGTGGGAGCTGACCTGCACTTCGAGTTTGTCGCTCACCGTGCCGATGTCTTTTTGTCTCCACAGGTCACGGACCTTGCCCTTGGTGCCGAGTTGGGCGGCCGTCGCGCTAAGGGTCTTGTCTTCACCGGAGAGATTGAAGAAGGCGACCGCCTTGCTGCCATCCGCGAGATCCTTGGCCCAGATTTCCCAGTTTCTTTGTTCGTTGGCGACGCGGTAGGCCTGCTTGCAGAGGGAATCCTGGTTGACCGAGAGGACTTCGTCGTTGGTGACAAGGTTGAGATCGAAGTCATCCATGGTGGGGATGTTGCAGGAGAGCAGCAAGGGCTGGGTCAGGATGCTCCAGAGGGTGACCTGGAAATATTGCTCCGCTGGTGTGAGGGGGGAGGGCTTGAAGACGACTTCGGCGCGGTTGGGTTTGCCCAAGGGCCCGATCTGGAGCATGTCGAGGTCGCCATAGTGACCGGGTTTGGTCAGGGCGAGGCGGTTTTCTATTCTGAATGGGGCGATGATGCGTCCCCACTCCGCCTTGATGTCCGGAGTGAGTCTCCAGAGGTTCGAGTATTTCGGAACGAAGGAGTCTTCCTCGGTATCGTGATCTGGAGAAAGGCTGATGACGATGTCGCGGTCGAGGGAGCGGAAGTCGTCATAGACCCGCTTGGTGTTGGCTTCGGTCTTGCGAACCGGGAGGCTGGTGTCGACTTCGAAGCTCAGAGGGCCTTCGATGAGCGTCCATTCCTTCCAGTCGTATTTGACGTAGTCGATGCCCCATTCGGCGAATTGTTTGGCATCGCGATCGACGAACCAGGCGGAACCGATCTGGGCGAGGCCTTTTTTGATGCCGTTCGGATAGCGGCCGAAGACCTGGTGGGGATTTTTCCGTTCCGCTTCCGGCAGGAAAAACTCGGAGTAATCTCCGGCTTCGTTGGGAGCGGAACCGCCGACATAACCGGCGTAGGTGGACATCCACGGAGTGGAGTAGAGGCCGAGCTTGAGTCCCTGGCCATTGACGTAGGTGGCCAGTGCTTTCATGTCGGGGAATTTGGAGTTGGGCTGGATGATCTTGGTTTCCGGGTCGCGGAGGCCCATCCAGCAATCGTCGATGTTGAGGTAGGTCCAGCCGTGGTCGGTGAGGCCTTTTTTGGCCATGGCTTCGGCGGTTTCGCGGATGTTCTGGTCGCTGACGCCTTCGGACTGTACATACCAGCTATTCCAGCCCATGGGCGGGGTGAGGGAAATGGTGTCACCGACGCGGAGCGTCAGGGTGCGTTGGTCGGTGCCTTTGGCGGATTTCGCTTCGAGCTGGACGGTAATGTCCCCGGCCTGGGAGGGTGCGCGGCCGGTGATCCAGCCGGAGGCTGGATCGATGGTGACTCCTTCGGGAAGTCCGGAAGCGGAAAAGGTGATGGGCTTTTCACCGGTTGCGGAGACGCGGAAGAAAACGGGTTTTCCGGGGCGAACGCCGAAGATTTGGGCACCGGTGATCTTCGGTGTGACCGGAGCTGCGGGAGTGAGAATCTGCCTGCCTTCGGTCCGTGCGTCATAGGTGATGGAATCGGCATGAGCCAGCGGGGAAAGAAGGCCGAGGCCGCAGGCTGTCAGGGCGGAGGATTGCAGGAATTTCTGAAATGAACGGGGCATGGATCGTAGGGGTATGAAATAGGGAGCGTGGTTCATCGAAATGGAGGGTTTCTCCGATGGTTTTTTACCGGGGATGAATCACTTTTGTTTTTGAATCTCGTACATCGCGTGAGCGTAGCGTTTGCCGAATTCTTTTTGGGCGTCGGTATTGAAGTGGAGTTTGTCTCCTTTGTCCTTCAGGCCGGCGGAATCGGCGAAACCGACGTGGGGAACGGTTTTGGGAATATTCGCCAGCGCGGCTCTGACCGGCTCGGTGAATGGGGACTTCGGATGTTGGGAGACGAATTCACCCAGTTGTCCGACCACGATGGGCAGATCCGGTTGGCCGAGGTCCTGGCGGAGATCGCTGAACATGCGGGTCAGGCGTGCTTCATAGGATTCGGCGAAGGCTTGTTTGGAAGCGTCGGTTTCTCCCTGGTGCCAGAGGACTCCCTTGATGATGCCGTAGGGTTCCACGGCTTTCGCACGTTCGATTGCGATCTTATAGAGATCCCCATTTTTGACCCAACGTTTCAGCGGGCTTCCTCCCACCGCGCATGGGACGAGGCCGATGGTGATTTTCGGGTCGGTTTTCAGCATTTCGATGGCGAAGGGGATGCCGGGACCGACGCCGGGTTCGGTGCGGCCTTGCTTGGAATGCATGGGGTCTTTGGCGACGACCCATTGCCCGTCCGCGGCCAATGCGAGAACGCGGAGATTCTTTGTCTGCCTTTTTTCCAGACTTCCGCGGCCCGCCATGTTGGATTGGCCCATGAGCAGGTAAATGTGGAAATTTTCCTTCGCGGGTGGGGTGACGACGTCGGCGCTCGGTGTAGGCTTGGGGGCGTCGTTGTCGGCGGTTTCGAGTTCACCAGAACAAACGAGCGAAGCGCTGATGAAAAAGGCGGAAAAGAGTGAGAGGAGTTTGAACATGATGGGGAAAGGTTGGATTTGTTCGGACGCTCCCACATCCGAACAAATACGATCGGGGGCTACAAGGAAAACGGTTTTCCGTTCACCTTGACGTCTTCGATTTTCAATCCGTCGACGCCACGCACTCTGAACGAGTCACTGTTCAGTTTTACATCGATATTTTTCAGGGTGATGTCGCTGATGGTCGTTTGGCCCTTGTTGCCCTGGATGGTTCCGAGGGAACCGAATTTTCCGGTGATATTGGTCAGGCTGATGTTCCGGACGACGGATTGCGGGGGAGCTTCACCTTTGAGGTCGAAGTATTGTTTCCACGGGTGGATGGAGATCAGGTTGCCTCGGGAACTGTCCAGTGTGATGTCGCTGTAATGAATGTCCTCGTAGTGTTGCGGGGTATCGGGACGCAGCTTGAAGGTCATGAGGGTCATATGGCCGGTAACTCTGCAATTTTTGACGGTGAGTCCTCTCACGATGGTGGCTTCACTGCCGAGGGTGACAGCGGCATGGCCCCGCTTGAAGGTGCAGTCGCTAACCGTGACGCGCTCGACCGGCGGGCTGTCCTTGTCCTGAAGCGCGTGAGGCCCTTTGGAGCCTTTCATGGCGATGCAGTCGTCGGTGACGGAAAAGGTGCAGGACTGGATGGTGACGTCCTGGCAACTGTCGATATCGATGCCGTCGGTGCTTGGTGCCTGTTTGTAATCGTCGGGGACGGAGATGCTGACGTTTTTGACAGTGACGTTCTTGCACCTGTAGAGGTGCAGATTCCAGAACTGGGAGTCCTTGAAGGAAATCCCGTCGATAACGACGTTCTGGGAATTTTCGATCAGGGCAAGGCGAGCGCGAGGGATGCTTTGATTCCGGAAATTGCTTTTGTCTTCGGCCTCGCCGCGCAGTTTCCAGAACAGGTCCCAGACCGGGCGACCGCTTCCGTCGAGAGTGCCTTCTCCGGTGATCGTGAGGTTGTCGCATTTGTCGGCATTGATGAGTGCCGGGTTGAATTGGGTGAATTGTCCTTCGATGCGGGTTTTCTGGACGGGGAAGTTATTCAGATCGTTGGAACACTTCAGAACGGCGTCTTTCTCCAGATGCAGGTTGACGCCGGGTTTGAGGAACAGCGCGCCGCTGATGAAGGTGCCTTGGGGAACGACCACGGTGCCGCCGCCTTCCTGGGCCGCGGTGTCGATGGTTTTCTGGATGGCGGAGGTGTTGAGGGTTTCGCCGTTGGCGATGGCGCCGTTATCCGTGATGAGGAAGCGCTTGGATGATGCTGCGAAGGCGGAGCCGAAACCGAGGAAGAGGATAAGGGAAGTGGGCAGGAGATAGTGTTTTTTCATAAGTAGCAAGAGAGGAAGGGGAAGCATCTCCTGCCGGGGGAGAATCGGCAGGAGATGCGGTGGGGATTCAGCGCTTGGTGGTGGTCAGCGGCTCGTAGACTTCCGCTTCGATGATTTCGAGGGTGCCGCGATCGTTGCTGGAGTTGGTGACGTCTTCCAGTTTCTTGCCGGTGACTTCAACCAGTCCGAAGCCGTCTTTCACGTCGATGGTTCCGACGAGTTCAATGCGCAGTTGGTCGCCTTTGGCGGGCTTGAGCGGCAGGGTGACGTAGCCGAGCGTTTTCGGCGTGGTGCCGGTGTAGATCTCGGTGCCGTTCAGCGTGATGCGGATCGGATAGGCTTTGTTTCTCCAGCCGCCGAGCTTGAGCGTGAGTTCGTGCGGTTCGGCCTGGCGTTCCAGCTTGAACTGGATCCAGGCGGAGGAACGCTTGCCATCGTTTTTCCACGAGGTTTCCTCGTTGTCGTCGAAAGCGGTGGCGACCTTGTCTTCGTTGGCACCGGCGGTGGCACCTACGATGCGGATCGGGGTGCGGGTGGGCACCACGGAATCGCCAGCGGGAGTGGGGCCGCGCTCAAGGCGGGATTTCAGCCCTTCGTCAGGCAGAACCTTGGTCAGTCCGTCGGCGGTTTCGAAGGGGGAGGACACCAGCTTGATTTCGGCGGGTTTGAGGCCGGGAGCGGTGGCTTTCAGCACGATTTCACCGGCCTGGGTGTTCGAGCGGATCATCACACGGTTGATGCCGCACTCGACGGGCAGTTCCTTGGAGAGGATGTAGTTGTCCGGGCCCTGGGCGATGCCTCCGCGCCATTCGGCGGGGCCTTCAAGCTCGAACTGGATCGGGTTCATCGCAAGAGGGCAGCGGTGGCCATTGGCGTCGACGACCTCGACGTCGATGAGCGCGATGTCCGCTCCATCGGCTTTCAAGCCTTTGGGGCCGGTGCGTGGGGTGAGTTTGATACGGGCTGGCTCGCCGATCGTCTTGATATTGGTCTCGCACAGTTTCTTGCCGTCGGCGTCGTAGCCGACCGCCTTGATTTCACCTGCTTCGAAGGCGATGGAATCCCAGGTGTAGAGGAAACGGTAGCTTTGCTCGCCGAAGCCGCGGGATTTCCCGTTGATGAAGAGCTCGACCTTATCGGCGGAGGAAACGGCGTAAACCGGCTTGGTGACGGTCGGCTCGTAGTTCCAGTGGCCGATGATGTGGACGCGTGGTTTTTCCACGTCCACCCAGCCATCCCACATGACTTTGTGGGCGAAGAAGGCGTCCTTCGGAATGCGCATGGCATCGACTTCTCCGCTGCGGCGATAGTTTTCCGCACCGCGGGCATGGGTGTTGGAGTCGGAGAAAATGATGTTCACGCCGCCGGAGCTGACGCGGGTGCCGGTGCCGGGACGTTCGCGCCAGTAGTCGTACCAACGGATGACGTCCTCGATGGCGAAGGTGTCCTGGTTGCGGTTGTAGGGGGCGCCGCTTTGGCCGGGTTTCACTTCGGGGCCGTCGCCGTCCTTGTGATAAGGCGGACTCCAGTCATCCCAGTATTTGCGAAGCGCTTCGTCGCGGCAGTATTCGGTGGCCCAGAAGGGGATGCGGGCGCTTTTGTTGATGTAGAGCATCTCACCGCCCCATTCGGCGACTTTGCTGCTGAGCATTTCGCGGGAGCCGGTGGCGCGACCGCCGTGTGGATCGTACTTGTCGCGGACGGCCTTGAGTTCGGCCATGTGTTCTTCGGAGATGTTTTCGTTTCCGCCTTCATACATTACGACGCTCGGGTTGTTCCGGTTGTAGATGGTGGCGTCACGCATGAGTTCGACGCGGTGTTCCCACTGGCGTCCCACGACGTCTTTTTCGGAGTCTCCGGCGGGCAGGGCCTGCATGAGGCCGACGCGGTCGCAGGATTCGACATCCTGTTTCCAGGGGGTGACGTGCATCCAGCGGAAGAGGTTGGCGTTGCCCTTGACGGCGAGTCCATTGCTGAAATCGCTCATCCATGGCGGCACGCTGTTGCCGAGCGCGGGCCACTCGTTGGTGGAGCGGGGGGCGTAGCCGTGGATCTGGATGGTGCGGTCGTTCAGCTTGATCATTCCGTTGCCGAACTCGAGCTTGCGGAATCCGGTGCGGGTGACGACCTGATCGACGGGCTTGTCGTCCACTTTCAGGGTGGTGGTGACGTCGTAAAGGTAGCCGTAGCCCCAGCTCCAGAAATTGAGACTGGATACTTCGGCGCTGGCGCTGACGGTGGCGGTTTCACCGGCACCGATGGTCGTTTCACCGCCCTTGAAGGATTTCACGACCTTGCCATCGGTTTCGGTGATGGTGACTTCGTAGCTGAAGGTTTTCGGTTCGGCGTGATCGTTCTTCACTTCCGATTCGGCGGTGACGGTGGCGGACTTGCCCTTGATGTCGAAGTCCTTGGCGTGGATGTAAACGCCGGTGGTGCCGAGGTTCGAATAGAGTGGAAGGGTCTGGTGGAGCTTGTCCGCGATGTGCAGGAAGACGTTCTTGTTGATGCCACCGTAGTTGGCGTTGAAGGCCTTGTGATTCCACTGGAAGGAAGTGCCGGTGGATTTTTCCTTGTAGTTCCAAGCGTTGTCGATACGGGCGGCGAGGACGTTTTCTTCCGGCCAGGGTTTGACCTTATCGGAAATATCGAAGCCGAAGGCCATCACGCCGTTTTCGCTGATGCCGATGGATTCTCCGTTGAGGAAAAATTCGCCGGCCTGGCGAATGCCTTCGAATTCCAGGAAGACCTTCTGATCCTTCGCATTCTGCGGCAGTTTGAAGGTCTTGCGATACCAAGCGATGCCGTCCGGGTGATTGTTGATCTTCACCTTGAAGGCGCTGTCTTCATTCCAGGCATAGGGCAGGGTGACGGATTTCCAGTCGGAATCGGCGAAGGCGGGATTTTCCGCGCCCTTCGGATCGCTGACATTCACACGCCAGTCCGAATTGAAATTGTATTTCGCACGCTGCGTGCCGGAAGTTTCCGCGCCGAAGGCGGCCCCGGCGAGTACCAAGGCGGGTATCGTGAGAAGGATTGAGGTCTTCATGGATGGTTGGATGGGCATTTGGGACTCGGAGATGACTGTTTCCGAGAACTAAATGCTCCAGAGCCGTAACGCACCAAAAGAAACGGTTCTTTCAAGCGAACCGAAAAAAAGACGTTTATTGGTCGTAGCTCCGAAGAAATGGCTTCCTAGGAGCGGATTTTTCCATAGGCGAGCCCAACCATGATTCGAGGGAGGATGGCCATTGCGCATTCAACGTCAGGAGGTTGAAGCTGCCTTGAATCGCCTTGATCGACGAAACCCGGAGTTTTGAGGAAACGCTGACATTTTCCCCGCTCTCGTTGGTGCTTTTATCGCCCGGGACGAGACCGACGTGGGAGAGAACGGTGGCGTTTTCCGTGTTTTCGAGATCCAGGGTCATGCCGGGGCCGCCGAGGAGAACGCCGGTCCCGGATGGGGTGGAGAAGGCCGCGAGCTCGACCTGTCTGCGATTGCCCGGGAAATACAGGTCTTCGCGATTCAGATGGTGGATTCCGTATTCGGAAAGCCGGTCCTTCCCGGGATATGCGGCGTAGGGGCCGAGGCCGAGCCAGCGGAATTCGGAGCAGGAAGCAGGGAGTGCCATGGCGAATCCGGCTTCCAGCATTTCACCGGTGCCATTGACGGGAACATAGCGATAAGCGACCTGGATGGCTCCGGACGGGGAAATTTTCAGTTTGTATTCTCCCTCGACCGCTTCTTCGGGTTTGGAAGGGCGGGGATACACGCCACTGACGGTGATCTCGATGCCTTCTTCGGTTTGCACGGCGGCCGTTTTCAGATCGGAAACTTCGGTGAGTAACCGGCCTTGCCAAAGGTCAGGCAAGCGTTCGCGGTTTTTGGCCATGTCATTGATGGTCGGGTTGCGGCCGGTATGAGGGCCGATCGCGGAGACGATTTCGGAGCCTTTGGCGTCACGAAGCGAAAAACCGCCGTGGATGCGATCGAGTTTGATCCGATAATCCGGAGCGGTAACGGCAATCAAAGCGTCGGTGATTTCCAGTTGGGGGGAGGATTTTTGGAGCGTTTTCGTTAAAGCATTCCAGCGTGAATCGGGAGCGATGTCCGGCTGCAGGCGGATGGTTCGTTCATAGCATTGCCCGCCTTTTTCGTTGTAGCAGCGGAGCTCGAGAGTGAAGACGTCGGTGCCCAGAGTTTCGGGAAGATCCGCCTTGATGGTGAGGGTGTCCGTTGCCTTGGGGAGGGTCTTCGGGGAGAGCTCTCCGGTTTGCAGAGGAGTGCGGTTTTTGAGGAGAGACCACTTGAGCTTGAAGCCCTCCAGCGTCCGGAAGTCGTGCCGGTTTTCAAGATGGAAGGAGAGTGTTTGTTTGCCGGGGGTGATAGGGATTTCGTTTTCCTTGATCTGCACGGGTGAGTAGACCTTGCGGATCAGCCAGTAATCGGTTTGAGGCGTGCGGTCGGAATAGACGAGGCCGTCCATGGCGAAAAATCCGCGGGTGTCGTAGTAGCGGTGTTCGTCGATCCAGGCCATGAGGTCGTAATCCGGCACGCTTTTCATGTCATCGGTGCGGCGCAGGAGTCCCTGATCCTGGAATACCCAGACGGCTCCTCCGGCGATGCGGGGGCTTTGATAGAATTTTTCCCAAAGGTCCTGCACATTGGTGCCGGCACGGGCGAGACCGCGCTGATGGGCGTATTCGGTGAAAATGATCGGACGGGTGAGAGTTTCGGCATACTCCCGCACTTTTCGGGAAGCGGGGTAGTGCGGTGCGTAGATGTCCGCGTATTCCGGGAATTTTTCGTAATGCTGGGCGAAGTGCGAACCGACGGTGGGGAACATGATCGGGCGCGTCGGATCGAGTTCTTTTACCAGCTTGCCGGTGTTGAAGCTGAGACGGTTGACGGGGTTTTCGTTTCCGATGCTCCAGAAAAGAATGCACGGGTGATTTTTATCGCGGGAAACGGTGGCGCGGGCCCGTGTGTAGAGAACGTCCTGATAGTTCTTGTCCTTCAGGTGGTGGCGACCGTGGACGAACGGGACTTCGTTCAGGACGTAGAAGCCCATTTCATCACAGATTTCCAGCAGACGGGGATGAGGAGGATAATGGGCGGTGCGGACGAAATTGATATTAGCTTCACGGATCAATTCGAGATCCCGCCGGGTGTTTTCCTCGGTGGAAACTCGGCCTTCCGGCCAGATTTCGTGGTGGTTCACGCCACGGAGTTTGATGGGCGTTCCGTTCAGTTTCAGGATTCCGTCCTCGATCGTCACCTGGCGCAATCCGACCCGGGTCGTGTGGGTTTGCCGGGCTTTTCCTTCCGATTCGAGCGTGAATGCCAGTTGATAGAGGAACGGTGATTCCGCCGTCCAGAGCTGGGGGCGGGGGATTTCAATCCGGGTGGAGCCGAGTCCGTCAGGAGACAGGGAGACATTGAACGTTTCAGTGGTTTTCCCATCCGGGGAAGTCAGGGTTCCGGAAACGGTGCCCGTGGCGGTGGCAACGAAATCCAATGCCAGTGTCGCCGAGCCGTCCGCATTCAATGTGGTACGGGAGGTATAGTCTTTGAGATGATGCCGGGGGAGGGCGAAGAGTGTCACGTCCCGGTAAATTCCGGAGAGTGCCCAGCAATCCATGTTGTCGAATTCCCAGCCTTTGCTGCGGGTGGTGACGCGAACCGCGATTTGGTTTTCGCCGGGTTGCAAGGCATCGGTGATGTCGAATGTCGAGGTGTTGAAACCGCTGGCCCACCCGCCGACGGCCTTGCCGTTGACGTAAGCGGTGAAGCCGTAAAGCACGCCGTCGAAGCGAAGGAACACGCGTTTTTCTTTCCACGATTCCGGCAAGGAAAACGTGCGGCGATAGAGGCCGAAGCCTTCTTTCACGTCGTCCGCGTATTGAGGTTCCGCAAATCCCTGAAGTTCCCAATGGCTCGGAACGGGGATGGTTTTCCAGGAGGAGACATCGAAGGTGGGTTCGGAAAATCCGGCATCCCCGCCGAGTTCGGAGCCTTCCAGGTATTTGAACGACCAAACGCCGTTCAACGATTGGGTATTCTCTTTCGTCTGGGCGGGCAGGACGTCCACCGGCTGGGCGGAGACGAGGCCTCCACAGAGAGCAAGACAGAGGGAAAGGAGTGTGTGTTTCAACATGGGAAATGAAGTTGAGGGAAGGAAGAGCTATCAGCGGGTTTCCGCGGGGCCATCGTAGGAGGGGGAGAGTCCGCCGAGATCGATGACGAATTTGTCCACGACCACACCGGCATCGACTGCGATCAGCCGGAGCGTATGCCAGCCGGGTTTGAGATTTTCAGGAAGTTTCACGGAGGTTTCCGTGGAGTTCGAGAGGACGCGTTTTTGCCAGGCGCTCATTTTCTGGGTGCTGCGTTTCGGGTCGAACCCTTCGGTGACGGAAAGAGGCAGGGAGGGGCCGTCATCGATGGCGACGGCCAGCTTCAAGCCCTGACCGGTGATCAGCGGGTAGGTCGGCAGCAGTCTCACGTGAAGGGTCGCGGGTTTTTCCGTGGAAATGTAGAACCGGTATTCCAGGGTGGGCGAGTTTTCCGGGGAGAGAGGAGCGGTGGATGGCAGGACGGTAACGGCGGAGCCGGTACGGCCGAGGCCGGGAATCGCTTTCCAGCCCGCTCCGGAGGGGAGGTCTTTTTTGCCGGTGAAATTCCCGGCATTGATGGAAACCACTCCTCCGCGCTCGATGAAGTCGCCGGGCCGTGCGTCTTTCGGTTTCGTCGGGTTTTCCGTAAGCTGAGGAGGGGCGGGAGGCATCACGTTGGTTTCGGTCGGCTCAGGCGGGACGGTGGTGGTGTCCCGTTGGAAACGCTTCCAGTTGTTAGGTGTGACGCCGTTTTCGGTGACGATATGCCGCCATTTGCCGTTGGCCACGTCGTTGTTGTAGTAGGCGGTGGCATCGAGAATGCGTTTTTGCGCGGCTTCCGAGGCGGCTTGGTTGGCCTGGGGAGATATTCCTCGGGCGATGTCGGCGCGGGCGAGTTCGGAGTGGAAGTAGCGGGAGTTGGCGGCTTCCGTGATAGCGACCGGGTAGCCGACGAGCTGGTAGTATGCATCGCGCATTTCTTCAGGCAACTTGGAGGCGAGGGCATCGCTATCGCGCTTGAGATCGGAAACCGTTTTCAAACGCTGGACCGCTTCCGCTTCGTTCAGTTCGGTCGGCAGGTAGGGGGTCATGGAGAGGTGCCATTGGAGGTGTTCGTTTTTCCGGTGGAAATTGATCGCCTGCATGCGGGTGAGAATGTCGACAACGGCGGAGGCGTGCTCTTTTCCGAAATCACGGACGGCGGTTTTCTGCATGAAGCGGGTAGGCGCGTCGAGATCGGTGCGATCCGCATGCCATGCCAGATCGAGGAAGAATTCGGTGGATCGCTCGGTGTTTTTGAGATCGCCGGAGTTGACGATCCAGAGGGTTTTCGCCCCCTGTTCGTAGGCTCGCATCATTTCGGACCAGGTCAGGGCCGGAGGCATGGTATCGACCCACAGCCAGGAAAACGGCAGGCCGCTGTAAGATGCGTGATAGTAGACTCCAAGGCCTCCGGAGCGTTTGCGTTCTTCCGGAGTGGCGAAACGGCGGATGTAGCCGTAGTTGTCGTCCGGCCAGACGAGCGTGACGTCGTCCGGGACCTTGAGGCCGGCATTGTAGTCGGCGAGCACTTCCTTGTAGGGACAAAAGATTTGCGGAACGCGGGTGGGGTCGCCGTTGCCGATGTATTTCGCGAGCATTCCGCGCTGGTCGGCGAAGACCTTTTCCAGGGTCTCGATGCGTTCTTTCTGGTTCTTCGGGCCGATGATCGGGCTGTCGTCGATGCCGCGCATGCCGACGGTGAAAATGCTTTCGCCCGAGGTGCGTTCCTTCACCCGGTTTTCCCAGTATTGATAGACGGCTTCACGGTTGGTGAGGTAGTTGAATTCTTTTTTCTCACCTTTCCATTCTTGTCCGTTGTTGAGGAGCATGGGTTCGGCGTGGGTGGAGCCGAGGATGATGGCGTGGGCGTCCGCGGCGGCGGCATTGCCGGGGACCAGATGGAACGGGGTGGTGGTGGGATGCATGCCGGGCCACAGGTAGTTCGCGCGCATCCGGAGCATCAGGGTGAAGAGGCGGGAATAGGTTTTGGGCCCGATGTTTCCAACTTCCGGCTCGTGGGTTTTGGAGGCCCACGGTTCGAGGCCCCAGTCTTCGTCATTGATGAAGACGCCGCGGTATTTGATGGCGGGTTGGTCGATGGGCTCTTCTCCCACGGTGAGTTTCAGTTCGGCACGTTGGGGCGCCGGAACGTCTGCCCACCAACGCCAGGGGGAAACGCCGATGCGGTTGGAAATCTCGAAAACTCCGTAGGTCAGACCGCGCTTGTCGGAGCCGGAAATGGTGAGCGTCCCGGGAGTCGCGGAAAGCTGATAGGCTTCCCAGCGGCCTTTCAATTCCGGGGAGATGAGGAGTTCGATGCGGGGTTGGTCACCATTCGCCTGGGCGAGGATTTCGGGCTTTTTGCCGGTGACGGCGGCGATGTCGTCGGCCAGTTCGCGGGCGGCGATTTTGACGACTTCCGGGGCATCGGACGGTACGATAATGGGGGCTGCTTTTCCGGTCGCGACAAGAGGGAACGCGGTGGTTTGCGAGGCATCGTCGACAATCAGGTCAACGGCGGCGTGAAGTGAGGCGGGGAAAAGAAACGCGCCGAGAAGGAAGGTGTATTTGAGCATGAGAATGTGAGGAAGTGCGGGCGGTTGGCCTACTGGGTTGTTTTTGAACGGTTTGAAATTATGGGACGTCCTTGGCCATTTCGATGGTGACGTTTTCCAAGGTCGGTTTTTCCGCTTGGCTGATGCGGTCGGCTTTTTTGACGCCTTTGAAGGTGGAGTTTTTGAGGGTGATGTTTTCGATGACAGCACCGGGAACGCCTCCGAGGTTGAGGACCTGGCCGCAGGATTCGGTGGTGATGTTTTCCATTAACACATCCCGCAGGGTGGGCAGGTGAGATCCTTTGGCTCCTTCTTCGTAATCGAGTTCGATGGAAATCGCGCTGATTTTGACCTGACCGATTTTCACATCGCGAATGTGGATGTTTTCGATCGTTCCTCCGCGCCGGGCGTTGGATTTGAAACGGATCGCCTGATTGAGGTTCGGGCTGTCCATTTTGATGTCGCTGACGAAGATGTTTCGGCAGCCTCCGGAAATCTCACTGCCGATGGTCATGCCGCCGTGACCGGCCTTCATGACGCAGTTGCGGATGACGAAGTTTTCCGAAGGGACGTTGATGCGGCGGCCGTCGTTGTTGCGGCCGGACTTGATGGCGATGCAGTCGTCTCCGGTGTTGAAGGTGCAGTCTTCGATAAGGACGTCCTTGCAGGATTCCGGATCGCAACCGTCGTTGTTCCGCCCCATGCTGTTCACGGTGACGCCGCGTACGGTGAGGTTGGTGCAAAGGACCGGGTGGATGACCCACATCGGCGAACGGGTGATGGTGACGCCTTCGATGAGGAAATTTTTGCCTTTGTAAAATTGAATGAAGCTCGGGCGCAGATAGTAGCCGGAGCCGAAGATGCGTTCGGCGACGGGGACGCCATCTTCGCCCATCTGGAACAGCTTGGTTCGTCCCGGGGTTTGCAGGGCGGGTTTGGTGGCTTTCCAGCGCAGCCAGTTTTTGCTGGTGGCGGAGCCGTCCAGCGTGCCGCTTCCGGTGATGGCGATGTTGTCCTGCTCGTAGGAATAGATCAGGGGGGAGTAGTTCATGCACTCGACGCCTTCCCAGCGGGTGTGGACAAGAGGGTATTTTTCCGGATCGGTATCGAATTTCAAGGTAGCGCCTTCCGAGAGGTGCAGGTTGACATGGCTTTTGAGATGCACCGCTCCGGTGAGAAAGGTTCCTTTGGGAATCACCACGCGGCCTCCACCCGCTTCGTGACAGGCGAGAATGGCCGCCCGGATGGCTTCGCCGCTATCGGAGTCTTGTCGTGCCCCGTAATCGGTGATGAGGAAGTCCCGGTTTGGAAATTCGGGGGGCTTGATGCGGGCCAGGATGCTTTCGACGGTTTCTCCGGCCATGGCGGAGGTTGCGGCACCTACGAAGGCGATGAAGAGAAGAGTGTGCTTGAGCATGGGGAAAATCGGGGTTCGAGCCCTGGTCCGTTCGGTTTTGAGGCAGGTGTTCTGGCAGGAAGTGGGAAAATTTTCTTCCCTCTAATTCAATAAGCGGAAATCCCACCGCAAAAGCCGACAGGTTTTTTCGAGGTTTTTTATCAAATCGACCAAAGGAACCGGGATGCCCGTTTCCCTCAGGTCTCCGGCAACATGGCTTGCGCTTCTTTCAGTAAAATCCGGGCGGCGCTCCAGTAGGCCCAGGAAAACCGTCGATCGAAGTTTCTGGGAGAATCGAACGTTTCCCAGTGTTCGATTTCTTCCCGGATTTTCTGCAAGGTATTCGCGGCTTTTTCGATATTCCGGGATTTCCGAAGGTCGCACATGGCGAGCAGCGTCCGGCTCATGAGAGCCCGTTGACGATGCGCCTGATTGGAAAGGCAGAGATTCGCCCAATGGCGGGTGAGGGATTCATCTCCCTGCCGATACGCGAAAAGCGCGAGGGCGAAGTATCGTGACGTGATGAGGTGAGGTTCGGCGGTATCGTCGTCGAGCGACTTTTCGAGGACGAGGGTGGAGGAATGGAGTTCCGAGAGGGTGTGTGAAGGTGCGGGCTCCAACAAAGTGACACGGAGCAGGGTTTCGGCCACGACGACATCCGAGGTTTGGCCGAAACGCTGGATGGCGAGTGCCCGGAAGTCATCATATTGTCCGGGTGCTCCCCATTCGCGGATGGTCACGGCGGCAGGCATCCATTCCTGCGCGTTGGCATAGAGATCCATGGTTTCCACCTTGGAGAGCACTTCGACGAGCAGTCCAAAGCGTTGGGCGGCGGTTTGCCATTGCTGCCGGGTGAGATTCCAGTTCGACAGGGCAATGATGGTATTGACCGCTTCCAGGCTGATCGGGATTTGCGCAGGCGGAATTTTTTCCAACAGCGCGTCCGCCTTTTCCATTTCCCCGTATTTCAGCAGCACCGCCGCCTGGGCGACGGAATCGACCGCTTGGGATTTCGCGTGCAGGCGGGCTTCGTTGAGGCGGGCTTCTTCCGCGATGATGCGGAGTTTCACCTGTTGCTGGCGGGCGTCGCGCTCACGGAAAAAAAGCCAGGTCGAAACGCCGAATCCTCCGAGCAGACCGGAAAGGGCGACTCCTCCGGCGAGAAACCCGAGACGATTCCGGCGGATCAGTTTCAACAGGGTGTAGCGACGGCTGGGCGGGCGGGCGAGAATCGGTTTTTCCTGCAAATACTGGGTGACGTCGAATGCCAGGGCGTTCGCGGTTTCATAACGGCGGGTGCGGTCTTTTTCGGTGGCTTTGATGACGATCCAATCCAGATCTCCTTTGAGCGTCTCGATGAAGCGGTGAGGTTCGGTCCTTCGTTGGGATGCGAGTTTTGCCAGATCCTCCGGGGGCAGGTTTCGCAGCTTCGATGAAGGAGTGACGATTTCCTCATCGTTCAGAATCCGGCGGATTTCTTCCGTGGCAAGACCCTTGAACCGGGAGGTGGGAAAGGGAGGTTCGCCTGTGAGGAGTTCGAACAAAAGCGCGCCGAGGCTGTAAATATCGCTGCGGGTGTCGATATCGGAACTTCCCGCGGCCTGCTCGGGGCTCATGTAGGAAGGAGTGCCCAGGAATTGCTCGGAGCGGGTGTATGTCGCGTTTTCCCGGAATTCGGGAGTGGTTTTCACGATCCCGAAATCGATGATTTTCGGAACCGGATTCCCGCCATGTTGCCGGACGAGGATATTCGAGGGCTTGAGATCCCGGTGGATGATTCCTTTCTGATGCGCGTGCTGTACGCCTTCACAGACGGCGCGGAAAAGCTCCAGCCGCTGGGGAAGGGTGAGCCGGTTCCGGTCGCAGAAATCGGTGATTCTTTCGCCATCGACCAGTTCCATCACGAAGTAGGGCCGCCCGGAAGGCGTGGCTCCGGCATCCAGCACCCGCGCGATGTTCGGATGATCCATCAGGGCCAGCGCCTCCCGTTCGAGGTTGAAGCGGGCGATGATTTGCTCGGTGTCGAGGCCGAGCCGGATGATTTTGAGAGCGACCTTGCGGCGGACCGGTTCCTCCTGCTCCGCCAGATAAACCACGCCGCAGCCTCCTTCTCCGAGGCGGTCGATCAAACGGTAATGGCCGATCCTCGCACCGGTTTCTTCCCGGGTGTGGGAATGCATTTCAGTCGGAACAGGGGAGTGAGAAGGAACTTCGAAAAAATCGTCCGCATGATCCTGGATTTCGAGAAGTTCCTTCAGTTCGTCGCGAAGCGCTGCATTCCCGCCACAGGCGAAATCGAGAAAAGCCTCCCGATCCGTTTTTTCCGGCAGGCTGGCGGCGGCGGTGAACAACAACCTCTCAAGATGCGGAGTCATACGGTGCCCGGTTCCTCGTTTTGCAGGGTTTGCAACATGCGGAACATCTTCGCTTTCGCATAGGCCCAATGCCGCTCGATGGTCCGCACCGTGACGCCTTCCATCGCCGCGATTTCCTCATGGGTCAGTCCGCCGAAGAACTTGAGCGTGACGAGCCGTTCGGTCTCGGGATCGGTGAGTTTCAGGCGGTTCATCAGTTCGTCCACCAGCAGGATGCGCTCGTCCATCGAGGAATCCACGATGTCCAATCCGTGTTCGAAAAGTTCCAGGATTTCGGGATTGGCCCCGCGTTTCAGGCTGGCCTTGGCCCGCGCCCGGTCGACCAGGATGTGACGCATGGCGAGGGCGGCGGAGCGGAAAAAGTGGGCGCGGTCATTCCAGGTCCACGCTTTATCGGTGGAGATGGAGAGCCAGGCCTCATGCACGAGAGCCGTGGGCTGGAGAGTCTGCCGGGGATCTTCGCGGGCCATGAGCTGACGAGCCAGAATCCGCAACTCGTCGTACACGAGCGGCAGGAAATCCGGGGAGACGGGCTTGCCGTTTTCCGTAGCGGCTTCAAGGATTTTAACGAGATCGTTCAAGGCAAAATCAAGGTGGATGGGAGTGCTGGAGTGGGAAAGGAGTTTACGGTGAAATTTCCGATGACTTATCGCACTTTGCCGGAAAAGAGGAGGAGGATCTTCCGGCCGGAGAAGAAACCATTTCGCTTGCGTCGGGAAGGGACAAGCCCCACAAAAGCGCTCTGCCCGTCCGGGGCCGCATCCATTCCGTTGCTCGCCGGGTCGGGCGGACCAACCCTCAATCGAGCGTTCCAATGGACAGCATCTCATCCCGCATCGCCCAGGTTTCCCCATCTCTCACACTCGCCGTCACGGCGCAGGCCAAAGCCATGATCGCCAAAGGCGAGGAGGTTTACGCCCTGGCCGGTGGCGAACCGGAAGTCGATACTCCCCAATTCATCAAGGATGCCGCCATCGAGGCGCTTCAGGCGGGCAAGACCAAGTACACTCCGGCGGGCGGTATTCCCGAGCTCCGCGAAGCGCTCAGCGAGAAGTTCCTGAAGGACAACAACATCAAATACGCTCCGAACCAGATCTGCGTGACCGGCGGCGCGAAAATGGCCTGCTACAACGCTATCCTTGCCGTCATCGAGGAAGGTGACGAGGTTATCATCCCGACTCCGTTCTGGGTTTCCTACCCGGAAATGGTGCGTCTGGCCGGCGGCGTGCCGGTGCTGGTGGAAACCAAGGAATCCACCGGCTGGAAGATGACTCCCGAGCAATTCGAGGAAGCCATGACGCCCGCCACCAAGATGGTGATCCTCAACACCCCGGGCAATCCGACCGGTGCCGTTTACACGAAGGAAGAGCTTCTGGCTCTCGGTGAAATCGCCGTGGCGGAAGACATCATCATTCTTTCCGACGAAATTTACGAAAAGCTTGTCTATGGCGAGGCCAAGCACGTTTCCATCGCTTCCCTCAGCGAGGAGCTCTACAACCTGACCATCACCGTCAACGGTTTCTCCAAGGCCTATTCCATGACCGGCTGGCGTCTCGGCTACACCGCCGCCCCGAAGGCTCTGGCGGATGCGATCGACAAGATCCAGAACCACACCACTTCCAACGCCAACAGCTTCTCCCAATACGGAGCGCTGGCCGCACTGAAGGGCGATCAATCCTTCATCGAAGACCTGCGCGGCGAATACGACGTGAAGCGCCAGTTCGTGCTTTCCCGCCTGAAATCCATCCCGAACATCCGGGTGGTGGAGCCGCAGGGCGCGTTCTACTTCTTCGTTTACACCGGAAATATGGGCATCAAGTCCTTGAATCTCTGCGACAAGCTGCTTTCCCGCTACAAGGTGGCCGCGATTCCCGGTGTTGCCTTCGGTTTCGACGACGGCATCCGCCTGAGCTACTGCACCACGCTGGATGTGCTCAATGAAGGCCTTACCCGCTTCGAGCAATTCTGCCGCGAGCATTGATTCTCAATAAGTAAAACGCCACTCGGAGTTGTCCGAGTGGCGTTTTTCGTTTTGAGGGTTCTTGAAAGACCGTCAGGCCATCAGCGATAGTAGCGAGGGTAATGACGGGGAGCCCGATGATAATGGTGGTGATGGTGGCGGCGGTTGTCGTTGGCGATCGCGTAGCCGAGAACACCCGCGGCGGCGGCACCCGCGACGGCGACTCCCGGATCCACCGTTTGCATCGGGCGACCGTATGCATCGTAGGTGGTCATGCAACTGGTGCCGGTGACGGCAAAGGCCAGCAGGGAAATCGCTGCCACAAGGCGAGTCAGGAAATGATTGGATTTGGCTTTCATCACAGGAAATGACGGGGTTTGAGGGGATTTTATTCAAAGCCGGTTTCGTTTGGCTATCGAAATTCCGCATGAAAATATGCTTGGCTCGGCAGCGGCAATCCGGCTTTTTGATTGCATCGCCTTTCTAATGAACTCTTATCTGGTCAGTTGCGAAAACGCCACCTGCGCCGTTCCGGAAGCGCACCGCGAACTGTTCCGGGGTGCCGAGGAAATCGTGACTTCCGGCGAAGGATGGGAACCCGGCTCTCTCAACCTGGCCCAGGGATTTTCCATGCGCTTGCGCACGCCTTTGGTCCATGGCGAGGTGACCCGCCTGTTGATCGATCTCGAGGAAGAAGGTCCGGCCTGCTGGAGCCGGTTTTCCGAAAAACTTTCTGAATCGACGCGGAATCGTCTGATGGACCGGCATCACCGGACTTACTGGACCACACTCGAACAACGGATACTCGAAGACCTGCGCCGGCACGACCGGGTATTGCACCTGATGATTCACACCGACGAGGCCACGGAGGGAACGATTTTGCTGCAAACTCCTCCCGGAGCAAAGCAGGCAGAAGCGGTTGCCGAAAGCTGGCTTAGGGAATTGAGACATCCGGAATTGAAGGCAGTTCACGAGAAAAATGTGAAACCGGTTCCGGCCGCGGCGGCTCTGGCCGGAAAAATCGACAACCCCGCTTACGCTCCGGTGGTTTTACGGGTATCCCAAGGCTTCTTTCTCAATGGTCGGCCATGGCGCTGGGAAACGCTGAAAAAGCATCTCTTGGCGGCCTTGGATGCGGCGATGAAATGAGCGAGAGGGCGGTCTCGATAGATGAAGAGAATCCGGTCACTTCACCTTCACTTCGATCACTTTGCCGTCTTTCCAACTGATTAACGGCATGTTCCAGCGCTTGTGCTCCGCGCGCAGGGCTTTGGACATGGCCTTGGCGGCAATCAATCCTCTTTCCGCCGGAGTCATGTTTTCAGGCAGTGGAATTTTAGCGGAGGATTTCGCTTTGGCGATCATGAGAAAAGAAGCTCGTGAAGCTGGACTAAAGTAGCTTGGGAAGAATCCAGGCACAAGGTCGGAGATGCGAGAGTATTATCCCAAACCAGCCAATTGTCCGCCAACAGCGCGTAAATTTTCGCGAAGTTTCCAAGACTCCGATGGTAACGACGGATGACATCCTGCCTCGGGATGAAATGCCCGCCCTTTTTCGCCCGCTGCGCCACGCGCTTGATCGCCATCGCCGGGGAAGGAATCCACAAATAATGAATCACGATCTGATACCTCAATGCTTTGGCGTGTTCGAAAATTCCCGCCTGCGCATGGCCGCTCAAGGTGCTTTCCAGCGCGAAGGTTTGACGATTTCGCAAACAATCCTCGATCTCAGCCAACAATAGCTTTCCGGCCTTCAATGCCACGGATTCCGGCGAAAACGGAGAAAGCCCGCGCGCAATCTCATCCGCATTCAAAAACCGGGGCGGAGAAGAAAACCCCACCGTGAGGAAGGAGCGGGCGAACGTGGTTTTCCCCGCACCATTGCAGCCTGCGAAGAGGTAGAGGGTTGGAGGTTGAGCAACCATGTTCGTTTAGAAGCTAAACGCATTGCGGTGAATATGGAAAGAAGGCGACAGGAGTGTCCCCGCTCCTTATGCCGGAACGTAAACTTCGGCTCCCGCGTCGGTGAATTCCTTGCTCTTTTCGTCCATACCGGCCTTGAGGGCTTCTTGTTCGGAGAGGCCTTGTTCGGCGGCGTATTTTCTCACGTCTTCGGTGATCTTCATGGAACAGAAGTGCGGGCCGCACATGGAGCAGAAGTGGGCGGTTTTGGCACCGTCCTGCGGGAGGGTTTCGTCGTGGAATTCGCGCGCGCGCTCGGGGTCTAGGCCGAGGTTGAACTGGTCTTCCCAGCGGAATTCGAAGCGGGCCTTGCTGAGGGCGTTGTCGCGATATTGGGCACCGGGGTGGCCTTTGGCGAGGTCGGCGGCGTGGGCGGCGAGTTTGTAGGTGATGACGCCTTCCTTCACGTCGTTTTTGTTCGGCAGGCCGAGGTGTTCCTTAGGGGTGACGTAGCAGAGCATGGCGCAGCCGTACCAGCCGATCATGGCGGCACCGATGCCGGAGGTGATGTGGTCGTAGCCGGGGGCGATGTCGGTGGTGAGCGGCCCGAGGGTGTAGAAGGGGGCTTCGCCGCACCATTCGAGCTGCTTGGCCATGTTTTCCTCGATCATGTGCATGGGGACGTGGCCGGGACCTTCGTTCATGACCTGCACGCCCTTGGCCCAGGCGCGGCGGGTGAGCTCGCCCTGGACTTCGAGTTCGCCGAACTGGGCTTTGTCGTTGGCGTCGGCGATGGAGCCGGGGCGCAGGCCGTCGCCGATGGAGAAGGAAACGTCGTAGGCGGCCATGATGTCGCAGATTTCGTCCCAGTGGGTGTAGAGGAAGTTTTCCTTGTGATGGGCGAGGCACCACTTGGCCATGATGGAGCCGCCGCGGGAGACGATGCCGGTCATGCGACTGGCGGTAAGGGGTACGAAGCGGAGGAGGACGCCGGCGTGGATGGTGAAGTAATCGACGCCTTGCTCGGCCTGCTCGATGAGGGTGTCGCGGAAGAGTTCCCAGGTGAGGTCCTCGGCCTTGCCGTTGACTTTTTCGAGTGCCTGATAGATGGGGACGGTGCCGATGGGCACGGGGGAGTTCCGGAGGATCCACTCGCGGGTGGCGTGGATGTTCTTGCCGGTGGAGAGGTCCATCACGGTGTCCGCTCCCCATTTGGTGGCCCAGCGCATTTTTTCGACTTCCTCTTCGATAGAGGAGGCGACGGCGGAGTTCCCGATGTTGGCGTTGATTTTGACGAGGAAGTTGCGCCCGATAATCATCGGTTCGCATTCGGGGTGATTGATGTTGAGAGGGATGATGGCGCGGCCGGAGGCGACTTCGCTGCGGACGAATTCGGGGGTGATCTCGGCGGGGATGCGCTGCGGGAAACGGCTGAAAATGCCGGGGGTATAGGGGCTGTCCGGCTGCTGGTGGGAACCGGCGTGCTGTTTGTCGAGCTGGTTGCGGAGGATGTCGTCCTTCATGTCCGCGATCTGGGCGCGGCGCATGTTTTCGCGGATGGCGATGAATTCCATCTCCGGAGTGATGATGCCCTGGCGGGCGTAGTGGAGCTGGGTGACAGGCGTGCCCTTGGAGGCGCGGAGCGGTTGGCGGCGCTCGGCGGTGAGGCCGGGGAACTCGCGCAGGCGGTTGGAGCGCTCGGATTTGGAGGCGAATTCGGCGTGTTTTTCGGAGAGGTAGCCGTTGTCCTGGGGTTTGACGGGGCGGCCGTCGTAAGCTTCGACGTCGCCACGGGCGGTGACCCAATCGCGGCGGAGGGCGGGGAGTCCTTCCTCGACGGTGCCGCTGAAGGCGGGATCTCCCCACGGGCCGGAGGTGTCGTAAACGCGGACAGGTTCGTTCTTTTCGATGTTGCCGTTGAAGGCCTTGGTGTCGGAGAGGGCGATTTCACGCATCGGGACCCGGAGTTCCGGATGGAGCTGGCCAGGAAGGTAAACGCGGGTGGAGGCGGGGAGAGGGGCGCGGGAGGCGTCGTGGGTTTCCGCGGCGGTGCCGGTCGATTCTTCAGGGCTGATCATTTTGGGAAGAGGGTTGATGGTGAATGGTTGAGAGTTGATGGTCAGAAAATGAAAAGGCCGTGCGGTGGGGCACGGCCGAAAAGAAGAGAGAGGGGGCGTTTTCTCGACTTCCTACGGCGGCATGACCCGCATCAGGTTCGGAGGGTGTATTCCGCGCGTCGGAAAATCTCGGCTTCCACGGTCGTGAAGCTCCCCTGTCGTGTGGAGGATACGCTGGCGCGAAGTGGCGGGTGTGTCAAGAAGGGGACGAACGTGGAATGCGGAAGGGAAGAGGGGTGAACATCGAACATCGAACATCGAATTTCGAATGGTGAGGGTTCGTTTCCCGAAGAGCCGGTGAGGACACCGGCGCTCCATTTTATTTCGACTTCCTTTTGGGCAGGGAGGAAAGGACGAGCTGGTGGGAGTGATCGATGAGCTCGGCGATCAGGGCGGAGGGCAGGGTGCCGTCGAAAGACAGGGTGTGCCAGTGGCGCTTGTTCATGTGGTAGCCGGGTTGGATGGCCGAGTGGCGGTCCCGCAGGTCGAGAGAGCGCTCGGGATCGCATTTTAGGTTCATGCGGCCGGGGACGTCTTCGGGGGAAATGAGGGCGAACATTTTGCCGCCGATTTTGTAAACCAGCGCTTCAGGGCCGAAGGGTGTTTCCTCGGTGACGCCGGGGAAGGAAAGACAGCGTTCTCTGGCTTCGGAAAGGTCCATCGGGAAAAGGCAGGGACGCCTTTCCAAGGCGTCCGGCGGGGTAAAGTGGGTGGTGGGAGATGAAAGGTTGAATTCGGGTTGAGGCATTCTTGGAACTCTTCCCAACCTTTTGGAAAAAGGTCCCTGCCGATGCGTCAGCCAGATTGCCGGGCGGAGAGGGCCTTGAAAACGGCGTCGGGCACGTAGCGGCGGACGGTTTCCTGCCATCCTTCCGGACCGGTGAGGCCCTTTATCATATTCGAGGAGACTTCGGCGATGTCGCGCGGGGGCATCAGGAAAACGGTGGTGATTTCCGGAGCCATGTCGGCGTTGATGTGGCGCATGACACGCTCGTATTCGTAATCGTCCGGGGAGCGGATGCCCCGGAGGATGAAGTCCGCCCCGACTTTGCGGGCGTAGTGGACGAGGTATTTGTTGTCGAAATGAACGATGCTGAGCCGTTCGTTCTGCCCGGTGGAGGCGTGCAGGAGTTCAAGCCGTTCCTCGACGCTGAAGGAATAATGTTTGGAAGGATTGGTGCCGATGGCGACGATGAGGCGATCGAACATTTCCAAACCGCGGGCGATCATCCAAAGGTGACCGTTGGTGGGGGGATCGAAGGAACCGGCGTAAACCGCAGTGCGCATGGGCAAGGGGTAGGGGAGAAAGCGGTTGGATGAAATCCAAATCTGGGGCGGTGTGTGGAGTCTCGCTTGATCTCCAGCGACTCCTCGGGATGATCCGGGGGTGCTGAAACCGCTTTGCCAAGAAAATGCCCTGCGACGGAAAGAGGAATTCCGTGAGGCGCTGACGGTTTGGTTTTCGAAAAACGGCAGGGACTATCCGTGGCGACGGACGACGGATCCGTATGCGATTCTGGTTTCCGAGGTGATGTTGCAGCAGACGCAGATCGCGACGGTGCTGGGGCGTGGATTTTACCAGCGCTTCCTGCAGGCGTTTCCGACGGTGGAGTCGTTGGCAGTGGCGGAGGACGAGCCGTTGCTGAAAGCCTGGGAGGGGCTTGGTTATTATCGCCGGGCGCGCATGTTGCGGGATACCGCGCGGGCGGTGGTGACGGATTATGACGGGATTTTTCCGGAAGAGCCGGATGCCCTGCTGGCGCTGCCGGGAGTGGGGCGCTACACGATGGGCGCTTTGCGGGCGTTCGCGTTCGGATTACCGGCGGTGCTGGTGGATGGGAATGTGGCGCGCGTTTTATCCCGCGTCTTCGACGATCGGGAACCGGTGGACGATGGGCCGGGAGTGAAGCGGATGTGGCGGTGGGCGGAGGAACTGGCCGATCCTGAAAATCCCCGCGCCTATCACGCGGCGCTGATGGAGCTGGGGCAAACGATTTGCCGTCCCGGAGTGCCGGATTGCCTGAGTTGTCCGGTGGCGGTGCATTGCCGGACACGCGAACCGGAGAAACTGCCGGTCAAAAAACAGAAAATCGCGATGACCGAGATCGACGAGCACGCGATCTGGCTGTGCGACGCCAAAGGGCGGGTTTTATTGCATCGGGAAAGCGGCAAACGCAGGCAGGGATTGTGGAAACTTCCTACTCGCCCTGTCGGTGACATCGGTGGATGGCCGGTGCTCGCGGAGCTGCGTTATCCCATCACCCGCTACCGCGTCACCTTGCGGGTCCACGATGGTAGGGAGCTTGCGGATGGCATTTTTCCGTTGGAAGGAGAAGAGTGGATCGAGGGGGAAAACGTGCCGGATTTGCCGATGCCCGCGCCTTTCCGGAGGGTGATCGAGCGATTGTTTGAGGAATTGTAAAATCGGGTGTGACGAATTGCCGAAGTTATGGTTACTTGGCCCCCAATGGAGTGCGTCACACGTTGGTTAGGATGGATCATGATGAGCTGGGTCGCGTCGTCCTGCGCGCAGCCTCCGGCACCGGATCCGGTGGTGCCGAATAAAATGACGCGCCAGATCGTGACCGAGCGGATCAGTGCGGTGGTGGTCACGAACCGATCGAATCTGGAAAGTTGGATGGAGGGGAATTTTTCCGTGAAACGCGCTCCGAAAGACGCGGATGGCGGCTCGGCCACCCCGATTTCCGCCGATGGTTATTTCCTCACGGCGGATCATGTGCTGGCGAGGCTGAAGGGGAGAAACGTGTTCCTGATTTTCGGTCAGGGCCACTCTCGCTTGCAGGCGATGAAGGCCCGGGTGGTGTGGCGGTCCGAATCGTCGGATCTCGCGCTGCTTCACGTGAACCGCAAGACTCCTCATTTCTATCACTGGACCGCGTCGGATAAATGGCTGCCGGTGGGCACCTTCGTGATTCACGGGGGGATTTCCACCGGTTTCAAGAACGTGGTCGGGAAGTTGGGGACTTCACTGGGCCCGGAAAATCCGATGACCGGCACGCGCAGCTTCAAGATGGATATTCCGCTCCAGCCCGGCGACAGCGGCGGGCCGATCGTGAACGCCTATGGGGAACTCGTGGGCATCAATTCGGCTGTGGAATTTCTCGTGCCGATGGAAACCGCGTTTTTCGTCGATTCCGAAGGAAACCGGCCGAACATAAGGACGATCGAGTCGATCATGGAGGCGGACAGGAACCGCCGCCAACGCACCGTGCCATGAAGAAAATCCGGCTCCAGGTTTGGGTGGCTCTCGCCATCGGCAGTTTGCTTGTTTCCTGCGCCCACGTCGGAGACCGTTGGCTGGTGGGCACGGATGCCTTCGCCGCGCAGGACCAGATCATGCTGATCCGGAAAACGCCGCCTTCGTTCGGATACCGCCGCCTGATGAGCCAAACGCAGGTCCATACGGATCTCGGGGTGTTTCTCCAGCTCCGCGGTAATCCGGATTTCCTGGCGGAAACCGGTACCAAGGACCGTCATTATTTCATCCTCTACTATCTGGGGAAACGTGAGGCGTTCGCCTGCCGGACGCTTTCCCGCTACAGCCGCGAGGTGGAATTCACCGGACCTTATCCGATCACCCAGCGGGAATACGAGCTTTTGCACGGAATCCAGAAGCGAGGTTCCCATAAAATCCCGAATCGGGCGGCGACGGGTTCTTGAGGGATTTTTAGCTGAACCCCAAAGAGCACAAAGTTCACAAAAGGCTATTCATCGGAAATTTTGTGTTTCTTGTGATCTTTGTGGTGAATTTTTGACGTATTGGCTTTTCGGGAAGGGCCGATGAGGGTGTCGACGGTCCTGTTATTCAAGGAGATAACCGCGTTAACTTCCTTCTTGCACTGCCGTCAGGCGCGCCTACGCTGATTCCAATCTCGGGAAGGATTTTTCTCTTTTCCGGGATATCCCTAAACTGGAGCGATTCGCTCCGAATCCATACAAACCCAAAATAATAACCATATGAAAATCAATCGCCCACTACGGCGCGGTTTCACTCTGGTGGAACTCCTCGTCGTGATCGCCATCCTCGCCGTGCTCGCCGGCTTCGCGACGCCTCAACTTCTTCGTCAGAGGAAGAAAGGCGACCTGATGCAGGCCACGAACAACATCCGCCAGATCGGTCTCGCGCTGACGGACTTCGAACAGGACTATGGCAGCTATCCGGACCGCAGCACGGCTGAAACGGTGAAACAAAACACCGAAACCCAGCTCGATATCAGCGGGACTTCCGCCAACGATTACTTCCGTCAGTTGATCGCTTCCGAAATCTGCAAATCGGAAACCATTTTCTACGCGAAGACCGCTTTCAGCAAAAAGCCGGATGACGTGCTGAACACCACCGAGACCGCTCTCGGCAAAGGTGAGAACGGCTTCGGCTATGTCATGAACGGTGATTCCGGCTTCAGTACCTCCGGTAGCCCGGCCCGTCCGATCGTCGTCGCTCCTCTGGCGTTCCCGTTCGCCGAAGGCCAGTTCGATCCCGATACCTATGACAACAAGGCGGTGATCTGGCGTGTGGATGGCAGTGCCATCGCCGTCAACGTCATGTCCTCCAACAAGCAAGCCCAACTCGGTGGCGGCAAGCGCCTCCTCCAGACCGGCGAAGGCTCCGTGTGGGGTGACGATGGAGTCACTCCGAAGATCGCCAACCCGATCGCTCGATAATTTCAGGATTTGAATTCCTGATCCTGTCCGACCGGTGCGTCTTGTAAAAAGGCGCACCGGTTTTTTCATGCCCGCTCTTGCCTCCATGCCATGTCCCGCTAGCCTTTGGGCGTGAACGAATTTCCTGTTTCTCCTCCTCGTTCCTGGGCGGAAATCGATCTTTCGGCGATGAGGCACAATCTTTCCGTCGCCCGCGAAGCCAGCGGCTGCGAGGTGATGGCGGTGGTAAAGGCCGGAGCGTACGGCCACGGACTCGAGGATGTGGCGCGAGCCCTGGAATCGGAAAACATCGCGTTTTTCGGCGTGGCGAACGTCGGCGAGGCGCGTCGTATCCGGAATGCCGGTGTCGGCACCCGGATTTATCTTCTCGGGGCGACCTGGAGCGATGAGCGCGAGGAAATCGTCGCACGGGATTGGACGCCCTGTGTTTCCTCACTGGAGGAAGCGCGACATTTCGATGCGCTCGCCGGACGGTATGGAAAAAAGCTCAAGGTCCATATCGCAGTGGATACCGGGATGGGGCGCGGCGGATTCGTGCCGGATCACTTGCCGGAAAAACTCGATGAACTGCTGAAACTGGAACATCTCGAAATCGAGGGACTCGGTTCGCACCTGCCCTCGGCGGACGAGGACGAGGCGTTTACCCGCGAGCAATTCGCCAACTACGAGAAAATCGTGGAAGAACTCGGCAGCCGGATCGTTTTCCGCTGGCGTCACCTTGCCAACAGCGCGGGATTGCTGGGATACACCACCCGGGTTTGCAACCTGGCCCGTCCGGGGTTGATGGCTTACGGGATTTCACCTTTGCCGGGCTATCAGGAAAAATTGCGGAACGTGATGACGTTGAAATCCCGGGTGACCCTGATCCGCGAACTTCCGGCTGGTCATGGTGTTTCCTACGGCCGGGATTACGTGACGAGCCGTCCCACCCGCGTGGCGACCATCGGTGTCGGTTACGGCGACGGCTACCCGCGCCGGATTTCCGGCAAGGGCGGAGAGGTTTGGATCAAGGGCGGACGGTTTCCGATCATCGGGCGCATCACGATGGATCAGTTGATGGCGGATGTGACGGACGATCTTTCGATCGTTGAAGGCGACGAGGTCGAGTTGTTCGGCGCGAATCTGCCGGTCACCGAAGTTTCCACGAAAGCGGATACGATCGTTTGGGAAATCTTCACCGGCATCACGCCGCGCGTGGTGCGTTGCTATTTTTAGGCAGGGACCTTTTTTCCAAAAGGTCCGGCGGTGAGAATAGTGATTGGCCGGACGACTCAGGCGAATCTCCGGCATTTTATCAGCCGGACGTTTCGGAGAAACGTCCCTGCCTTTTTCACTCTCCGATGGTCTTCATGAAGCGGAACAGATCGCTGTCCGTGGTGAAGATGGTGGTGGTGTCCTTGTTCAGGGTATTTCGATAGGTTTCGAGGGTTTTGATGAATCGATAGAAATCCGCGGCTTCGGGATTGGTGTTGTAGGTTTCCGCGTAGATTCCGGTCGCTTCGGCGTCGGCCTTGCCCTTGATTTCCTGTTCCTTGCGATAGGCTTCGGACTGGATGGAGAGCAGGTCCCGGTCCTTGCGTCCGAAAATCTTGGCGGCTTCACCGGCTCCTTCGGAGCGGAAACGCTCGGCGATCTGGAGGCGCTCGGAGGCCATGCGGGCATAGATTTTTTCGATCACTCCGGGCTTGTAGTTGATGCGCTTGAAGCGCACGTCCAGCAGCTCGATGCCCCAGGCTTTCACCTTCGGCTGGGAGGCGGCGAGGATCAGGTTGGCGAGGTGGCTGCGGCCATGCCGGATGTCGGGCAGGACGCCGATCTTGTCGCTGGTGCCTTTGATGGTTTCATCCTGCTCGGCGACGCGGCCTTTTTCGGTGCGGATGACTTCGATCAGATCGTGCGAGGCGATGATGCTGCGGGTTTCGCCACCGATGATGTCGTCGAGACGGGAAAGGGCGCTGCGCTCGTCACGGATTTTTTCGTAGTAGAGCACCGGATCGTAGATGCGCCAGCGGGAGAAGCAATCGACGGTGATGTAGAGCTTGTCGCGGGTGGGCATTTCGGTGGCCGGGCCGTCCCATTCGAGCACGCGTTTTTCGATGCGGTTGACCTTTTGGATGAAGGGTTTCTTGAAATGAAGGCCCGCTTCGTTTTTGTCGGGATCCGCGTTGATAGGTTTTCCGACCGGTTTGCCGAACTCGGTGATGAAGACCTGTTCGGTTTCATCCACCGTGTAGGTGATGGAGCTGAGGAGGATAGCCGCGACGACGAAAGCGAGAATCCCGAGGAGAAGAGAGAATGGTTTCATGGAAAATGAAGATAGGAGAAAAGCTTAGCGGCGGTTCGTGGGGGCGGGGGCTGGAGCTGGTTGGGGTGCGGGAGCGGCCTGGAGATTCATGAGCGGGAGGAACTGTTTGGCATCCGCGTCGAGAATGACCTTGTGTCCGAGCTGGGGGATCACCTCGCTCATGGTTTCCAGATAGAGGCGCTGTTTGGTGATATCCGGGGCTTTTTCATATTGGACGAGCAATTCCTTGAAACGGGCGACGTCGCCTTTCGCTTCGTTCACGCGTTGGACGGCGAAGCCTTCCGCGGCGGAGATCTTCTGATCGGCCAGACCGCGGGCCTTGGGGATCACTCGATTGTATTCGCCGTTCGCTTCGTTAATCATCTGCTCGCGTTCCTGCTGGGCGCGGTTCACTTCATCGAAGGAACGCTGCACCGGACCGGGTGGGTGGACGTTTTTCAACTGGATCTGCTCCACCCGGACACCGAGTTTGATGGATTCGACGATGGTCCGGAGTTTTGCCAATGCGTCGGCTTCGATTTCCGTGCGTCCCACGGTGATGACTTCATCCACGGTGCGGTCGCCGATGGTTTCGCTCATGACGCTTTCGGTGAGATCGCGAAGCGTTTTCCCCGGCGAGCGGACGTCGAAGAGGAACTGGGTGGGAGTGGAAATCGTGTATTCGAGGATCCATTCCACGCTGGCCGCGTTGAGATCGCCGGTGACCATGTCGCGTTCGCGTTCCGGCTCCAGGCTGGCCTGATCGGAATTGGTGGGGCCCGGGGTGGTGAAGCCGAATTCGAGTTTGAGCTGGCGTCGGATGGGCACGATTGTGGCCCTGTCCACGCCGAAGGGGATTTTGAAATGGAGGCCGGGGTTTTTGGTGTCGAGGTATTTTCCGAATCGCTGCACCACGGCCACGGATTCCGGGCTGACGGTGTAATAGGAGGAAAACACGCCGTAGAGCGCCACGACGCCGACCGGCGCGTATTTCAGAAAGTGGGTCAAGCCGGGCCAGGGAGAAGCGGAGGAGCTGGAAGGGCGGGAAACAGGGCGAAGGGGAGGCGGTTCCATCATGAATCGGAAAGTTGAAAAACGGAGGCTAGAGGGTCGGGCCGAGGAGGCCCATGGGAAAATTGGGTGAATTTCCCAATCGCCGGGATTTTTTCGTGAATCCGGCTCATCGGGATCATCGATGAAAACCCGGAGGCGCGCCTTGACCTGCAAGCCCGTGGCTGACTAGGTTTCGCCCGTCTTTTTTGGAGAAAGAAAGACGCGACCTCACGCCGCCATATGAATATCCACGAATATCAAGCCAAAGAGCTTTTCGACCGATTCCAAGTTCCCAGCCCCAAGGGTGCCGTTGCGAGCACGCCGGAAGAGGCCGCGGAAGTCGCCCGCACCTTCGCCGGTGCTTCTCAGCTTGTCATCAAGGCTCAGGTCCACGCCGGCGGCCGGGGCAAGGGACATTTCAAAAACGGCTTCCAGGGTGGCGTGCATCTCATCGATTCTCCCGAGCAGGCCGCCGAGTTCGCAGGCAAGATGCTCAATGAAACGCTCGTCACCGTGCAGACCGGTGAAGCGGGCAAGCTCGTCGGCAAGGTGATGGTCGCCGAGGCGGTGGACATCACCCACGAATACTACCTCGCCATTCTCATGGATCGCGCGACTTCCCGCCCGGTCATCGTGGCCTCCACCGAAGGCGGCATGAGTATCGAAGACGTGGCCCACGACACGCCGGAAAAAATCGTCCGCCAGTTCGTTCACCCGGTGCTCGGCCTCCAGCCTTACGAGATCCGCAAGCTTTCCGCGGCACTCGGTTTCTCCGGAGATATCGCCAAGCAGTTCGGCAAGCTTCTTTCCAATCTCTACAAGCTCTTCATTTCCTGCGATTGCTCGATGGTGGAGATCAACCCGCTCGTCACCACCCCGGACGGTCGTGTGCTCGCGCTCGACGCCAAGTTCGGCTTCGACGACAACGCGCTCTACCGTCACCCGGACATCGTCGCCATGCGCGACAAAACCGAAGAAGATCCGCGTGAAGTGGCGGCTTCCGAATACGATCTCAACTACATCGGCCTGGACGGAAACATCGCCTGCCTCGTGAACGGCGCGGGTCTCGCCATGGCCACCATGGATATCATCAAGCACTACGGCGGCGAACCGGCGAACTTCCTCGACGTAGGCGGCGGTGCTTCCAAAGAACAGGTCGCGGCGGCTTTCAAAATCATCCTCGGCGATCCGAACGTGAAGGGCATCCTGATCAACATTTTCGGCGGCATCATGGACTGCAACGTCATCGCCGAAGGCGTGATCGCCGCCGCCAAGGAAACCGGCCTGCCGCTTCCGCTCGTCGTCCGCCTCGAAGGCAACAACGTGGAACAAGGCAAGGCCACGCTCGCGGCCTCCGGCCTGAACATCGTTTCCGCCGACGACATGGCCGACGGTGCCCGGAAAATCGTCGCTGCCGTTGCCTGAACCTCGGACTCCACCGCGCGATGAAAATCACCGAAATTGCATTTTCCTGTTATCCGGTCACGGACATGGCGCAGTCCATCGCGTTTTACGAAGGGGTGCTCGGCCTGACCAAGACCATGGATCACGAAATGGAGGACGGCAGCGGCCACTGGGTCGAGTTCGACATCGGTGCCGGCACTCTGGGGCTGGGCAAGACACCCGGCTGGGAACCCTCTCCGCAAGGCTGCACCGTCGGTCTCGAGGTCGAGGATTTCGACGCCGCCGTCGCTCATCTCAAGGCTGCGGGAACGACCATCACCATGGGGCCTTTCGAGACTCCCGTGTGCCACATGCTCATGATCGCCGATCCCGATGGTAGCCCGCTGATCATCCACAAACGCAAGCCGGGTCACGCATGACCCTTATTCAATCGCTCACTTCTCACTTTACCAAAAATCATGTCCATTCTCGTTGACGAAAACACCAAGCTCCTCGTGCAAGGTATCACCGGCAGCTTCGGTGCCCGCCACGCCTCGCTTTCCCTCGCCTACGGCACCAAGCTCGTCGCCGGTGTCACCCCCGGCAAGGGCGGCCAGAAATTCGAAGAAAAAGTGCCGATTTTCGACACCGTTTCACAGGCCGTCGCCGAAACCGGAGCCACTGCTTCCGCGATCTTCGTGCCACCTCCATTCGCCGCCGACGCGATCCTCGAAGCGGCGGACGCCGGAGTGGATCTCATCGTCTGCATCACCGAGGGCATCCCGGTGATGGACATGATGCGGGTGAAGGACGCACTGCGCGGTTCGAAATCCCGCCTCATCGGCCCGAACTGCCCGGGCCTCGTCACTCCGGGACACGGCGAAAAATCCCACGGCGGCTGCCGCATCGGCATCGCTCCGGGTTACATCCACAAGCGTGGCAACGTCGGCGTCGTTTCCCGTTCCGGCACGCTCACTTACGAAGCAGTGTTCCAGCTCACCCAGCTCGGCTATGGCCAGAGCACCTGCGTCGGCATCGGCGGCGATCCGATCAACGGCACCAGCCACCTCGACGTTTTGGAAATGTTCAACGAAGACCCTGAAACCGAAGCCATCATCATGATCGGCGAGATCGGTGGTTCCGCCGAAGTGGATGCCGCCCGCTGGGCCAAGGAAAACTGCAAGAAGCCGATCGCCGGTTTCATCGCCGGTGCCACCGCGCCTCCCGGACGCCGCATGGGCCACGCCGGTGCGATCGTCGGCGGAGAGGAAGACACCGCCCAGGCCAAGAAGCGCATTCTTGCCGAGTGCGGCATCGCGGTTGCCGAAACCCCGAGCGACATGGCGAAAACGCTGCTCGAACGTTGGGGTAAATAAGGAAGGAGCGCCGGTGTGCACACCGGCTCTTCCCTAAAATATCACAAAAAAGCGCCGTCCGGAAGGGTGGCGCTTTTTTTACTTCGGACTGCGGCAAGCCCTGCTGCCGCAGTCCACGGAATTTTACATCTTCTTGCGAGTGTAGGACAGGCGGGCGGTGACGGCGTCCTTGATCCGTTGCGTCACGTCGTCCGGCGAACCTTCGGAGGAAATCACGCGGGTGAACGGTTCGTTTTTCAGGGAGAGGAAAATTTCGCGGCAGCGTTCGAGGTTTTCCCGTTTCTCGAATTCGTTGGCGGTATCTCCCCGGGCACCGATGCGTTCGAGGGCGGCGTCGGTTTCGAGGTCGAGGATCAGGAGGAGATCGGGAGTCGGTGCGAAGGCTTCGTTGCGGGCGCGGATTTCCACGGGATCGAATCCCCGGGCACCCTGATAGGCCATGGTGGAAAAATAGTAGCGGTCGAGGATCACATCTTTGCCCGCGTCGAGGGAGGGTTGGATGAGTTCCTCGACGTGCTGTTTGCGGTCGTTGAGGAAATATTCGAGTTCGTCGTGGGGAGAAAGCCGGCCGGTGGCGGCGGATTCGCGGAGTTTTTTGCCCCACGGCCCGTCGGTCGGCTCGCGGCTGACGACGACCTCGCGGCTTTGGGTGACGAGCCATTCGGCGAGGCGCTTGGCCTGGGTGGATTTGCCGGTGCCGTCGATGCCTTCGATGACGATGAAGAGTCCTTTGCCCATGGGATTGGAAAATTCAGAGATAGCGGGATTTCAGGTGGACGAGGTAGGCGTTCGGTGAGGGTGTGTCTCCGGTGGCCTGCTTCATCAGTTCGGCGGGATCGAGCGTGGCGCCCTTCGAGTGGACGTTTTCACGCAGCCAGGCGAGCAGCGGCGCGTAATCGGCCCGAGCGGTGGCGGAGGCGATGAAAGGATCTTTTTGGGCGGCGGCGAAGAGTTGGGCGGCGTTGATATTGCCGAGCGTGTAGGTGGGGAAATAGCCGAGACCGCCCATGGACCAATGGATGTCCTGGAGGCAGCCGTGGGCGTCATCGGGCGGGGTGAAGCCGAAGAGGTCGGCGAAGGCGGCGTTCCAGGCGGCGGGGACGTCCTTCACGGCGAGCGCGCCGCTGACGAGTCTGCGCTCCAGATCGAAGCGCAGGAGGATGTGGAGGTCGTAGGTCGCTTCGTCCGCTTCCACGCGGATCGGCGAAAACGCGGCGCGCTGGAGGTATTGGAGGAAATTTTCCAACGGGAAATCCAGGAGTTGCGGGAAGGTTTCGCGGGCGACCGGATACCATTTTTCCCAGAACGCGCGGGAGCGGCCGACGTGGTTTTCCCAGAGGCGGGATTGGGATTCGTGAATGCCGAGCGAGGCCGGGGAGCCGGAAGGCAGGCCGAAGTCATCGGCGGGAAATCCTTGTTCGTAAAGGCCATGCCCGGCTTCGTGGAGCACCCCGAAGAGCGAGGAGGTGAAATCGCTCTCCATGTAGCGGGTGGTCAGGCGGATGTCGCGGGGACCGAGCGTGGTGCAGAAGGGATGGGTGGTGGTGTCGATGCGGCCCGCCTCGAAATCGAAACTGATGGAGCGGGCGATTTGTTCGTTGAAACGTTGTTGTGCTTCGATCGGATAGGGCCCGGGCGGGAGGCCGGGGAACCGGGTGGTGGAGAGGGCAACGGCCTGGGCGGCGATTTCCCGCAGTTCGGGTTTCAGGGAATCGAACAGGTTCGCCACGGCGGCGGTGCTGGTGGCGCGTTCGTAGCCGTCGAGGAGGGCGTCGTAGGGTTCGTTTTCGTAACCCCAGAGTTCCGCTTGTTCGCGGGCGATGCCGGTGAGCGTTTCGAGGTGTGGGGCGAAAATGGAGAAGTCGGATTTTTTCCGGGCGTCCGCCCAGGCGTGTTTGGCGAGCGAGGATGCGGTCGAGGCGCGGGCGACGAGTTCGACGGGCAGCTTGGTGGCACGTTCGAATTCGCGGTGGAGCTGGCGCAGGTTGGCGGTGCGGGTGGTGTCCGATCCGTCATCGGCGTCTTCCGCGCGTTCGAGGGCTTTTTTCCAATCGTCCGAAGTGGCGAGCTGGTGAGAGTGGGAGGAAAGCCAGGCGAGCTGGGCGGCGCGGTATTCCGCTGCGGCCGGCGGCATATAAGTTTCCTGGTCCCAGGCGATGACCTCGGCGGAGGAGCGGATCAACGCGCATTCGCGGGCTTTCTCGAAAATCGACATGGCGGTTATCTGAAGGAAATCAGGGGTCGCGAAAAGAGCGGAATTTAAGAAGATATCGGAAGGATCAGACTGATTCGGCGGATTTTATGATGATCTCGTGATCGACGGCTTGTCGTGCGGAAGCGATGGCGGAAACGTAACGGGCGCGCGTTTCCTCGGTCATTCCGAAGGCGGCTTCACGCTCCGGTGTGCCGTGGGGAGCGGTGAGGAACTGCTGGAACTGCCGTGTTTCATAGGCCTGTTTCGTCGCCACGGCGGTCCAGATTTTTTGGAAGGCGGAGGTCAGGGGATGGCGCGGGAAACCGGCGGTGAGTGAAATGCCTTCGGACAGTTCACCCGCTGAAAATCGTTTGGTTTCCTCGCCCCACCGGACTTCGTAGGCAGAGGCGCGGGGCGAGATGAGCCGGAAGGAAAAGCGGTTGAATGCTTCGGTAAAGCCGGTGAGCGCCAGCCCGGCGCGCAGGGAAGTGGAATCGTCGAAGGGACCGTCACCCGGATCGAAGGGAAATCGCGAACTGCGCAGGTGGAGATGGAGGGGCGAGTGGTCGAGTATCGCATGGCCTTCCGACGCGGTCGCTTCGCCGGTGGTGGCGTTCAGGGTGAAGGTGGCGAGGTCGCCGGTGAGCCCGAAGTTTCGGAGAAATCCGTAGCCGATGATCGCCTGTCCGGCCCAATCGGGATGCACACCGTCCTGTCCGGCGACGCGGAAATGAGCGCCGAAGCGCGAGGTGGCATCGAAATGGGCTTCCAGCATCGCGCGATAATGATCGGCGAAACCGCAACGATGTTCGAAAGCGAGTGCGGCGGCGACGTTGCGAAACCGGCAGAGGGACAGATTGAGATCGGAGAGGCTGCCACGGGCGGTTTTCACCCAATCCGGCACCGCGCCGATGATGCTAGGCGAACCTAGCAGTACGCGACACTCGGAGGTGTGGAAATTTTTCAGGATCGCGGTGAGGTTTTCGCGATATTCGGCGGCGATGCCCGGGTCGTACGGGATGTAACGGAAATCGTTCATGCCGTAGAGGACGGTGGCGATGGTAGGCCGGAATCTCAAAACATCGGCATGCTGGCGGCGGAGGAATTCCCCGGTTTTTTCGCCGCTCCAGCCGAACTGGCGCACGTCGATCCCGAGGTCCGGACGGCAGGCGGCGAGGTAGGTTTCTAGCAGAACGGTGTAAAGTCGTTGTTCTGTTAGTGAATCCCCGCACAATGCGAGACGGTCGCCGGGTTTGAGCGATACGGGCTCGAATTCGGGGAGTGGATCGAGCGGATAGTCGACAAACGTCAGTGCTCCGCAAGATTGGTGGCTCCTGAGCCGTGCCACGGCGGCGCGAAGGCGGGAAAAGGAGCTCAAGGGGCGGAAGGGCGCCAATCGGTGGCGCGGACGTTGAGGATTTCGAGGTAGTGGCTCTTGCCGTCGGTGGATGCTTTTTTCGCGACCTCAAGCACGAGATTGGAAAAAGCGTCTTCGGGTGTGGTGCGCTGGAGCATGGAGAAAGTCCCGGTGCCGATACGGCAGTAGGCGTTTTTCTCGCGGTCCGGCAAGGGCGGTGAAATTTGATAGGTGACGAAGTGTTCGTTCAGCGGTTGCGCGGAAATGTCTTCCGGGATGCTCACGATCAGGTGGAAAACGCCGCTGGTGCCGACGGGGCCTTCGGTGAATTTGGTGAAGCGGTCATCGCGGAATTCCACGAACGTCAGCCAATCGACGAACCAGCCTTTCGGGGTTTCCTGCACGGCGACGGGAATGCCGCTGGGGATTTCTTCGGTCTCGACATGGAAAATGAACAATGTTTCGCCGGTCTCCGGATCGGTGGCGCTGTGGGCGACCCGGATGGAGCGATAGGGCGTCGGGCCGTCCGGAACCTCGTGCGAGTAGGCTTCCATGGCGGTGCGCAGGGATTCGGCATGGAGCACGTAAGCATTGCGCGAGGCCCAATCGGGCGCTTCGAGAAAGGCCTTGAGAACGGCGAGCGCCTGATCGGAGACCTTGCCGGGTTTTTCTTCGGGAGTCTTCGTGGTTTCCGCCGGTGGTGTGGGATGGGGCGGCGGGGTAACGGCAGGAGGTTGTGGAGTTTTTTCGATTTCCGGAGGTGGGATCACGGTCTTGACGATCGTTTTTGAGGGAGCTTCCGGAATTGGAGTGGTAGCGGCTGCTGGCTGCGGATTGAGCAGATTCGGAGAGCGCTGGCCGAGCAGATAGCCGAGAGCCAGCGAGACCAGACCGGTAAGTGCGCAGGAAAGGAACAGAACGGTGCGGCGCGAACGGCAGCGAAAGGCCGGAGGTGGAGATATTTCCGGAGATGGCGTGGTTTTTTCGGGAACGGATGAAATGGACGGCTCCGTGGAAGCGGCGGCACGCTGCGATGGAGGATCGGCGAAAGGAACGTCCGGAATGCGTTTCGGCTCCTCACGCCCGGAAACGAACGGCAGGCCGGGGGAGTCGATGCGTGGCCGCGGAGCGATGATTTCCCGATGACAACGGGGGCAAGGCCCTTGCTGTCCGGCCAGTTCGGAGGGTAGTTGCAGGGTGATACCGCATACCGGGCAGGGGAATTGAAGCATCTCGGCCATTCGGAAATATCGTGAACTTGGCGATTCGTAACAAAGAAGAATCCGGCAGTCGAGCCGACACTCGGAAGATAGAAAAATTAGACTGACATTCAGCGGAAATTAACTATTCAGGAATCATTCCCTGAACTCTTTTACTTGCGGAAACCCATGACTCATTCCCGTTTTCTCCCGAGCCTCGTTTTATGTCTCACGCCCTCGCTCGTTTTCGGAGCGGGCTATTATCTTCCGAACCAGGATGCGCTGGCGACGGCGAAGGGAAATGCCTTCGTCGCGACGGCGGATTCCCCGGCGGCGGTGTTTTACAATCCGGCGGGTTTGACCCAGGTGCAGACCCCGCAGGCGGAGATCGGTGTTTATTCCATCGTTTTGGGAAACAAGGCGGACATCGGAGGCCGGAGTTATAAGGCGGATACCGAATTGCAGGCCGCTCCACATATCTATTACGCGCGGCCGCTGTCGGAGGATTGGAGTTTGGGGATCGGGGTGAATTCTCCCTTTGGCCTCGGCACGGAATGGGGGCAGGACACGCCTTTCCGCCAGGCTGTGACGGAAGCCCGCCTGATGTATGTCAGCGCGACGGCGGCTCTGGGCTATCGGGTGAACGAACAACTTTCCATAGGTGCCTCGGTTTCCGGAAACTACGCGGACCTGACGCTGGAGCAGGGGATCGGGCCGACAGCGCCGGGATACTTGCGTTACGAAGGAAATGACGTGGGCGTTTCCGGTTCGATCGGTGTGCTGTGGCAGCCGACTCCGCAGCACGCTTTCGGGTTGAATTATTCGACGAAATCCGAGTTCGATTTGGAAGGGGATGTGAGGTCGAATCTGTTGCCGGACAGCCATGGCGATATGGATTTCATCACGCCCGCCCGGGTGGCGTTCGGCTATTCGTTCCGTCCGAAACCGGGTTGGAACATCGAGGCCAACATCGAATGGCTGGACTGGGATTCCCTCAACACTCTGAAGCTCAAGAGCGCTTCCGTAGGCGGTGAGACGCCGGTGCCGTTCGAATGGAAATCCTGCTTCATCTACGAACTGGGTGTGAGCTACACGACGCCCGAGGGATGGATTTTCGCTGCGGGCTACGATTTCAACGAAAGCGCTCAGCCGGATCAGTATTTCAATCCGGGAGTCTCGGATGCGAACCGTCATTGGCTGAACGCAGGATTTGGCAGACGTTACGAAAATCAATCGTGGTTCCTCGCCTATCAGTTCGGCTTCTCGGATCGCACGGTCAATGATTCGGTGATCGGCACGAATGGCGATTACAAGGCTCGCCACAACGCGCTGCTGCTTTCTTACACCCGACAATTCTGATGGCTCCCATCCACACCGCTGAGCCGGAAGTCCATGTGGTGACCGGCGCGAGCTCGGGCATCGGTCGCTCCATGGCATTGCAATTGGCCGGACCGGGCCGTGAAATCTGGTTGATCGGCCGTTCGCTAGATGCCTTGAACGAAGTGGCTTCCGAAGTGGAAAAACGCGGTGCCATTCCCCGGATTCAGGCTCTGGATCTCACGGAAACCCAAGCGAGCCAGCAATTTCTCGATCTCACGTTTCCGGAGGGAAAACGGGTTCATTCGTTGTATCTGGTGGCCGGAATTTCGCTGTTCGGTGAGGTCAAGGACACCCTGCTGGAAGACTGGCGGGACTTGTATGCGACGAACCTGCTCTCTCCGGTCCAGTGGACGCATCATTTTTACAAACACATGGTGAAGGAACGGGCCGGACGCATCGTGCTGGTCGCATCTCTCGCCAGTTACGCGGGTTATCCGACGGCCACTGTGTATGCTACCATGAAAGCGGGTTTGCTGGGGCTGTATCGGAGCCTGAAATACGAAGGGGAAGCCCGTGGGGTGAAGATTCATCTGATGGCGCCGGGCTACGTCGATACCGAAATCTATCAACGAGCGGGCTACCGGAAGACGAATTACGACGACACCCTCGAAGTCATCAATAGCCTCGGCTTCGGCATGATTTCCGCCGATCGGGCCGCTTCCAAAATTCTCCGTGCCGTGGACGACGGCAAGACCGAGTATGCCTTTCCTCCGTACGCGGGGCTGATGAAGTGGATCGCACCACGCATGCCGTGGGTGGTGGGGATCGTTCATCGGCAAATGCTGGGCCATTTCCGCAAACATCATGAAAATTCCTGAGAACTTTATCCATACCTTCAAGGACCGGACCGCGATCGTGACCGGCGGTGGCTCGGGGATCGGGCGCGCCCTTTGCCGGGCGCTGGTGAAGTCCGGCGCTCATGTGCATGCGCTCGACTGCATGCCGGAGGGACTGGAGCTTTTGAAACATGAAGCATCGGGGCCGGGAACCTTGGCCTCTCATCTTCTCGATGTGACGGATGCGGAAGCCTACCGGGAAGTGGTCGAAGCCATCGCGGAGAGTTCCGGGAGAATCGATTTTCTTTTCAACAACGCTGGAGTTACCCTGATCGGAGAAGCCCATCAGGTGCCTTTCGAGCGCTGGCAATGGCTGATGGAAATCAACCTGATGGGCGTGGTGAACGGCATCCATTGGGTCTATCCGAAAATGGTTAAGCAACGGAGCGGAACCATCGTCAATACCGCCTCGGTCGCAGCCGCCACCGGCTATGCCACGGCCTGCGCCTACACGACTTCAAAGTCGGCGGTTTTCGAACTGACCCGCTCTCTGGCAGCCGAAGCGAAAATGCACAACGTGAAGGTGCTGGCGGCATGCCCCGGCTATGTGAACAGCGATATTTTCAAACAGGACCGCCTGGTGGGGCTGGATCGGGATAAAATGATAAACGATCTACCGGTGAAAATGCTGACTCCGGACGAAGCCGCGCTCGGCTACTTGAATGGGGTAGTGAAGAGGAAAAAAACGATCCTGTTCCCATTTTCCGCCTGGTTTCTGTGGAACCTCGGCAACTGGGCTCCCAGCCTGATCTTACCATTCCAGAAGCGCTTCATGCGGGTGTTTAGTTGAAGTCAAAAGCCTGCGATAGCCCTCGGCTTGTTTATGCGGGGTGATGTTTGGCCAGCATGCGTCCAAGCGGATTTCCTTTCGAATTTTGCCGCATTCTGTCAATTAGGAGTTCCCACCGCTTATTGCACATATCATTGAACGAAAGGCCGAATAGCCACGGACAAGTCCGGTAATCATCGTCAAATTTCGATAGGTAATCCCGCGCCGCTGATTCTTCATTCTCGATCCAGTCAGCCAATTCCCGTTCGTTGACCATAGAAAGCGAAGGATCGAGAACTTGGATGATCGCGGCCAAGGCGAGCGCGAAGAAGGGGCGGTCTTCTTCTCGGCCAAGTCGATCGATCCTCCATACCAAAAATTTCGAGGTTGCCTCCTGAGCTTCCCGCCCAAGGATGAGGACAGAATCGACCATTTGAATCAAAGTCTCCTTGTCTGGCTCGAAATTGGGAGTGGCCAAAAGAACCGCACAGGAGAAAGCACGCATTTTATGGCCCCTCGTTCCGGTCGATCCGGGCTTCCATTCGGAATTTTCCGGTTCCGACCATCGAATGAGTTCGAGCACTTCCATTGGGAACCATGAATCGAGCTTCTTGAGTTCATCTCCCTTCCATATCGGTATCAGTGCCTCCAGATGCTTCTCCGCGTCCAAGGCGTAGTCAGCCTCAGCGATTTCCCTCAGCATTTTTTCATCGATCGCCTGACGGAGACAATCCACAGCGGACTGTTGAGTCGGAGGAAAGCGTTCACGAACCCATGGAGGCATTTTAATGGAGAATTCTTTAGGCATAAATAGGGTGCATCAATAGTATGGTGCCCTGATTTCAGTTCGAATGATCGAGTTCATGCAATTGAGCGATCAGGACCACCAGTTTTTCTCCTTTGGGTGTCAGGGTGTATTCCGTTCTGGGAGGCAGTTCGGCGAATGTCGTTTTGTGTAAAAGACCATAAGCGGTCAGTTTTCTCAAACGCTCCGAAAGCACCTTGGTGGAAATTCCCTGAATGTGCTTCTCAAGCATGCCGGGCCGGTTGATCCCTTCCCTCACCGCCATCAGTACGGAGACGGACCACTTGCAGCCGACCACCTGCTCGAGACATTCATAGTCCGGCCGAACGCTTTTGGGATTTTTTTGAGTCATGAGTGTCAGTATTTTACACCATTTTGTGCCCTGCCCACCAAAAAGTGCCCTCTTTCGTGGCGGAGGGTTTTAAGGAAACTTACCGGCATCCCACCGGAAGGGCCGGTGAAATCATCAATCCATCACGAAAGGAAACCAGATCATGAACCAAGCGATATTCTATCACGCCGGATGCCCGGTTTGCGTGGAGGCGGAACAAAAAGTCGCCCAAGCGCTCGATGCGGGAAAATACACCGTTGAAATCGTCCATCTGGGCGAAGCGAAACATCGGGTCGCCGAAGCCGAACAGGCCGGAGTCAAATCCGTGCCGGCATTGGTGCTGGACGGGGTGCCGTTCCACATCAACTTCGGCGCCGACCTGTCCGCCTTGAAATAATCCGGCTCCTCGTCGATCGGAAAGCCCTTCCCGGAGTAATGCCGGGAAGGGGAGTCGCTCGCCGAACGTCAGGGAGGTTGTTTCTCCCTTACAGGGTTCAACCGATCAGAGAACATCATTGGGGGACTTGTTGCTCCCCTTTGGTGCGCATCCGCAGTTTCCCCGTTCATAAGATAAAATCCCGCAAAGAAAAATGACCACCGCTGGGGGGCGACGACCGTTTCCGAAAGGGTGAATCCACGAATGCCGATCAGCCATTCGGTATGGAAGAACTCGCTGCGTGGCTTGTCGGTGTGGGCGCCGGTGAGAGGTCGAGGCTTTGTGCGTAGGAGATGATCTTGAAGGCGAAAAGGGCGGGGAAGGGCGGAGGGGGAAAGTCGGAGGGCAATCCCCTTGTTGTCATCCGGCCATGCATTTCACACATTGCGGACGTGAATAAGGCGATTCACGGACTGGTCGGCGAGTGTTGACAAGCGGAAAGCAGATCACTACATCCAATGGCCTCTTCCGTTTTCAATTTTCTTAAAGGCGGAAAACATCTTCATCTTACAGATCCATGAGTAAACCGCTTGTTTCCATTGTTAACTCCAGCACGTTTGGTAAGCATTTTTCGGAGCATATCAGTACATTGGAAAAATTCGCCGATATCCGGCACGTCACGGTGCCGGCGGACATTGACGGCGACGCACTGGCGGAGGAAATCAAGGATTCGGACGGGATCATCGCCAGCGTGACCCCGCGCTTTCCTCGCAAAACCTTGGAAAAATGCACCAAGCTCAAACTGTTGGCCAGACATGGCATCGGTTGCGACAACGTCGATCTGGAAGCGGCGACCGATTTGGGCATCCAGGTTTCCCGCGTGAAGGGCATTATCGAAAGAGAATCCGTCGCAGAGTATGCGGTGGCCTTGCTGATGGCCGGTGCCCGGGTTTTGCCTCAAGGTTATGTAGCGGTGAAGTCAAGCAAGTGGGACACTCGTTCCCATATGACCGGGATGGAACTCCGTGGAAAAACCATCGGCATCATTGGCTTGGGCAACATCGGATCTCGGACCGCCGAAATTTTGTCGAATGGTTTCCATTGCAATGTGATCGCCAGCGATCCGTACATTTCCAAAGAAAAATTCAAACAACACAACGCCACGGAGGTTCCCCTCCAGGAGTTGATCGAGAAATCCGCAGCGATCCTTTTCCATTGCCCGGCGACGGAGGAGACCAAGCGTATGTTTGGTAAAGCCCAGTTCGAAGCCCTGCAAAAGGGTGTCGTCTTGGTCAATACCTGCCGCGGCGAGCTGGTGGATGAAGACGCCCTTTATGAAGCCTTGCAAAACGGTTCTCTCGGTGCGTACGCCACAGACGTGGTGGAAGGAGAGCCGATCGACGGCAACCATCGTTTGACCAAACTGGACAACGTGATCATCACTCCGCACTTGGGAGGCTATTCTTGGGAATCCCTCCACGGCATGGGCCAAACCTGCGTCGATGACACCGTTTCGGTGATCCAGAATGGCGGCGTCGCCGGAGAATTGGCCAATCCGGAAGTGTTGAAAAACCGCCGCTAAGATGCCGCTGACCTTAGCAATCGATCTCGGCACCACCAATCTCAAGGTGGGTCTGGTCAACGAGCGGGGCGACATTGTCGCTGTCGCCTCGGCCCCGATGCAGACCCACAGCAGCGAACCCGGTGCGGCGGAGCATGATCCCGAGGGACTGACCCGCCTGTTGCACGGGCTGTGCAGGGAGGTGCTGGCGAATGCTGACAAAAACGAAGTGAAATACGTCGTATCGTCGACGTATCACTTCGGGATGATGATGCTGGATGCGGAAAGAAAACCGCTGACGGCGATCACGTTGTTAACGGATATCCGCTCGCAGCAGACTTTCACCGAGTTCTCGGCGGCGTTTTCCGATATCGATTTGTATCAGAATACCGGCTGCCCGCTGCTTATCCAGTATGTGCTGCCCCGGTTGTTTTATTTCGCTAAACAAAAGCCCGGGCTTTTCGGGAAAGCGAAATACTTTGCCGATAGCAAATCGTTCCTGTTCGAATGGCTGACGGGGGAATGGGTGACAGACATGAGCACTGCGGCGGCCACTCAGTTGTTCAACGCGCGTCAATTCCAGTGGGATGCGGAATTGCTGGGGCGTCTGGATCTGGCACCCGAGCAGTTTCCGCGTGTCGAGGAGGGAGATACGTTCCTCGCTCCGCTGAAGAAAGAACTGTGCGAATCCTTGGGATTGAATGAAGGTGTGCAGGTCTTGTTGGGCTTGTACGATGGCGCAGCCTTGGCAGTTGGCCTTAGCGGATTGGAACCGGATGTCGGGATTGTCAATTTGGGAACGACTGCCATGTTGCGGATTCCCGGCGGATATCCGGCGCTCGATACCAACGAAAGCAAACGCATCCAGGCCTACGCTTACAAAAAGGGGAGTTTCCTGAATGGCGGCGCTCTGAACAATGCCGCGTTGCCGTTCGACTGGATGCGCAAGACGCTTTTCGATCTGGATGTGCATAGCGAAGCATTGCGGGAAATCTCTTCCGAACCACCTCTGATCTCACTGCCTTATCTCACCGGGGAACGGGATTCCAAAACCGGCCCTTATGCTTCGGGCGTGCTCTTCGGCATTCGCCGCGACCATTCGCCCGTCGATTTCGGCCGCTCGGTCTTGGAGGGCGTGGCTTACTCGATGCGCTACATCTACGACGCATTGAAAGAGAATCATCTGGAAGTGAAGGAAATCCGCATGGGCGGCGGAGGCGTGAACATCAAAGCTTGGTGCCAGATGTTCGCCGACATTTTGGGAGTCCGCGTGGTGATTTCGACGCAGAACGACATGGCTTTGGTTGGCAGTGCCATGATGGCTCTGACGGCGGGCGGTTTTTACGCGGACCTGGGCCATGCGGCCGTGGCCATGCGGAAGGAAGCCAGTTACATCGACCCGAATCCTTCGGCGGTGCGTATCCACGACCAGCGTTACGCGTTTTTCAAAAAACTCCGCGAAACGCTTGGTGCCTTGTATAGGGAGCACGCGGAATTGCGGTTGCCATAATCGGCATTTTTACGACCTTTGTGCGTCGTGGTAAACTGGATCGGGAAAATGCAATCCCGCAAAGAAAAACGGCCGCCGCTGGAGAGCGACGACCGTTTTTTTAAGGGGTGAATCCACGAATGCGGATCAGCCGATGACTTCAGGCCACTCGGTGTGGAAGAATTCGCCGCGTGGCTTGTCGGTGCGCTCGTAGGTGTGGGCACCGAAGAAGTCGCGCTGGGCTTGCAGCAGGTTCGCCGGAAGCACTTCGCTACGATAGCTGTCGTAGTAGCCGAGGGAGGCGCTGAAGGCGGGGACGGGGATACCGGCGAGCGTGGCGGTGGCGATGACTTCACGCCAGTTCTGCTGGAACTGGTTGAGCAGATCGGTGAAATAGGGAGCGAGCATGAGGTTGCTGAGCTCCGGATTCGAGCGATAGGCGTCGGTGATGTGGTTGAGGAAGCGGGCGCGGATGATGCAGCCGCCGCGCCAGATGGCTGCGATCTTACCGAGGTCGAGGCCCCAGTTTTTCTCTTTGCCCATGGTGGCGATGAGGTCGAGGCCTTGGGCGTAGGAGATGATCTTGGAGGCGAAGAGAGCGTCGTGGACTTTTTTGACCAACTCGGCTTTTTCGGCGGAGATTTCTGCCTTCGGGCCGTTGAGTTTGGTGGAAGCGGCGACACGGGCGTCCTTCATGGAGGAGAGGATGCGGGCTTCGACAGCGGCGTTGATGGTGGAGATGACGACGGCGTTTTCGACGGCGTTCATGATGGTCCACTTGCCGGTGCCTTTCTGGCCGGCGGTGTCGAGGATGACATCGACCATGGGTTTGCCGGTTTCCGGGTCGGTCTGCTTGAAGATCTCGGAGGTGATCTGGATAAGGAAGGATTCGAGGTCGCCGTTGTTCCAGTCGGTGAAAACGGTGGCGAGTTCTTCGGCGGTAAAGCCGGCGGCCTTGAAGATGTTGTAGGCTTCGCAGATGAGCTGCATGTCGCCGTACTCGATGCCGTTGTGGATCATCTTCACATAGTGACCGGCACCGCCCGGACCGATGTGGGTGACGCAGGGTTCGCCTTCGGCCTGGGCCGCGATGGATTCGAAGATGGGCTTCATGACTTCCCAAGTGGAAAGTGGGCCGCCGGGCATGATGGAGGGGCCTTTGCGGGCGCCTTCCTCGCCACCGGAAACGCCGGCTCCGATGAAGCGGAAGCCGAGATCGCCGAGCCACTGGTCGCGGCGCTCGGTATCGGTGTAGAGGGAATTTCCGCCATCGATGATGATGTCGCCCTTGTCGAGGAGGGGGATGAGGGACTCGATCACGGCGTCCACCGGGCCACCGGCCTTGACCATGATCATGATCTTGCGCGGGGAGGCGAGGGAGTTCACGAAGCCTTCCAGCGTTTGCTCGCCGACGATTTTTTTATCGGGGTGCTTGCCGACAAATTCGTCGGTGACGCTGGAAGTCCGGTTGTAAACGGACACCTGGAATCCGCGGGATTCCACGTTAAGAACAAGATTCTGGCCCATGACGGCCAGACCAATGAGTCCGAAGTCGCTATTGCTCATAAAGGTAAGTGCCGTTTTTAAGGACAGGCGGCGGGGAGGGGTTTAGGAAACTCGCGGCCCGGATGCAACCCCTTGTTGCCATTCGTCCATGCATTTCTCACATTGCGGGCGTGAACCTGCCAAATGCCATCACTTTTTCCCGTCTGGTCCTGACCGCAGCCTTCGTGGGAGCAGTCTCGATGAGGAACGCGACCGGTTACGGACTGGGGCTGATCCTGTTCTGCGTGGCGGCGGCGAGCGATTTCGTGGACGGCTGGCTGGCGCGGAAAATGGGACAGGTCACGCCGCTGGGTAAGCTCATGGACCCGCTGGCGGACAAGATTCTTGTGAGCGCGGCCTTCGTATTTCTTACGGAAAAGGCGTTCTGCTCGGTTTGGATCACGTCCCTGATTATCGGGCGGGAGTTTCTGGTAACCGGTCTGCGGCAGATCGCGGTGGAATCCGGACGGGTGATTGCAGCGGATCGTTTGGGAAAATGGAAAACCGGCTTTCAGCTGACTTTCTGCATCACCGGTCTGGTCTGGCTGACGTGGCAGCATGATCCGGAGGTGGGCGGCTTTGCGGGAATCCTGCGCAATCTCGCGCGTCCGGCGGAACTCGGTGGTTGGCTGATGCCGGTTTCCCTGTGGATCGCCGCCGCGCTGACGTTAATCAGCGGTTGGAATTATGTGTGGAACAGCCGCGAGCTGCTCAAATCAGCGAAGTGAAAAAAGGAAGTTTCCGAGGTGGATCCGACGTGAACGTCGGCAGTCCTTTTCTCGTGGGCTTACAGGTCGGATTTGAGCATCTCAAGGACTTCGGTCTGCAGACGGTTTCGGGATTTTTCGAGTTTTTCCCATAAATCAGGCAAGAGTTGACGGGTAAACCCATGCCGGTCGAGCCAGAGGGCGAGAGTAGCAAGATCGTTTTCGTCACCAAGAATATCAGCTAGATGATCGAGCGTGACGGCAGGGTGGTTCGAGATTTCCGGGAGAAATTTGCATGCGCCGAGCAGGGCCTTGATGGATTTTCGCAGATCGTGGAAATCGTTCTCGCCCCGGCGGGCGACGTGGAGACTGCGTTTTGCGAGTTGTTTTTCGAGCTTTTCGATCCCGGTGTGAAGTCGTCCGGGCAGGTCGCTTTCAGGAATCGCCAGCAGCGCGGTTTTCGCATCGGAGACGCAATCGATACACCAGGCGATGGTGGTTTTGGGGGGCTTGCGGTTTGCCGCGGCGACTTGTTGTTTCAACAGACCGGCAATCGCACGGGAACTCGAATGGCGGGGTTTCCAGTGCAGTTTTTCCCAGGTTTTCCGACGAGACGTCGCATCCCGGCGATCCGCGAGCAGGCGGCCCACGGCCTGGATTCTGCGAGCGGCCGTTTTCTTTTCTCCGAACAGAGCACTTCCGCCGCGCAGGATTTTCCCGAGTTTCCGCAGCGAATGAATTTGTTCGGCGATGCTTTCCCGCGAGCGTTGCAGATCTTTCAGAGCTGTGATCATATCATCGCAGCCGAGGAGCAAATGCCGCCACGCTTTCCGAGCCACCTGTTCCGTCAGTTCAGACATCGCAAGACGATGATGCTTTGTAACCAGCGACTTGTCAGGAAATCTTGTGTGACGATTTTCCGGTATCGTCCTAGCGAAATCGAATCAGGGAAAGGGTAAGGTTGCCGAGAGTTCGCAATTTGCTGCGAGTGGCGGTGGGGTATTTCCAAGACGAGTCAAACTCTCAAGATTCCCTGATCGGGGGATTTTACAGGGAGTTTCGAGTAAAAACACCATATTCGGCAGATTTTTCCCTCAAATCTATCGTGTAAATCGTTGATTTTTCGGCGACCAGGTGTGGGGATTCCCTGGTTCCCTGTTATTGCTGTTTTCAGGGAATTTTGGATGTCTCAGTGACGCGCGGAGGCTTCTACGGCCGTACTAATTTTCCCACGGTTCGAGACGCCGCGACACTTCCTCATAGGCCGAGATGCTTAATTCAACGGTATCGAAACTGAGGAAATTTTAAGAAATTACTATGACTAATTTGCCTATTTTTGTTTCATGAATCTCTTCATCTTTGAGAAGTCGGTCCCTCAGGATGGATTGCGCAATGTCCTCGGGGAGGCACTCGTTGAACTTGAGGTTGTCGCGGTATTCTTCGGAGACTTTGAAGCAGCCCCGGATTTCCTCAGTGTCTCGCGACTTAACGACCTCAACGACACGTCGTGCATCAGTAGTTTCCGCGATCCGGATCCAGAAGTCGGATACGGACACATCCTCGTGGTTGTCGGCGGCAATCACATCCGCCAGGGCGGTATTGATCAGTCCGCTTGAGAAAGTGAACCAACGCACCTCATTCAGATCCCGATCACTGAATGCCACATCCGCATCAGACCGCAGAATGTCATACTGTTGCCTCAGTGATTCGAAGGTGCTCCGTGCGCGGTTGGTCCAACGCTCTGACACTTGGTCATTGGAGCAGCGCGTGAACGGCCCGGGCGAAGCGCCAGGACATGCCGATCTTCTCTCCCTGCCACTGACTCTTGCCCTTGGTCTCAGCAGGCACCACGAACGCCTCCCGGCGACTCCAGTCCAGCGAGGTCACGCTCCAACTGCGGCCGCCCATCGAGAGGACCACCGGTTCGTCGCCGTGATGACGCAGGAAGGTAATTTGATCGACGGTTCCGAGTTCTCTTCTGCCATGCAGCACCTTGAAGACCGGGTCGGAGGTGAAAACCGAAACCAGTTCCAGGAAGTGTCTCCGCCCGAACAGATCCTGACCGGCATCACCGAAGCTCAGCCGGGTGTCGTCGGAATAGAGAATTTGACAATCTAACAAAAACTCAATAATGCGCTGCAACACCTCGGGCTCTTCGTTGGCGAAGGCGGGCAGTCTGCCAATCCATCCCCGCCAGTCCATGATGCCGATCCCTCCCTCTTGAAGCGACAGCGCCATGAGCTGTTGTGCGAAGAGGTGTAGCGGCCGGGCTGGTGGTGTGACGGGTTCGACGAAACCGGACTCCCATAAGTCGAGCAGGGCACCCGCTCGCAATAGGGCGTTTTCACTGGTGGCGAGAAAGAGGCAGTTCCGCAGCGCGCCAGACCGACGCCCCGTCCTTCCCAAACGTTGGAGGAAGGACGCCACAGTCCACGGTGCATCAATCTGGATGACCCGATCCAAGTCACCCACGTCGATTCCGAGTTCCAAGGTGCTCGTGGATACCCTCGTGGTCGGTGATGCCCTCGCTGAGTCGGAGGACAAAATCTCCGCGACCGATGTGGTCCGGAATCTCGATGAGGTCTTTGATGTAGGTCATGGGGAAGTGATGAAATCTGGAACTTGCTAGCGCTTGGTATAATGAACCGCACGCCCGGAACCATGGCGGACCAGCAAGCCCGTTTGCAACATCCGGGAGAGCGTGGCCTTGACGGTGTTGCGGCTGGCACCTGTCGCCGCCACGATGGTTACCACTGACACGCGCGACTGGCTTGCGAGCAGTTCGCTGATCGAACGGGCGAGCGGAGTAAGCGTGGCGAGCGCTTGCTGCTCCGCATCCAGTCGGCTGAGGAGGCGGTCCTTCTGCGTCTTGAGAGCTTTCAGGAAAAACAACAACCAGGGGTGCCACGCGGGCTCTGGCTCCTTGAGCGTCGTCTGGGTTTGGCGCAGTGCCAGATAGTAGGCCTCCTTGTTAGCCTCGATTACGCTTTCCAGACTCGAATACGGAACGTAGGCGTAGCCGGCCTGCAACAGCAGCAGCGTCGTTAACACCCGGGACAGCCTGCCGTTACCATCCTGAAACGGGTGCACGGCAAGAAACCGCACGATGAACACACCGATGCGCAGCAACGGGTGCCATTGATCCGGTGTCGCCTCCGCCTCTCGATGCCAATCCAACAGCTTCCGCATCTCGAACGGCGTGTCGAAAGGGGGGCTCGTCTCGAACACGATTCCGAGCATCTTGCCGTCCGGGCCGAAGGCGGCCACATGGTTCGGGTGGGTCTTGTATTCCCCTCTGTGGCGTGTGTCCTTGTCGCTGAACTGGAGCAGTTCCGCGTGAAGCTGCATCAGGTGGTTTTCGTTCAGCGCGAGATCGGTCCAGCTTTCGAACACCCGCTCCATCACCCGGGCGTAGCCTGCCACCTCCTGTTCGTCGCGGGTGGTGAACGAGGTCTGGTTCAAGCTGGCCAGAAGCCGCTCGACCTCGACGTTGGACAGCTTCACCCCCTCAATGCGCGTCGAGGAGCCGATACTCTCGATCGTGGCGCTGTGCCGGAGGGCCAGCAGGCGATCCGGGGCCAGATTCTTCAACGCCTGCCACCGTCCCTTCGCCTCATCTAGCTGGGCGATGAGGTGCAGCATTTCCGGGGTGATCGGCGGGGCCTGCGTCATTGGATACCCGTTTTTTATCCATTTTATCCAATTCAGCAATCCGAAATGTGGACAACCTGACGTCGAAGGCCTTTGATCAACGCACCGCCTGCGCCTTCTACTCAGCCCATGATTGAACGTGAGTCTCAACCCGAAAGTTTGCCCCCATCCCCTCAGCTCCGCGAGGCCCTGAGCTGGAAGCTGGTGTCGGAGTTGCATCGCCGCCACCCCGGCGACTTCACGGTCATCGAGACCCACCCGGGCGGAGGTCAATACGACTGCCTCTCGCTCTGGGCTGGCAGCCAGACGCTGGCGGATCTGAATCGCGTCGGCGGGTTCAATGTTTTCTCAGGAGGCCAAAGTATCCCATGGAAGGAACTCTGGCCGGCGGGTCTTGTCGAGGGTGGCATCGCCGGCCTCTTGGACCGCATGAGCAGGGCGTGTGGCCTCTCGATCCCGGTGCAGCTACCGCGGACCGGACCAGAAACCTTGGCTTATCGCGTGATGGCGGGCGTCTCGGCGGGTCGGCGAGGAGTTTTTTGGAGTCGATCATGCAGGTTGAGATGAAAAGGCGGAGAGAAGCCGGGCAAGGTCAGTCAGTGCGGTTGTGATCGAATCGGGGGACACTGATTTTCTGAGAACGTAGGTTCCGTCAGCAAATCCGCCTGAGCTGCAGAGTTCATCACGGAGATCGGAAAGCGGGTCCCATGAATCACGGAAGCACTCAATGGCATAACGGCCACCGCCAAGCACCGCTCCTCCGGCAGTCAAGACGCCGCCCAAAGTCATGCTCGAACCGGGCTCGGTCATGAGCCGGGAATGGGACGGCCAACGCATCACCGTTCAGGTCGCCGGTCCGCGCCAGTTCGTTTAGGAAGGGCAGACTTTCAAGTCTCTCAGCTCGCTTGCCCGAAATATCACCGGCCAGCACCTGTCTGGCCCTTTGTTCTTCGGCTTGAAGGAGGTGAAGCATGGCTGAGAAAACCACCAAACGCTGCGCCATCTACACCCGTAAAAGCTCCGAGGAAGGGCTGGAGCAGGAATACAATTCCCTCGACGCCCAGCGGGACGCCGCTGAAGCCTTCATCCGTTCCCAGAAGCACGAAGGTTGGAAGGCTCTCAGAGAAACCTACGACGACGGGGGAATCTCCGGAGGTCACATGGAGCGTCCGGGTCTTCAGAAGCTCATTGCCGACATCCGGGCCGGAAAAATCGATGTGGTCGTGGTGTACAAAGTCGATCGTTTGTCCCGTTCGCTCGCCGACTTTGCCCAACTGATGCAGTTATTTGAAAAGCACGGCGTCTCGTTCGTCTCGGTTACCCAGCAATTCAACACCTCCACCAGCATGGGACGGCTCACCCTCAACGTGCTGCTTTCCTTCGCCCAGTTCGAGCGTGAGGTGACCGGCGAGCGCATCCGGGACAAGATCGCCCTTTCCAAACAGAAGGGCATGTGGATGGGTGGAATCCCTCCACTCGGCTACGACGTCGTCGACCGGAAGCTCGTCGTCAATCCGACCGAGGCCGACACCGTAAAGACCTGTTTCCAAACCTATCTCGAAAAGTCCGGCCTCATCGAAACGGTGATCGAACTCAACAGCCTCGGCCTCACCACCAAACCCTTCACCAGTCGAAAAGGAAGAGTTCAGCACCCCAAACCGTGGGTCGCCAAGGATCTCCACCGCATCCTGACCAACCCGGTTTACCGTGGGATGATCCGCCACAAGGAGAACGAATACTCCGGCGAACATCAGGCCGTCATCGGTGAAGATCTCTGGTGGGAGGTTCAGACCAAACTCCGTGCCCATCAGCCTGAAGCGGGCAGAATCACCGGACATCTCAACGAAATCGCGATCGCCAAAACTCGGCTTCTTCATCCCCTGAAGGGTTTTGTCTTCAGCATCGACGGTCAGGCTCTCACTCCCACCTACACGAACAAGAGCGAGAAATCCGTCGATGGTACCAAGGTCCGGAAGCGTTATCGGTATTACGTAACCCAGCAGGCGATCCGGCAGGGTTACGGTTCTTCGCCGCTCAAAACCATCAGCGCCTCGTTGCTGGAGGATGCGGTGCGCCGGATGCTGATCCTTTCCCTTCCCGAACTGGGGGAATGCGTTTCTCCGGAGAATCTGTCCTCCGGGGAAATTCGTCACCGATTGGAGATGCATGCCCGGCACCTCGCCCGGATCGAAACTCCAGGGGACTTCGCCGGATGGCTGGCCGGAGCCAGGCTCCGCATCGTTGTCGGGGCGGAGTCGGTTGCCATCCAGATTCCCATCGACCACCTGCCGAAGCTGGTGGAATGCCCGCCAGAGGAATCCGGGGAACCCGTTCCATTGCCGGTTTCCATTCCGACCACGATCAGACACGAAGGAGATCGGGTGATTTTGTTCGCTGGGATTTCCTTCAAACCGCGCCGGGGTCGGTCGGAAATCATCGACGGACAAACCGGAAAGGAAATCACCGCGCGCCTGACCGCGCCGAATCCCGTGTTGATCCAGACCATTGCCCAAGCGGAGTTCTGGCGGGCGGAATTGCACAAGAATCCTTCCGCTTCACTTCAGGAGGTTACACGGAAGCTGGGAGTGGAACCTGCCTACGTCAGACGGTTGATCAACGCCGCGTATCTCGCTCCGGCAATCAAGCGGGCGGTTTTTCAGGGCACCCAGCCGGAGCATTGGCAGGTTCAGGATCTAACCGCCCAACGATCTGCTGATTGGTCGGTGCAGATGAGAGAGTTGGGTTTCGGTTCCCTAGAGGCAACCGCATCGCGGTAAAAATCGCGAAAAGCCTCTCGGGATTCCGGAAACCGGAAAAGTGAACCACGGCCTGATCCGGTTTGAGAGAACGGACACGAATTTCGCCGAAATCCCACGCGGAGCAGCCTGCTCACGAAATCAGAGAGACGCGCAATCCCCGGTCGTTCGGGAGAAATTCGCGAGTCAAAATATACATAACTCGCTCAATGTCAATATATGGCGGAACGGGAGGGATTCGAACCCTCGGTACGGTTTCCCGTACGTTCCCTTAGCAAGGGAGTGCTTTCGACCGCTCAGCCACCGTTCCTGGAAACCGGGTCGCAGGGTTTGAACCATAGGGCGGAGAGGACGTCAACCTTCTGCCGCGAGAAAGTTCGGAAATGTGATTATTCGGGAGTTTTTTCTTCGATTTCAGCTTCGACGACAGGGGTTTCGGTGTCGGCGATGATGGCTTCTTCGAAGGTGGTCGGGGCGTCGGCGGAGGATTCCGGTTCCGGCTCCGGCTCAGCGTCGGCCGTTTCGATTGAGACGGCTTCGATCGGAGTTGTGTCTTCGGCAGCGGGAGTTTCCTCGGTGGAGAGAGGCGCTTCGTTAGAAGATTCAGTTGGAGTCTCTCCGGTAGGTTCGGCGGGTTTCGCCGCCTTTTTCGCTTTCGCTTTTTTCGGCGGGGTGGGTTCGCGGATTTCCTGAACGACGAGGGTGTCGTCCTGATAGAGCAGGATGTGGCCTTGCTGGAGGAGCCAGAAGAGATCGGCGGCGTAGTCGGCGGGTGGGGCGGTGCTGCCTTCGGGGAGGACGGCTTCCCAGAGCCCGGCGAGTTTGGCGGGGCTGTTGGCGCGGATCCAGGCGACCATGATGCCGGGACGCTCGGCGAGGACGGCGTCGGGAGCGAGACCATGCGGGCGGGCGGGACCGGTGTAGAGTTTGCCCTGGCGTTTGAAGACGGGGAGGTGTTCGGCCTCGATGGCGCGGCAGACGGCGGGGATGAGGATGGCGGGGTGTTTGCGGGCGTGGCTGCCCGCGGCCTTGAGGGTGGCGAGCAGGGAAGGAGAAAGGTGTTTGGCGGGAACGGCGGCGGAGACTTCCGCGCCGCGGGTTTCCTCGAATGCCTGATCGAACGCAGCGGTGGCGAGAGTGCGTTCGGCTTCAGCGCGGTCTTCGATCCAGGGTTGTTCGGTTTCCGCTGCCTCTTCTCCGGCGGTATCCGGCTGGGTTTTGAGACGCCAGCGGGTTTTGTGTTTCATGGTTTCCAGCCATGCATTGACGGCTTCCTCGCCGCGTTCGGTGCGGACTTTCGAGGAGAAAACCTCGAAGGGCATGTTGGCGAAGCGCTCGCGATGGAGGCGGCGGAGGTTGGTCTGATAGGAGTGGAAGTTTGGCGGGCCGAGCCATTCGCCGGAAATGCCGCAGCGGGCGACGGATTGGAAATTTCCGCCAGGTGGCTCGGTTTCGACGGTTTCTTCTTCGAGGAACTGGCCGCGGAGTTCGGAGTTCCAGAGGTGGGCGAGGGCTTCTTCGCGGGTGAGGAAGAGGGATTCGTCGAGCTTTCCGCGGAAAAAAGCGGGGTGTTTTTCGTCGATTTCGAACAGGGCGCGACAGCGGGCACGCTCGGCGAGGAGGGTTTGGGCGATGTCGTAGAGCGGGTAAACGCGGGCGACCTGATGGACTTCCTTGGCGATGAGGTGAACGGCCTGGGCGTCGGGATTGAGAGTGACTTTGACTCCAGCGGCGGGAGCGATGTCGGCGTGGGATGGTCCGCCGTGGCGGCGATCTTCGAAATGACGACCGCGTCCTTTGAAGTCGCGGCGGTCTCCGCCTTCGCGGTTGCCCCGGAAATCGCGTTGGCCGCGGTTGTTGCGATCTTCCCTGCGTGGCGGGCGATCGCCGTCTCCCGCTTCGAATTTCGATTTACGGGCGGGCTTGTTGCCACCGGACCGGGCCCAGGCTGGTCCGAGTGCGAATTCGGACAAAAGGCCACGCAATGGATCGTTTTCAGAGTCGCTCACGGAACTGAGAGTAGTGGGTTGTTTTTCAAATGACAAACACGCCTTTTTGGCAAAATGAGGGGGGTGGCGGGAAGTCGGGTGGAGGACGGACCGGGGGGGACACCGGCGCTCCGTTTTTCCTGCCGTCAGCCGCCGGTGCGCGGGGTGCGTTTTTTCTTGGGATCGGGCGTGACGTTTTTCAGGCTGTTGCCTTGTTGTTGGGCTTTCTGGATTTCTGCCTGGCGTTCGGCCATGCGCTGGACCCAAGATTTTTTGCCGCTGTCGGGGCGGGCGACGAGTTCGGGTTCGGGGATCTTGTTCATGATCCAAGTCTGGCCGATGGAGAAGATGTTCTGGGTGGTCCAGTAGAGTGCGAGGGCGGAGGCGTAGTTGTAGCAGAAGAAGAAGAACATGAGGGGCATGAGCTTCATGATTTTCTGCTGCATGGGGTCGCCGGCTTTGGGCATCATGGCCATTTGCGCGAAGCTGGTGATGGCCATGAGGATGGGGAGGATGTTGATCGGGATGTGGTCGCCGAGGAGGGGGAGGTGGAAGGGCAGACCGATGGTGAAGAGGGTGTCCGGCTGGGACAGGTCGTCGAGCCAGAGGAAGCCCTGGTGGCGGAGCTCGACGGCGTATTGGAGCATCTTGAAGAAGCCGAAGAAGATCGGGATCTGGATGAGCATGGGGAGGCAGCCGCCGAGGGGATTGATGCCGTATTTTTTATACAGGCCCATCATCTCGGTGTTCAGCTTGTTCGGGTCGTCGGGGTATTTTTCCTTCAGCTGGGCCATGATGGGCTGGAGCTTGCTCATGCGTTTCATCGAGTGGGTCGATTTGGCGGCGAGCGGCCAGATGGCGGTGCGGACGGTGAGGGTGAGGAGGATGATGGCGATGCCCCAGGACCATTTGGTGGCGAAGCCGTCGACGAGGCGGTGGTAGAAATTCAGGAGCCAGTTGAGCGGGCGGGCGGCGGCCTGGAGCCAGTCGCCGTATTGCATGAGATCGCCCCAGCCTTTGCCCCAGTATTTTTCCATTTTGCGAAGCATGTCGTTGTGCTTCGGACCCATGAAGATGCGGTAGGTGAAGGTTTTCAGCTCCTTGGGGGCGAGGGTGGCGGCGGGCAGGGAAAGACCGGCACGGACGGAGGAAAGCGGCTCGGAAGCGGCCAGCAGCCTGACGTCGCCGCGCTTGCCCCAGGCGGTGGTGGCGATGGGCTGGGTGGGGCGGAGGACGGTGGTGAAGTATTGGTTGGCGACACCGGCGTATTCGAGCGTTTCTCCGACGGGGCTGGTGATGGTGGATTGGGGAGAGGAAAACCAGCCGCCTTTAAAGGTGTGGCTGTCCTTGAATTTCATGTGGCCGTCTTCGTGCCAGAAGAAGCCGGTCTGGATGCCGCTTTCGGCCTGATAGAGCGGGGAGGCTTCACCGAGGAAGAGGCTCCATTGGGAGAGGTTGAGCGAATTTTCGGTGTCGTTTTCGAGGCTGAGTTCGAAATCGAGGAGGTAGGGTGCGCCGGTGTTTTTGCTCTCGATGACGCTGAAGGTTTTTTTTGCGATGAGTCCGGAGGGCAGTCTCTGGAGGTAAACGACACTTTTTCCGGGAACGGAGAGGTCGGATTTGTAGAGATAAACGGTCTGATCGAGCGATTGGTCGGGATTGGCGATGGCTCCGACGGCGCCTTGGCCGAAGCGATTGAGGGTGACGAAGGAGTTTTCATCGACGTTCGTCTGATCCTTCATCTGGGCGCTCTTGATGCCGCCGCCGAGGTTGGTGAAGGTGAAGATGACCTTGTCGGTTTCCAGAGTGACGAGCTGTTCCTCGGTGGAGGGGGGCGGGGTGTCCACTTCGAGCCGGGAAGGGCCAGGGCTATCGGCGGGGAGCGGTGCGGCTTCGACGGAGGCGCTGGGTTGTTCCTGGGCCTGGCGTGCCACGTTTTTGGCGTTCTGGCCGGAGTAGTAAATATTGGCGGAGATCAGAGCCGCGCAGGCGGCCAGGACAATCCATGTTTTGCGATCGTACATGTGTGTTTGGGAAAGTTTCAGGAGTGGTCGCTTCCGCAGGAGCAGCGGTCGGTTTTTTCCGGTTTTCGGGAACCTCGGGGCGACGGCACGGGGTCATAACCGCAGGACCCCCATGGATGACAGCGGAAAATCCGGCAAATTCCATAGAATGAACCGCGGAGGGGGCCGTGGAGCTGGACGGCCTCAATGAAATAGTGGGAACAGGTGGGGGTGTAGCGGCAGCCGAAGGCGGGACCGGAGATGGCTTTCAGCATGGGATTGAGGATTCGCTGATAAAAGCGAACACCGCCGATGAGGAGGATGCTGAAGAAACGGGAGATCACTCGGGTTTGGCCGATGGCGGGGTTTCCGGGCGTTGATAGAGCCCGAGGCGGCGGGCCTGACGGAGCCAGTCGGCTTCCAGCTCGGCGAAGGTGGCGCTGGCGGCACCGGGGCGGGCGATGACGACGAGGTAGCGGCGGAGGTCGTGGAAGCGGGGTGCGTGATCGCGGACGAGGGCGCGGAAACGGCGGCGGAGCAGCACGCGGTCGTGGGCCTTGCCGCAGCGCTTGGTGGTGATGAAGCCGGTGCGCAGGCCGGTGAGCTCAGGATCGGCGAGGGTGCTTAAAATGACAAACCGGCCCGCTTTCGCGTGGCCGGTTTTCTTGACGCGTGCGAAGTCCGCACGGTCGGTCATGCTGCATTTGCGAGGGAGTCGCATAACGGGCGGCTAATGGCCTCCGAGGCAGCGTGAAAGGGTAAATCAGGCGTTGTGCTGATTGGTGTGGCGGGCGTATTGGAGCTCGGCACCTTTGGGGATGAGGCGCTTGCGGCCTTTTTGGCGGCGGCGGCGAATGATGTCGCGGCCAGCTTTGGTGGCCATGCGGGCGCGGAAACCGAATTGGTTTTTGCGCGTGCGCTTGGAAGGTTGAAAGGTGCGTTTGCTCATGACGGTGGCCTAGGTAAATATTCTGTGTGGAGACCGATTTGCGGCTCGGGGCGCGCACTCTAGGTGGAGAAATACGCTTGTCAATCCACCAGTGAGCGGAAATCGCAGTTTTTTGGGAAACCTGAAAATCGGGCGTTTGGGAGGATCAGGAGGGAATCGGTAGGGCGATGAGGGGTGGTCGCTCGGGTTCGGGGAGGTTTTTGCGGATGCGGGTGGGGATTTCGTTTTCGAAAGCCCAGGCCTGGAAAAGGGTGGGAAGGGAGGTGGCGAGAGAGAGTTTCCGGTCGCGTTCGAGGCGGCGGAAAATGACCTGGAGGAGGGAAAATGCCATCTGGCCAAGCTCGGCGTCGTGGCGATTGCGGTGGACGCGGCGGACGAGATCGGTCTGGGCGAGATGGGGAAGCCGACCGGTGTGGTGGAGGTCGATGAGATGGGCGATTTCGACTCCATAGCCGACGGGAAAGGGGAGGGTTTCCAGCAGGGTGCGGCGGGCGGCGTATTCTCCGGAGAGGGGTTGGTAAATGGCGGACAGCTCGGGGTAGAAGAGGGAGAGCAGGGGGCGGATGAGGATTTCGGAAACGCGGCCTCCGCCGGAGGTGTGGGTGCCGTCGTCCTGAAGGAGGGGGCGTTCGTAGAAGGCTTTTACGTAATCGATTTCCGGGTGATGAAGTAGGGGGCCTATGAGGCCGGTGACGAAGCCGCTGTGGAAATCGGCGATGTCGCCATCGATGAAGCAGACGATCCGGCCGGTGGAGGCGTGGAGGGATTTCCAGAGGTTTTCACCCTTGCCGCGATGGTGGCCGTGTTCGGGAGCGATGTCTGAGGCGAGGTGGACGGTGGCTCCGGCGGAGGCGGCGAGGTCGCGGGTGGCGTCGGTGGAGCCGGAATCGATCACGAGGAGTTCATCGACGAGGGGGACGTCGAGCATGAGTTCGCGACGCAGGGTTTCGACGATGGGGCCGATGGTTTCCGCTTCGTTGAGGGTGGGGATGCAGACGGTGATAGGCTCGTTTTTCAGCTTCAGCAGTGCCCGGGCATCGGCGAACTGGTGGCAATGGAAAGTCGTGGGCATAGGGAAAATCAGGCGGCGGGCTTTTCTTCCGGATCTTCGTGCCAGCGGACACCGGCGTGCGAGCAGGCCTGAAGCTCGGCGATGACCTGGGCGCCGAGGAGGACGATGAGAGCGATGATTTCGAAGGTGATGAGCACGATGACGATGGTTGCCATGGAGCCATAGACGACGTTGACGGAGGAAATTCGGGTGAAATAGGTGACGAGCAGGTGGCGGATAGCTTCCCACAGGATGGTGGCGGTGAGGCCGCCGTAGAGAGCGTGGCGCACCGGGATTTTCACGATGGGCATGAATTTATACAGCATGGCGAAGAGCAGGACGAGGCTGAGCCAGCTGGTGAGGTAGATGAGGATGCCGAGGGTGCGGCGGTTCGCGATGTCGAAGCCGAAGATTTCGAAGGTGTGGGATTTCTGCGCGTCCAGCACGGCGGTGACGGTGGTGACGAAGGCGAGGCCGATGCCGACGATGAAGACGAAGACGTAGGGACGCAGGGCGGAGATCCAGAATTTCCGTTTCATCCCGGGCATCGGGCGATGGAAGATGATGGAAAAGGCGTTCTCGAAGACGCGGAAGGCGACGGAGCTGGAAAACAGCAGGAAGCCCATCCCGATCCAGCCGACGAATTCGCGATTGCGCAGGAAGGTCTCGAGCACGTCCATCAGGGTGGGAGTGAAGCCGGGGGCGAGCAGGGAAACCTCGGCGGCGATGGATTCCAGCAGCCGTTTCTGATCGATAAAATGGGAAAAGATGACTACCAGCACGGCGCACAGCGGAATGATGGAAATGAGCAGGTGGTAGGCGACGGCGGCGGTGAGCAGCATACCGTTGTTCCGAAGGAAAAAATTTCTCACGACGCGCCAGACGAAGTTCGCGAGCTTCGGGAAATGCAAGGTCATGGGAGAAAATACTGGGTGGAACGGGTGACGGGTGCGCGCCAGTCAATCACAAGTCGGGGGTAGGGGGGAGGAGGAAAATGAGAAGGAGGGGTTGAGGGTTGATTTGGGCGGGGAGATGGGCATGGTCGCGGCGTATGCGTTTCGCGATTCTAGGGAGCGGTAGCGGGGGGAATGCGACGGTCGTCGAGAGCGGTGGTCGCCGGTTCATGGTGGATGCGGGGTTGAGCGCGAAGCAACTGACGGTGAGGCTGCGGGTGCTGGGGATCGATCCGGGGTCGTTGGACGGGATTTTTCTCACGCACGAGCACGGCGATCATGTGCGTGGATTGAAGATTTTTCTGAAGCAATACGATGTGCCGGTTTATGCCACTCCGGCGACGGCGCGGGTGGTGCGGGAAATGGGGATCGAAAACGGGACGTGGAAAATTTTCGAGGCCGGGCAGCCGTTTCGTTTTTTCGACGCGGAGGTCGATCCCTTCGCGATCCAGCACGACGCGGTGGACCCGGTGGGGTTCGTGTTTCATTCGAACGGGAAACGTTTCGGTCTGTTGTCCGACGCGGGATTCGTGACGCGGAGCATGATGGAGCGGTTGAGGGCGCTTACCGGGCTTTTTATCGAGGCGAATTACGACGACGCGCTGCTGGAGGCGGATGTAAAACGGCCGTGGTCGATCAAGCAGCGGATCAGCTCGAGGCACGGGCATTTGTCGAACCGGCAGGTGGAGGAGCTGTTGCGGGAAATCTCGCACCCGCAGCTTGGGCGCGTGGTTTTCGGGCACTTGAGTTCGGACTGCAATCAGCCGTCGCTGGTGCTTTCGCGCTTTACGTCATGCCTTGCGGAGCTGGGGCATGGGCATATCGGCTTGCACTGCGCGTGCCAGCATGAGCCGACGCCGTGGTTTGATTTGTGAAAATTTTCCGGAAAGGCACCGCGAATCGGGCGAATCAGGCGAATTTTTCAGTTCCCCGTGGATCAGTCCTTTTTTTCCGGGGTGGGTTTGAAAAGCGGGAACTCGGCGTCGAGTTGAAGCCGCTCCGGAGGTTCGACCGGAAAAACGCGGGCTTCGCCGAGGTGATAGGGACCGTAGGCGATCGGGATCACGGTGAGGCACAGCACCGGATCGCTGTCATGGACTTCGCGGGAAACGCGGATGACCGCCGCGCACTGGGGGCTTTTCTTGATTTCCAGAATGGCGTTTTCCTTCAGGTCCTCCATCGCCTGCGTCCGGTCGGTGGGCAGGATGTATTCCAGCATGACCGGATACGGCAGCGGCTTGGTGAAGTCGTCCGGTTTTACGAGGGCCTGGGCTTTGAACGCGAAGCCTTTTCCGATCAGGTCGGCCGGGGTGAGCTTGCGCGTTTCGATGATTTGATAGGTTCCTTCGACGTAGGTCAGGAGCGCGGTGTTGTCGAAATTGGTGAGGTAATTCCGCATCAACAGCGAGTTGAGCTCGTCAAGCTTCTCGTCGCTGTGGCCGAAGAAACGGGCGTAGAGGTCCTTCGGTGAAAACGAATTTCCGTTCGGCACGTCGAGGATGGTGTAGCGCTTCGGCTCGGGAATGCGTTTCAGCAAGGAAAGGATCTTGTAATTCCGTGCCTGTTCCGGATGGCCGAAAACATCGAGGCAGACGACCCAACTGATGATGGCGAAGCACAGTGCCAGGGCATTGGCCAGCAGCCACCAGAAATAGGCGGGTTTGCTGGGGGGGGCGTCTTCGAGGTTGGTGCGCGGCACGGGTCGGGGAGAAATAAATCAGGGAGTACCGCAGGCTTCACCATCCGCCACGGCATGGGCACCGGCGGGTTCGTCGGTTGCTTCGAACGAGGTGCCGCAGCCGCAGGAGCGCGCGGCGTTCGGATTGTGGATCTTGAATCCGGCGTCGCTCAGGGAATCCGAGAAGTCGATTTCACAGCCTTCGAGGCGGGCGGTGCTGTCTCCGGCGATGATGACACGGGCTCCGCCGGATTCCACGATTTCATCCCCCGGCTCCGGATCGGCGACGGACATTTCGTATTGCCAACCCGCGCATCCTCCCCGGCGCACGGCCAGACGCAGGCCGGAGTCCGGAGATTTCGCACGGCTCGCAAGCAGCCGGACCAGTTCTTCAGCGGCTTTGGGTGTGAGAGAAATCATGATTCGCTGGGGCAAGGTAGAAGCATCCCCGGAAAAGGAAATGGGAAAATGGGGATTTCTCCCGTGAGAAAAAAGTCATCGGAAGGCTCGCGAATCCCGGTGAAGCCGAAGCATAGCAAGAAAAATCTTGACGGAATAACACTCCGCTATTTCAGTCCGCCCGCCCGTGATTCGTCGCGGTTGCCCTACATTGGGGGAGGTGTATCCTCGCATCTTGAATCCACAGCTCACAATCTATGTCTTCTTCCAAAGGTTCTCCCGACAAACCCGCTTCCAAAGCGAAGGCTGCAAAGCCCGAAGTCATCAAACCCGCCGCGAAGACAAAGCCTGTGCCTGAAATCAAAGTCCCCGCGAAATCCGCGAAGGCATCCAAGCCCGCCCCCGAAGTCAAGGTGCCTGCCAAGGCCGTGCCGGAAGTCAAGAAACCCGCGGCCAAAAAAGCGGCAGCCCAAGCGGAGACCGCCAAGCCGGAAGTGAAGAAGCTTGCCGCCCCGGCGAAGAAATCCGCTCCAGCCGCCAAGAAGCCCGAGGTGAAAACTCCGGAAAAGTCCGAAGTGGAACCCAAGGCCGCGTCTTCCGGGAAAAAAGCGAAGCCTGCCCCGGCCGAGGAAAAAGCTCCGGCTCCCGCCGCGAAGAAACCGGCAGCGGAATCGAAACCGGCGGCTTCCGCGAAAAAGGAATTGAAGGAATCCACCGAGGAAAAACCGAAAGCGGCCACGAAATCCGCCGCCAAGCGCCGAATCGATACACCCGAGATTCAGGAAAAAATTCGTGAACTCATCAAGCTGGCCAAAGAGCAGGAATACCTGACCTACGACGACATCAACGAAATTCTCCCGAACGATCTTGTCGATCCGGAAGACGTCGAGGCCATCATGGAGCGTCTCCGCAACATGGAGTTCGACATCATCGACGCCTCCGAAGTGGATCGTTTCAAGGACAAGAAACGCGACGATGGCGACGTTGACGACGAGGAAGGCAAGAGCGACCAGAAGCTCGACATTCTCGACGACCCGGTCCGCATGTATCTCAAGCAGATGGGCCAGGTGCCGCTGCTGACCCGCGAACAGGAAGTGGAAATTTCCAAGCGTATCGAAGACGCGGAGATCGAGGTTGCGAAACATCTCCACCTTTTCGGTTTCGTGGCCGAATCCTATCAGGAACTCGCCGACAAGCTCAACAAGGGCAAGGAACGCTTCGACCGGGTGATCCTCGACAAGAAGATCGAGTCCCGCGAGCGCTACATGAAAGGGCTTCCGAAACTTTGCGACCAGCTCAAGCAGTTGCATCAGGAAAACGATGATCTTTTCCGCCAGATGTCTTCCCGGAACCCGCGCGGCAAGAAGAAGCTCGAAGAGGATTTCCAGAAAAACATCGCCACGCTCAACCGCGTTTACACCCGCTTTTACTACAAGCAGAAAGTCGTCGAGGATTTCTGCGAGCAGGTGGACGAGTATCAGCAGAAGTTCTGGAAATACGGTCGCAAGCTCGCCGCCGATCCCGAGGACAAGGAATTCACCACCAAGATGCGCGAACTCCAGCAGCACTGCTGGCACACTCCTGAAACGTTCGAGGTCTCCTACAAGGAACTCAAGCACTGGCTCAAGGAAGCACTCAAGGCGAAGACCGAGATGGTCGAGGCGAACCTCCGTCTGGTGATCTCCATCGCGAAAAAATACACCAACCGCGGCCTTTCCTTCCTCGACCTGATTCAGGAAGGCAACATGGGCCTGATGAAAGCGGTCGAGAAATTCGAATACCGCCGCGGTTACAAATTCTCCACTTATGCCACGTGGTGGATTCGCCAGGCGATCACCCGTTCCATCGCCGATCAGGCCCGCACGATCCGCATTCCGGTGCACATGATCGAAACGATCAACAAGCTGATGCGCGTGCAGAAACAGCTCGTTCAGGAATACGGCCGCGAACCTTCCCCGGAAGAGATCGCCGAGGAAATCCACCTTCCCGTCGAGCGTGTGCGCGCCGTGCTCAAGATGGCGCAACAACCGATTTCCCTTCAAGCACCTGTCGGTGACTCGGACGATACTTCCTTCGGTGACTTCATCGAGGACAAGGCTGCCGACAATCCGATGGAAGAAGCGGGTTTTTCGATGTTGAAGGACAAGATCAAGGACGTCCTCGACACGCTCACCGAGCGCGAGCGCGAGGTGCTCGAACAACGTTTCGGCCTCAAGGACGGCTACAGTCGTACGTTGGAGGAAGTCGGTCGTCAGTTCCAGGTGACCCGCGAACGGATCCGCCAGATCGAAGCGAAAGCCCTCCGCAAGATGCGTCACCCCACCCGCATCCGCAAACTCGAAGGCTTCATCGAACTGCCCGGAGCCTGATTTGGAATGCGGACGAAAGTCCGCATTCTTCGTTTGCAGCGGCGATCATGGTCCACTGCTACATTTCTCTCTCATGGAAACTCCGGAAGAATTCACCAGAATCGAATCCTACTTCGTTCGCCATCGCAACGCGCTGGTGGTGCGCGGTCAGTTCACTCCGATTTACACCGATTATTATCTGCACCTGATGCAACACGGGTTGCGCTATCCGGCGGAGCTGGACCAGATGCTGAAGGACGCGCTTTCCGTGCTGACCTTGCATTTGGTGGCCCGCCCCTGGGCGGAAACGGTCGCATGGACGGTGAATTTGCGGGCACCCCGCATCAATCTGTTCGTCACCGGAGGATCGATTCAGGAATCCGTGACCGGTCGGGTTTTCACCGAGGATGTGCGTGAGCCGGATCGCAATTTTTTCTATTCGCAAACCACTTCCCAGCAGTTCGCCGAGCCGAGAACCTCGACGATGGAAGTGCATGGCAAGGACCCCGTGGCGTGGATCGAGGAGTATTACTCCCAATCCGAACAACGTCCGGGAAGGACCTTTCGATTGTCGGACGAGCACTTCGTTCTGGTAGCGGCCCAGCCGGATTGCGACATGGAATGGCTCGAGGCGTTGACCGAAGAGGACGTTTTGAAACTGGGAGAAACCGAATCGCTCAAGCTGCTGGAAACGCGGAAATTCCGTTTCCATTGCGGCTGCACGCTGGAACGCATCCTGCCGATTCTGGGTGGCTGGAAAGATCGCCTCGACGATCTGTTTCAAGGCGAGGAAATCATCCGGGTCCAGTGCCCGCGCTGTGCGGCGAAGTATGAAGTGACGCGGGGGATGTTGGAGGAGTAAAGTAAGTCGTCTTGAAGTTTTTCCCGTTACTTCACCAGATTGAACGCTGAGATGCGTTCTTTGCCGTCCCGTCCGCTGACGGTTAGCACAAGTGCGCCGTTGGGTGAATCCGCCGCGACTTCGGTGCGGGTCTTGTCGTGAAAGGTGACGCGCCAGTTGGTGAATTTGTCGATATTGCCGCCGCCTTCGCGGAAGGAAGTGGCGAACTGGGTGACGAAGGAGGTGCGGAATTTCTCCTTATCCAGATCGGTCGGCAGATTGTTGTATTGGGTGCCCACGTTGTTGCCGAGGGCGGTGAGGACGGGCCAGTCGATTTTTTCCGTCACGGCGCTGTCGCCCCGGACGAGGGATTCGAAGGTATTTTTTGCGAAGGTGACGTCACCGGCGGTCGATGCGGTGGCTCCTTTTTCGCAGCTCAGGAAGAACAGGGGAGTGATGGCCAAAAGGAAAAGGCGGATGGTTTTCATGGTACCGGTTCTCCCGCATGAGGCATGCCGCACGGTTTTCCTGCGATTTCCGGAAGCTGTCGCACAAGAATCCGTGTGAAATGCGCCGGTGTCGGGCGATTTGCAATGGAATGTTAATCGATTTCGAAAATTTTCACGTAACCGGTATCGCTGAGAGATGCGGCTTTTTTGCCACTGGGAGAGAAAGCCAAGGAATAAGCTCTGCCTCCGGTAACATTTTTCAGTTCCTCGATCATTTCACCCGCAGTGGTGCACAGCGCGAGATTCGTCGTCATGCCTGAAACCAGCAAACGTTTCGAGGGCCAATGAACGGCAGCGACGATGTGGCCTTGGGGAAAACGGACTTTCGTCGAGGGGAGATGGGGCTTGGGGTGGAAATGGATATTCCCGCCACTCCAGAAATTGTCGATGATCCGAATGAAAGATCCATCGGTTGAGTAAAAGGCATTGCTGAGGAAGGGCGCGTCATCGGCCCCTCCGAAGCTATCCACTGCGACTTTCGGCAGAGGCGGACCATAAATCAAGGTGCTGGTGCCTGTGCTCAAATCGATCAGAGTGCAAGTTTGCGATTCCCTTTCGGCTAACAAAATGGTGGCTCCATTACTGCTGGCGAGCGGATTCAGACTCCCTGTGTAATAGAGCGTCGGCTGGGCTTTCAGTGAATCCGGAGAATGCAGGAACAAGCGGTTCTGGATATCAAGCGATTCTTCTCCGGAGCGAACCGTCAATTCAGATTGTAGCGCATACAGGACTTGGAGCGTTTCATTCCAGCGTAAGGCTCTTGGAGAACCAATGCGGATTTGATTGATTTTTGTCCCATCGGCGGCTTTCGGTGGGGATATTTTCGGCGTCGTGTCTTGGCCAGTTTCAAGCTCCAAGCGTCGAATCGAGCCTCCTCCTGCATGAGTCACAAGAAACACATGCTTGGTACTGCAAGTCAGATTGGAAATCGGTTTAGGAAATTCCTTCCTCCAAAGTTCTTTGCCGGTTTCGACATCGAACGCTTGCACCCAGCGGCTGCGATAACTCGCAATCACGATTCGTTCCGTGGCCCAACATACTTGGGAAACATGCGAGTTCGCGTCGCTGCCCGGCTGAAGAATCGTGAACGACCGGGACTCATGGATACCTGCGAAAATTCCACCCGCGCCGATAGTCCATGCGAAAGCCGCGACAATCCACAAGGGAAGGGTTTTCATGCCATAACGAATATCGACATGGCTGGTTTCTGACAAGTTGCGTTTTTCTGGCTGCTCCGGGTTGTAGTTGTTACCACTCCGATTTGTTATCCTGAAATGACGTGATCCATCGGAATGTCATGGGGTTCGGAATGAGTGGTTTCGACTTTTTGAAAGGGGAAGCAGATCCCGATTTTCAGGGTGTCCGGGCGGATGGAGGACAGGATGCGGTCGTAGAATCCACGGCCTCGTCCGAGCCTGCCGCCGGTGTCGTCGAAGGCCAGACCGGGGCAAAAGAAGACATCGATTTCTTCGATCGGGACGGGTGGGGAATCGGCGGATGGCTCCAGAATACCGAACGATCCCGGGTGCAGTTCTTGCAAAGGATTTTCGATGTGATGGAATGTGAGTTCGTCGCCCGTGACGAGTGGATAGAGCCAGCGTTTTTCGGGATGACGAATGACGACAGGAGATAGATTCACTTCTCCAGGAAGAGCGGAAAAAACGGCGAAGGTTTTGAGCCGGGGTTGGGCGCTCAGCCAGGTTTCGAGGGCGTCGCGAACGGAGGAGGAGTCATGCGGTGTCGAGCCGAGAAGTTCGCGCATGTGCCGCCTGAGCGCGGATTTCGGATGGATGGATGAAGGTGGCTCCATGGGTGGGGATCGGGTTTGTTTCTGTTTAAGAAGGCTGAAGAGCTTTGGCAAGTGGCCGAATGCCGCGAGTCCGATCACAGAAAATCCGGGACAGGAATGTCCCGACTTCTTAACATTGTTTCATGGCGATCGAGATCGAACGGAAATTTCTGGTGAAAGGGGAAAGTTGGCAGGAAGGTGAGCCGGGTGTGCGTTTTTCCCAAGGCTATCTCGCGAGCGATCCGGATCGGACGGTGCGGGTGCGGTTGGCGGGGGAACGGGCCTGGTTGACGATCAAGGGCCGGAGCGAAGGAATTCGGCGGGCGGAGTTCGAATACGAAATCCCGGTGGAGGAAGCGGCGGAGCTGCTGGAGTTGTGCCTGCCGACGGTGATCGACAAGACGCGCTATCGCCGGGAAATCGGGGATTTCGTCTGGGAAATCGACGTTTTCCACGGTGAAAACGAAGGTCTGGTGCTGGCCGAAGTGGAATTGCCGGACGAACATACGGATTTCGAGCTTCCGAAGTGGGCGGGGGCGGAGGTTTCGGACGATCCTCGCTATTTCAATTCCATGCTTTCGCGGAATCCATACCGGGAGTGGAAATCGCCGGAATGAGCGGTTTTTCCCCTTCGTTTTTGCCGCTACGATTTCTTGAATCTCCCGCTTGCCACGGGCGGGGGACCACCTAGGCTGAGCCGGAACTACTTCTATGAAAATCTGGCTCGACGGAAAATTGGTGGACGAAACGGAAGCGAAGATCACGGTCTTCGATCACGGCCTTCTTTATGGAGATGGCGTTTTTGAAGGCATCCGGTTCTACAACGGACGCATTTTCCGTCTGGAAGAGCACATCCGCCGTTTGTTCGATTCGGCCAAGGCAATCGTTCTCAACCTGCCGTGGACGATCGAGGAAGTGTGCAAGTACACCTGCGAAACGGTGGCTGCGAACGGCCTGACCGATGGCTACATCCGGCTGGTGGTTACACGCGGCGCGGGGGAACTCGGGCTCAATCCATATCTTTGCCCGAAACCGTCGATGTTCATCATCGCCGCGACCATCAAGCTTTATCCAGAGGAACACTACACCAACGGTCTCTCGGTGGTGACCTGTGCGACGCGTCGCCCCGCGCCCGCCGCCCTTATGCCGCAGGTGAAATCGCTGAACTACCTCAACAACATCATGGCCAAGGTGGAAGCCATTCAGTCCAACGCTCTGGAGGCCGTGATGCTCAACGAACAAGGAAATATCGCCGAATGTACCGGGGATAACATTTTCATCATCAAAAACGGCACGCTCTACAGCCCGAAGATCAGCGACGGTGCCCTCGATGGCATCACCCGCGCGGCGATCATCGAGCTGGCGGACAAGCTCGGCATTCCTTTCGAGGAAAAAACGCTGACCCGTTATGATCTTTACATCGCGGATGAATTCTTCCTCACCGGCACCGCCGCGGAAGTGATTCCGGTGGTGACCTACGACCGCCGCACCATCGGCACGGGCAAGCCGGGAGAGATCACCAAACGCTTCCTGGACGCTTATCATGAACTCGTAATGAGCACTGGCACTCCCGTTGCTTAAGTGTAGTTTAGGCTATTCAAAATGAAATGCGATTTCTGCGATAACAAGGCCACCGTATTTCTGACCCAGCTCGTGGAAGGTCAGATGAAAAAGGTGTGCCTTTGCGAAGACTGTGCGAAGGAGCGTGGAGTCACGGATCCGACCGGTTTTTCGCTCGCGGATTTTCTTCAGGGCGGGGACAGCCTGATTTCCGGGTTTGCTCCCTCGCAGAGCGCCGTTTCCATGTCTACGGCGGGCTATCATGGAAAGGTCTGCCCGAATTGCGGCTTTACGCTCGATGATCTGCATCGGGTCCGCCGTCTCGGTTGCAGCGAATGCTACTCGGTTTTCCGCGACGATGTGAACCAGATGCTGCGCGGAATGCACAAGGGCGTTTCCCATGTCGGGAAAGTCCCCGAAGGATTGATGGCCCAGCAGTATCGCAACCAGCGCCTCAAGGAACTCCGTGCCAAGCTCGATGAAGCGATCTCATCCGAAAGCTACGAAGAAGCCGCCGGAATCCGGGATGAAATCCGCAGCCTCGAATCCTCTTCCGTTCCAACTCCCTGATTTTCAAAGATCATGATGCGATTTTCCACCCTGATCAAGCATCCCGCCGATTGGATGACCGGCGGACAGGGAGAGCATGGAGCCGTCATTACCTCGCGCATCCGGCTGGCCCGGAATCTGAGCCAGCATCCGTTTCCCGGCTGGGCGAAGAAAGAGGAACGTGCCGCCGCTCTGGAACTCCTGCGCCCGGCGGTGGAATCCCTGCCGCCGATGAAGGACGCGTTTTCCCACGCGCTGAGCAATCTTTCCTCGGTCCAGAAGCAGGTGCTCGTCGAGCGCCACCTCATTTCCCGTGAGCACGCCGCGCGCGGCCACGGCTCGGCGGCGGTGATCGAGCGTCGGCAGAGCTTCAGCATCATGTTGAACGAGGAGGACCACCTGCGGATGCAGGCCATCCGCCCCGGACTGCAACTTTCCTCGGCTTTTCAGGCATTGTCCGATCTGGACACCCGCCTCGAATCCTCGCTGGAATATGCGTTCGACGGCACGCTCGGCTACCTCACCACCTGCCCGACCAATTTGGGCACCGGTCTGCGGGCTTCCGCGATGGTCCATCTGCCCGGTTTGGTCCTCAGTGATCAAATCGGCCAGGTTTTACAGGCCGTGAACAAGATCGGCCTCGCGGTGCGTGGTATCTACGGTGAAGGCACGGAATCGCTCGGCAACCTTTACCAGATTTCCAACCAGTCGACCCTCGGCGAGAGCGAGGAAACCATCATCAACCGCCTGGAGAGAGTGATTTCACAGGTCGCCCATCACGAGCAGAACGCTCGGGAAAAGCTGATGGAAGAAGACCCGGAAATGGTCGCGGATAAAATCGGCCGCGCCTACGGCGTGCTGCGCCACGCTTACCTGATCGATTCCAAGGAAGCGTTGAACCATCTCTCGCTCCTCCGCCTCGGGGGAACGCTCGGGTTTTTCAAACCGGAAACCGTGGTTCTCTGCGATTCGCTGCTGATGGATATCCAGCCCGCGCACCTCCAGCTTCACTCGGGCCGCAAGCTCTCCCCGGAAGAGCGCGACGCCATCCGGGCAGAAATTATGCGCTCCCGTTTGCATTCTCTCGACTCCCCTGATATTCGTTTTATATCAAATGAGGGAAAAGATTCTTCCGACCCCAACCCACCCGCTGACGCATGAATAATTTCACACCACGTGCTCAACAAGTCCTCGCCCTTGCCCGCAAGGAGGCGGATCGATTCAACCACTCCTACGTCGGTACCGAGCACTTGCTGCTTGGCCTCATCAAGCTGGGCCAAGGAGTCGCGGTCAACGTGCTGGAACGCATGGGCCTCGAGCTCGAAGCGGTCCGTATGGAGGTCGAAAAGGAAGTCGGTTCCGGTCCTCCACAGAAAACGGCGGGAAACATTCCCTACACCCCGCGTGTCAAAAAAGTCCTCGCCCTCGCCAACAAGGAGGCCAAGGCGCTCAATCATTCCTACGTCGGCACCGAGCACCTGCTGCTCGGCCTGCTGCGCGAAGGCGAAGGCGTCGCCGCCCGGGTGCTGAAGCGCCTCGATGTGGACATCCAACGCACCCGCAACGAAATCCTCGCGGAAATCGATCCGAATTTCTCTCCGGAAGATCACGACGATGAGGACGACGACGATGACGACGCTCCGTTCGAGGACGAAGGCCCGGCATCCGCGGAAGCCGGTGGCGAAGCCGGCGGAGGTGGCGACGCGGGTAAAACCAAGACCCCGGCTCTCAAGGCGTTCGGTCGCGATTTGACGAAACTCGCCCGTGAAGGGGGACTCGATCCCGTGATCGGACGCGAACCGGAAATCGAGCGCGTGATCCAGATCCTGTGCCGCCGGACCAAGAACAACCCGGTGCTCATCGGTGAAGCCGGTGTCGGCAAAACCGCCATCGTCGAAGGCCTGGCCCAGGAAATCGCCAGCGGCAACGTGCCGGAAATTCTGCGGGACAAGAAAGTCATCACCCTCGACCTCGCGCTGATGGTCGCCGGCACGAAGTATCGCGGCCAGTTCGAGGAGCGCATCAAGGCGGTGATGGACGAGATCCGCAAGGTGAAGAACGTGATTCTTTTCATCGACGAGCTTCACACCATCGTCGGTGCCGGTTCCGCCGAAGGCGCGATGGATGCTTCCAACATCATCAAGCCCGCGTTGAGCCGTTCCGAGCTGCAATGCGTGGGCGCGACGACGCTCAACGAATACCGTAAGCACATCGAGAAGGATTCCGCGCTGGAGCGCCGTTTCCAGCAGGTGAAAGTCGAGGAGCCGTCCGTGGATGACGCGATCAAGATCCTGCAAGGGCTGCAGGAGAAATACGAATCCCACCACAAGGCGAAGTTCACCCCGGAAGCCATCGAGGCGTCCGTGAAACTTACCTCGCGCTATCTCACCGCGCGCTATCTTCCGGACAAGGCCATCGACGTGCTCGACGAGGCCGGTGCCCGCGCACGCATCTCGACGATGACCCGCCCGCCGTCCATCAAGGAACTGGAAGGGCAGATCGAACAGATCAACCGCGACAAGGTGGCCGCCATTGCCGAGCAGGATTTCGAAAAGGCCGCGTCGCTCCGCGATGACGAAAAGAACGCCAAGAAGGAGCTCGAAGAAACTCTCAAAACCTGGCGCGCCTCCTCCGAAGAAAAAATCGTCACCGTTACCGATGACGACATCATGTCCGTCATTTCCAAATGGACCGGTGTGCCGCTCCGCCGTATGGAGGAGAAGGAAGCCGAGAAACTGCTCAAGATGGAAGACGAGCTCAAGGGCCGCGTGATCGGCCAGGACGAAGCGGTGATCGCCATTTCCAAGGCACTCCGCCGTTCCCGCGCCGACCTCAAGGACCCGCGCCGCCCGATCGGTTCCTTCCTGTTCCTCGGCCCCACCGGCGTTGGCAAGACCTACCTCGCCCGCAATCTAGCGGAGTTCATGTTCGGAGATCCGGATTCGCTGATCCAGATCGACATGTCCGAGTACATGGAAAAATTCACCGCCAGCCGCCTGATCGGATCGCCTCCGGGCTACGTCGGTTATGAAGAAGGCGGTCAGCTTTCCGAAGCGGTGCGCCGCCGTCCATACTCCGTCGTGCTTTTCGACGAGGTGGAAAAAGCGCACCCGGACGTGATGAACCTGCTTCTTCAGATCCTTGAAGAAGGCATGGTCACCGATTCGCTCGGCCGGAAGATCGATTTCCGCAACACCATCATCATCCTCACCTCCAACGTCGGCGCTTCCACCATCAAGCGCCAGACTTCACTCGGCTTCGGCGCGATGCAGGAAGACGAAGCGGACTTCGAGGGCATGAAGGGCAAGATCCTCACCGAAGCGAAGCAATACTTCAAACCGGAGTTCCTCAACCGTCTCGATGATCTGGTGGTCTTCCACATGCTGGAGAAAAAGGACCTCAACCAGATCGTGGATCTCGAAGTTTCCAAACTCGTCAAGCGTCTCCTCGACAAGGACATCGCGCTCACGCTTTCCGCCGAGGCACGCGATCTTCTGGCCGAAAAAGGCTTCGATCCATCTTATGGCGCGCGTCCGATGCGCCGTGCGGTCGAGCGCTTGCTCGAAGATCCGCTCGCCGAGTCCCTGCTGCGTGGCGACGTGAAAGCCGGGGATGCCGTCGAAGTCGTCCGCACCGAAGGCACGGAGGATCTCAAGTTCGTCTCGACCCGCCCGGATTCCCAACCGGAACCGGACGAAGCCGGGGTGTAAGGTTCATTCATCAAAAGAGCGTCGGTGGAAACACCGGCGCTTTTTTGTGAAGAGGAGGGAAGGATGCGAAGACCGAAGAGCCGACGTGAACGTCAGCGGTCCTTACCAGCTCTTCCTATCAACCGGTCCGGACCTTACTTGCGGAACACCAAGGCGCCATGATCGACATCCGCCTGGATGATGTCGCCTTCGCCGAATTTTCCATCGAGCACGTCGAGGCTGAGAGGATCTAGCAGGTGTGTCTGGATCGCTCGCTTGAGGGGACGGGCGCCATACACGGGATCGTAGCCCTGATTGCCGAGGAATTCCTTGGCGCTTTCCGAAAGGGCCAGACCGAGACCCTGTTTGGCGAGGCGCTTGCGAACGCGATCGAGCTGGCGATCGACGATGGTGGTGAGTTCCTCGCGGGCGAGGCGATCGAAGATGATGATTTCGTCGATGCGGTTCAGAAATTCCGGGCGGAAATGACCGCGCAGCGCTTCGTTGACCTTTGCTTCGCGCTGCTCGGCGTTGTCCTCGTTGAGGATGTATTGCGAGCCGATGTTGGAGGTCATGATGAGCACGGTGTTGCGGAAATCCACGGTGCGGCCTTGTCCGTCGGTGATGCGACCGTCATCGAGCACTTGAAGGAGAACGTTGAAAACATCGGGATGGGCTTTCTCGATTTCGTCGAACAAGACCACGGAGTACGGCTTACGTCGTACATGTTCGGAAAGCTGGCCACCTTCCTCGTAGCCGACGTAGCCGGGAGGCGCGCCGATCAGTCGGGCGACGCTGTGTTTTTCCATGTACTCGGACATGTCGATGCGGACCATGGCGCCTTCGTCATCGAACAGGAATTCGGCGAGCGCCTTGGAAAGCTCGGTCTTGCCGACACCGGTGGGACCGAGGAACAGGAAGGAACCGATGGGGCGGTTCTCGTCCTGAAGCCCGGCTCGGGCGCGGCGAACGGCGTTGGAAACGGCCTTGATCGCTTTTTTCTGGCCGATCACTCGGGCGCCGAGGCGGTCTTCCATGGTGACGAGTTTCTGTTTCTCGCCTTCCTGTAGCCGGTTCACGGGGATGCCGGTCCATGAGGAAACGACGCGGGCGATGTCTTCCTCGGTGACTTCCTCCTTCAGGATCGCACCGTTTTTCTGAAGCAGGGAAAGCTCTTCCTTGGCGGCTTCGAGAGTGCGGCCGGCCTCCGGCAGTTCGCCGTAGGTGATCTGGGAGGCCCGCGTGAGGTCGCCGATGCGCTGGACCTGCTCGGCCTGGACTTTCAGGTTCTCGATTTTCTCCTGAGCCTCGCGGACTTTATCGATGACGGCCTTTTCATTCCGCCACTGGGCCATGAGTCCGGCAGATTGCTCGCGGAGGTTCGCCTGTTCTTCCACGACCTTTTCGAGGCGGGCGGCGGATGCCTTGTCGGTTTCCTTTTCGAGGGCTTTTTTCTCCATTTCCAGTTGAAGAATCTGGCGCTCCAGCGCGTCGATTTCCGCAGGCATGGAGTCGAGCTCGATCTTCAGCCTCGATGCGGCTTCGTCCACGAGATCGACGGCTTTATCGGGCAGGAAACGCGCGGAAATGTAGCGATCCGAGAGTGTCGCGGCGGCGACGAGCGCGCCGTCCTGGATGCGCACGCCGTGGTGCACTTCGTAGCGTTCCTTCAGGCCGCGCAGGATGGCGATGGTGTCCTCGACGGAGGGTTCGCCGACCATGACGGGCTGGAACCGGCGCTCAAGAGCGGCGTCTTTTTCGATGTGCTTGCGGTATTCGTCCAGAGTGGTGGCGCCGATAGTGCGCAGTTCGCCACGGGCGAGCTGGGGCTTCAGGAGGTTGGAGGCATCCACCGCGCCTTCGCTGGCACCGGCGCCGACGATGGTGTGAAGCTCGTCGATGAATAGGATGATCTGGCCGTTGGAGTCGGTGACTTCCTTGAGGAATGCCTTGAGGCGGTCTTCGAATTCGCCGCGATATTTCGCACCGGCGAGCATGCCGCCGAGGTCGAGGACGATGACGCGCTTGTCTTTCATGGAATCCGGCACGTCTCCGGAAACGATGCGGCGGGCGAGCCCTTCGACGATGGCAGTCTTGCCGACGCCGGGTTCACCGATGAGCACGGGGTTGTTCTTGGTGCGGCGGGAGAGGACCTGGAGCACGCGGCGGATTTCCTGATCGCGGCCGATGACGGGATCGATCTTGCCTTCGCGCGCGCGTGCGGTGAGGTCGGTGCCGTATTTTTCGAGGGTCTGGTATTTTGCCTCGGGAGAGTCGTCGGTAACTTTCTGCGAGCCACGGACGGATTGGATCGCTTCGAGGGCTTTGGCCTCGGTCAGACCGGCGTCCTTGAGCGCCTTGCCGGCGGGGGAATCGCCTTTCAGCGAGCCTAGCAGAAAGTGTTCGACGCTGAGGTAATCGTCTCCGAGTTCCTGCCGGGCCTTGTCGGCTTCCTCAAGGGTGGCGCGGAGGCCGATGCTGATCTGGGGCTGGGTGGTGGCTCCCTGTAAGCTGGGTTCGCGGCTGAGGGAGCTGGCGACGGAGGCTTTCAATTGGGCGACATCGACGCCCGCTTTCTGGAGGATGGGCACGGTGATACCGCCGTCCTGCTGGAGCAGGGCGAGGAGAACGTGGAGGCTTTTCAGTTCGGCGTGCGAGGATTTCGAGGCCAGGGATTGGGCCGATTGGAGTGCTTCCTGAAGTTTTTGGGTCAATTTATCGAGAGCCATAAGTGGACTGTGTTTGATGAGAAAAAATAATCCGGAAGTGTCCGTTCGCCTTAAAAATTTTCATTTTTGAATCAAATTTTTGGATCAGGTTTCTGCCATGAAATCGGGAGCGCGTTTTTTCTCTCGCCGACGTGAACGTCAGCCTTCCTATTGGAATGCATGCCACTGCTCGACGTTCAGCACCTGACGACGCGTTTTCACACCCGGACGGGGGTCGTGCAAGCGGTGGAGGATGTGTCGTTTCAGATAGAATCCGGGCAAACGCTGGGAATCGTGGGTGAGTCCGGATCGGGGAAATCCGTTAGCTGCTACTCGCTGCTCGGGCTGATTCCCAGTCCGCCCGGGAAAGTCCATTCGGGAGCGGCGTGGTTCGACGGCATCGATTTGTTGAAATGCGGGGAAAAACAATTGCGGCGGATTCGCGGGAAGCGCATTTCCATGATTTTCCAGGATCCGATGACATCGCTGAATCCTTTCCTGAAAATCAGCACGCAGTTGATGGAACCGCTGGAGCTGCACGAAAAAATGAAGGGCAGGACGGCGCTGCATCGTGCGATCGAAGCTCTGGAGGAAGTAGGGATTCCGGATGCTTCGCAGCGGATTCATTCCTACCCGCATGAGTTTTCGGGTGGAATGCGGCAACGGGTGATGATCGCGATGGCGTTGATTACCCGGCCGGAGCTTTTGATCTGCGATGAACCGACGACGGCATTGGATGTCTCGGTGCAGGATCAGGTGCTGAAGCTGATCCGTGAGCGGCAGAAGGCTCTTGGCACGGCGGTCATTTTCATTTCCCACGATCTGACGGTGGTAGGGGAAATGAGCGACCATCTGCAGGTGATGTATGCCGGGCGGATCGTGGAGAGTGCGCCGACGGAGATGCTTTTCCGGCAACCGCGGCATGCCTACACCCGCTCGCTGTTGAAATCGATCCCGGCGCTCCAGCCGAAGGGACAACCGCTTTATACGATTCCGGGGTTGCCGCCGGATTTGAGAAATCCTTCACCGGGCTGCGCGTTTCGGGAGAGAAACCGGATCGGCGACGCGACCTTGTGTTTACAGGACAGGATACCGGCGCTGAAAGAAATCGAGCCGGGACATTGGGTGCGGGATTGCCCTGGGTGTTTGGCCTGATGGGGTATTATTGATCATCGCATAATAGAGTGACGAATTTTCCTCCGTAGTTGTGGGGTTTTCGGCGTCACTTTTTTTTGCGGGTATCAATAAACGAAGAGAGCCGGTGGGAACACCGGCACTCCTTTTTTGTGTTATAACGGATCGACATCCGTCACCGGCACCACGATCACAGGTGGCGGCGGCAGGAAGGGAAAGGGAGGCGGACGGTCGAGGGGATTCGGCAGGACCGGTTTTTCGATGACCACCGCTTTGGAATCTTTCGCGCTTTTGGCGGAAGCGATCGGTTCCTTGCCGCTCTTCGAGCTGGCTCCGGAGTCACCGGCGTTCGGATCGAGCCTTGCCATCAGTGTCTGAATATCGGCGAGGGCTTCGGGCATTTCGGCGATGGCGCATTGGGAAACGATGCGGAGAGATTCCGGCGATGCGTTCGCCGCGGTTTCGACGATGGCGACGACGGTCCGGGTGTCCGCATCCACGGTGCGGATGGCGGCTTTCACCACTTCGCAGGCACAGGTCGGGTTGGCCCCGATTTCCTGGGCGACCACTTCGAGCAGGCGGGAAGGTTCCAGTTTGATGCGTTTTTCCACGGAGAGCCCGACGGACGGGCAATCGCTGGCGGAAGCGGGCTCACCGGCTCCCCTGTAAACGGCGGAAATATGGGCGAGGCCATCTTCCAATGCGGTTTCGGACACCACATAGGGCTGGCCCTTCGCGGCGCTGACATACACTTTTTTGTAAACCGACGGCTTGTTGAGCGGTGCGAGATCCACGACCGCATCCACGGAGGGATTGCTTCTCGTCTTCAGGTCCAGAGTGCGGATGTCCTGGGCACAATAAGCCGGAGCGCTTTCCTTGAGCCGGGAAGGGGCCTTGCCGGCGGCAAGCACGTCTTTTTCCTCAAAACGGGCGGAATCGGTGCCTTCGAGGTCATCGATCTTCAAAAGGCGAACCTCGGAAAGGGGATCGGAAGTTGCCAGATTCTGGGCGAGCAGTGGGGATGCGGCGCACAGGATCAGGAAAACCGCCGTGTGGGGGGACACAGGCTTTTTCATAAGTTATGGTGTTGGGGGAACGTGCGGATTCTCGGAAGTTTTCTTCGGAAAAATCAATCCTCGCGAGGGGGAAGGGATGAATAGAGAGAGGTTGGTTTTTTAAGAAATTGGAAATCAGTGTTTTGTGGGAATGTGTTTGTTTCCTTCTATTTGAAATAAGGATTTGTTGATGATTTGATATGCCTGAATGAAGTGCGTTTTTCGTTTTGGAATGTGAAAGATAACAAATAAAAAGGCGGTGGTTCCTGCGAACCGCCGCCTGATGATGGATAGGACTCGAAAGGACTTCAGACCGCACCGATCACTTCTTTGTGAAAAGCGGACCAGTCGTCGAGGTTATTGAGGTTGATGGCATCCAGGATTTTGCCTTCGTCCGGGATATCGGCGAATTTCAGGATCGCGGTGCGGACATCGTCGGTATGGTTGTAGCCGACAATGGCGGCGTTCAGTTTCGTGACGGCATCCGGATCGAGCGCACCGCCGGATTGCTCCAACACCCAGGCTTCGAGCTGGGGGTAAGTCGGTTTTTTCAATGCGATGAATTCTTCGAATTTCGAGCGATCCAGCCCGAGGCCATCGAGCACCATTTGATCGTAGCCCTGCCCGCAGGAGGGATAATCGGGGTGGAGTTTGCCTACGGCACCCAGCGTGGCTTTCTGCCAGAGACGGGGAAGGTGAAGCACGCCGAGAGGACCGGCGACGCCGGAGCTGATAAGAGGAATGATTTTGGCCATGGTGGGGAACTTTGTGCAAATTTCTCGAATCTCAAATCCAAATTTCAGCGGTAAATTTTCCCGACACACCAAAGTATTGGCATTTTCCGGCGCATCGGTTTCAACTTCGTGGGCACCGCGGGCGCAACGTTCCGCGGATTCCGATTTCCAATCTCATACCGCCATGTGGAAAGGCCGCTTTTCTCAAGACACTTCTTCGCTCGTTCAACAGTTCGGTGAGTCCATCTCATACGACTGGCGCCTGTTTCCATACGACATCGCCGGTTCCATCGCCCACGCCCGGGCACAAAAAAATCTCGGCTTGCTGACGGATGAGGAATTTTCCCAAATCGAAAATGGCCTGAAGGAAATTCTGGCGGACATCGAGGCCGGGCGTTTCGAATTCAAGACTTCGCTGGAAGACATCCACATGAACATCGAGGCGGAGTTGACCCGCCGGATCGGCGCGGCGGGGGCGAAACTTCACACGGCGCGCTCCCGCAACGATCAGGTCGCGACGGATACCCGCCTTTACTGCCGCGCGGAAATCGACGTCCTCATCGCCGCCATCACCGGCTTGCAGAAGGCCTTGCTGGACCGGGCGGAAAAGTATGCCGGAACGGTCATTCCCGGCTACACCCACCTTCAACGGGGCCAACCGGTCACCGCAGGTCATCATTTTCTCGCCTACATCGAGATGCTGGAGCGCGATAAATCCCGTTTGGGCGATTGCCGCAAGAGGCTGAACGTTTCTCCTCTCGGTTCCGGGGCTCTCGCTGGATCGACCATCAATCTGGACCGCCGGGCCATCGCTTGCGAACTGGGATTCGATGATGTGACGAAAAACTCGATGGATGCCATCGCGGATCGCGATTACATCGCGGAGTTGTTATTCGCGATTTCCCTTTGCGGCGTGCACCTCTCGCGGTTGAGCGAGGATCTGATTCTGTGGTGCAGCGTCGAGTTCGGCTTCGCGGCTTTGTCCGATGCTCACACCACGGGGTCTTCACTGATGCCGCAGAAGAAAAATCCGGACGTCTGCGAGCTGACGCGTGGTAAAACCGGTCGTTTGGTGGGCAATCTCATGAATCTTCTCGTCGCGGTCAAAGGCCTGCCGTTGACCTACAATCGGGATCTTCAGGAAGACAAACCGCCGCTTTTCGATTCAGTGGATACCTTGCGCCTGATTCTTGCAGTGAATACGGAAATGATCGCGGCGATGGAACTCCGCGAAGAAAACTGCCGGGCCGCCGCTTCCGATCCGATGCTACTCGCTACCGATCTCGCGGATTATCTCGTGAAAAAGGGAGTGCCATTCCGCCACGCCCACGAGCTGGTCGGTAAGGCTGTGGCTGAGTCTATCGCCACCCGCACGCCGCTCGACAGGCTTGATCTTTCGGTGATCGATGCCGCTTACGGTGAAGATGCGAAGGAAGTCTTTTCGCTCGAGCGAGCGCTCGGTGCCCGTACCAATCCCGGAGCGCCGTCCCTCGAGAACGTGAAAGAGGAGATCGCGCGTTGGAAGGTGGAGTTCTCGTAGGATGTTATAGGGCTTATAGGGCATGCTGCTAGTGAGGGGCCCTTACGAAAAAAGCCGTCCCGGAACACCGGGACGGCTTTGGCGGGGAGGTGCCGGTGGGAACACCAGCGCTCCCTTTTTTAGAACTTCCAGTTTGCGGTGGCGGAGAAGAGGTTGCTGCCTCCGTTGGCGGT
>JASGEP010000037.1:0-4101 GCA_047606285.1 Luteolibacter sp. | reverse complement strand
GGTGCCCACAGCACCACCTCGGGCTACGGTGCCCACAGCACCACCTCGGGCTACGGTGCCCACAGCACCACCTCGGGCAGGTATGCCCACAGCACCACCTCGGGCAGGTATGCCCACAGCACCACCTCGGGCTACGGTGCCATTGCTTGTGCCTTAGGCGCAGATAGCCGAGTTAAATCCTCAGGAGGTCCTTTGATCTGCTCCTATTATGATGCGGATGATAAAATCCGAGTTGCAGTGGCCTACCCTGGCGAAAACGGGATCAAGCCCGACGTCTGGTACGTTGTGGATAACAAAGGGAACTTCGTAGAAGTGGAGGACGAAGAATGAATCCCTCTGTCGTCGTCGGAGACATCACGGAATTGGATGTTGATGCCATCGTGAATACCGCGAACCCTTCTCTGCTTGGGGGCGGCGGGGTTGATGGCGCAATCCACAAAACTGCCGGTCCGGGACTTTTGCATGAATGCAAATCGCTCAACGGCTGCGAAGTCGGGAAAGCAAAACTGACCGCCGGTTACAATCTCCCCTCCCGCTTTGTAATCCATGCGGTTGGCCCGGTCTGGGATGATACTAATCAAGCATCTTCTGATTTGAGAGAGTGCTATCGCTCATGCTTTCGGTTGGCGGCGCTTTATAAGGTTCGTTCGATCTCATTTCCCGCCATCAGTACGGGGGCTTATGGGTTCCCGAAAGAACCCGCTGCCTACATTGCGGTAGCGGAAACGCTTCGCTTCCTCCGGCTCCATCCGGACATCAAAATCCTCTTCTGCTGCTTCACGGAGGAAGACGCTGAAATTTACCGAAAAATCCTCAATCAACCATCTCCATGACCTCATTTATCTTAGCTGCCACGACCTGGCCTGATGTCGGCATGGCCGCTGTCACCGGCATCTCTATCGCCTTAATTTATTATATCATTTTTCGCTAATATCATGAACATCCTCGAACTCACCATCAACGACGTGAAGCGCATCAGCGCCGTCGAAATCAATTCCGCCACCGGAGAGCCCGTCATCCTCACGGGAGACAATGCGCAAGGGAAGTCCTCCGTGCTGGATTCCATTGAAGTCCTGCTCACCAACAAAGGCCTTGATGACCCCATCCGGCACGGCCGCACCAGCGCGAAAATCACCGCCGGCATTGGAGACTCGGCGGTGGAATACACGTTAGAGCGGAAATTCACCCGCTCGGGAGATACGCTCACCATCGTCGGGCCGGATGGCGTCAAGGTTCCGTCGCCTCAAAAATTCCTCAACAGTCTCGTCGGTTCATTCGCGTTCGATCCTCTCGCCTTCACCGGCCTGAAGCCGAAAGAACAAGTGGAAGCGCTGAAACAAGCCGCCGGTCTGGATTTTTCAAAACTGGATGAAGAGCGAGCCACCGCATTTACCACCCGCACCGACGTTGGACGACGCGGGAAAGAAGCCGCTGCCCAGCTTGCCGCGATTCCGGAGCCTCTACCCGGCACGCCGGAAGAAGAGGTTTCCGCAGCGGAAGTGGTTGCCGCCCTCAACCAGCTGCACCAGCAGCTCTCTGCACATCAAGCGGCGGAAAATCGCATTGAATCCCTGAAAACGGCCGTCGCCCAAGCACAGGCGGAAGTAACGAGAATCGGCCAGTTGCTTGTCGACGCTCAAACCGCTCTCAGTGAAAAGAACGAAGATCTCACTGCGGCGAAGGAAAATTTACTCACTCTCCCTTTGCCGGATGAAGAGACGCTTGCCACCGCATCCTTGAGCGTCAACCAGGTCGATCAGACCAATGCAGCAGTGCGGGAGGCCCGGAAGTATCGGGAATTGAAGACGAAAACCGAAAATCTCCGGAAAGAATATGCGGATTTGACCGCTCAAATCGAACAGATCGATGCGGAAAAACTCGAAAAGGTCAAAAGCGCCAACCTCCCATTGGAAGGGTTGGAATTGACCGATGACGGCGTGATTTTCAACGGCACCCTCTTTTCCCAACTCTCCACCGCCGAACAAATCCGCATCTCCACTCTGGTCGCCATGGCCCAGAACTCCGCGCTCAAAATCATCCTCGTGCGCGAAGGAACTCTCATCAACCGCGCCAACCTCGCTCTGATGGCCGCGCTTGCGGCGGAACGCGGTTGCCAACTCTGGATCGAAAAGTTCCAGGAAGACCCGTCAGACACCGGACTGCACATCGTCGATGGCCGTATCGGCTTCGTCTCGGGCAAAGCCGTTTCCGTCTGAATCAATTTTTACCTAAACAACAACATTTTATGAGCCGAATCATTCGCAAGGAACGGGAAAGCCACTGGTATCATGTCAATGGTGAACCCTGCCACCAAGTTCCCTATGCCGATCCCAGGAAAGGTATGCGGGCCACCACCCTCACGGATGCCCGCAAGCTGAATTTGCTGCCATCCGTCACCAACGTGCTTGCCGTTAAAGACAAGCCCATGCTCACCACGTGGAAAGTGGATCAAGCCATCCACTCCGCCCTTCGCCTCACCCGAAATGAAGGAGAAAGCGAGTCCGCCTTTCTTTCCCGCATCGCCGAAGACGCGGAGCGGGAGGGCATTGAAGCCGCCGCTTTCGGCACCCTCATCCATGAACAGGTCGAGTCCTTCAATCTCACCGGAGCATTTTCCGGAACTGGCGAAATTCTGGAATACGTCGCCCCCTACGAAAAATATTTCCGGGAACGTGTCGTCGAGGTCCTGCATGTCGAGCACAAGGTGGTGAAAGTGGAAGTCGGCTACGCCGGTCGGCTGGATCTCCACGCCATCATTCTCGATAGCGAAGGTAAACGTCGTCGCGCGGTGCTGGACATCAAAACCCAGCGCCTCAAGAGCAAGCCGAAGTGCAATTTCTATAAGGAATGGGAAATGCAGCTCGCCGCCTACGGCGACTGCCTTCGCGAACCCGGCGATCCACTCCCCGCTCTCGTCTCCTTGGTCATTCCATCCGACTCCCCTTCTCCCATGGAGGAAAAGTGGTGGGACAACGGGCTGCTTGCCTTGGATGCCTTCCACGCCTGCCACCAAATCTGGTGCTACGACAAAGACTACACCCCGAAATTCCAACAGCCATGAGCAACACCAAACAACACTCCTCCGGCATCAGCTTCGTCGGTCTGCTCACAATCGTATTCATCACCCTTAAGCTCTGCGGAGTCATCTCATGGTCGTGGTGGTGGGTGCTGTCTCCGCTGTGGATCAGCTTCGCACTGGTCGTCGCGCTTCTGATCTTCGCTGGATTCTGCATGCTCATCGCGAAAAAGATGGAAACGCCACAGGGCCGCCTCGCCCGGAACCTTCGCGAATATGGACGGAGGCTGCGCTGATATGTGGAACGCCGAGCCCACCGGCCCTCGGTGAGGCGATTGGTTCGAGGTCCTAACTGCCAACCGATATTAAAAATATGAATGACGAAAAAATCAGACTGCTGGCCAACGGCATCGTATCAATCAGCGATGCTGTGGACGAACCTTTTTGGGATGTGCTCGATGCCCTAATCGAAGCCGACGTGCTTGACGAAGGGCATCGCACAGAGATCGAAGACTACATGGAAACCCTATGAAAAGACCGAACCTCGCAAAACTCACGAAACAAGCAGCGTCGTGGAATCTCTCGCACCCAATTGGAACCCCTGTGACTCGCTACAAACTGATTAATCCGCTGAGCGAGGGCACCGAAACAAAAACGCGCTCAGAAGCGTGGGTCATGGGTGGTCACTCCGTCATGGTCATGGTGGAAGGTGTGTCCGGCGGCGTGCTGCTGGAATCCGTGAAGCCTTGTCCCTCGAACGCCAAAATCTAGCCGTGCCGAAATGAAAACTCCGAATCAACAACGCGCTTCCACGGCATCGGCTACGATGCCTGGTTCTCTATTGTGGAATCTCGACGGCAAGATCGACGCTGAAATGGAGAGGGCCAAGGCGGAATACGTTCCACCGACTGGAACGAAGATCGAGCAAGCCCGCGAGATCATCCGCAGGTGCGAGGAGCTGGACATCAAGCTCCGGGACCAAGCCATCGAAGCCGAGAATGCCGGAGATCACGAAGCCTGTTGGATGAACATGGCCCTACGTGCTCACAATACCCGATTTCTCGAACGCGTGCGGGCTGATCTGG
>JASGEP010000036.1:0-105691 GCA_047606285.1 Luteolibacter sp. | reverse complement strand
CGTTCACGTCGGCTCGCGGAGATCATGGCACAAGAGCCGACGTGAACGTCGGCGCTCCCTGCCCTACCTTCGCTTCTTCCTCGCGGTCTTTTTGGAAGGACCGCGAGATCCTTTCCTCGTCGGTCCCTTCCCATCCGAAGCCCTGCCACGGCTTTTCGGCGGACCGCCTTTTTGCAGATTCTTCGCACCCGCGCCGCTCGGCGGACCGGCGATCGTAAAATCCACGAAACGCCGGTCGAAATCGATACCCGTCACCTGCACGGGAATCCGCATGCCCATCTGGATCACCGTTCCCTCCGAGGAAACCCACGCCTTGCGATGCGCTTCGAGGAACCAACGGCCCGGCGGCAGTTCCTCGCGTTTCACCACGCCACGCACGCCCATGTCCGGGATCTCGATCATCAACCCCAGCGGACGGACATCCGCGATCAAACCATCGTAAATCGGCGGATCATCCGAACTCGCCATGCGATGCAGATACTCCAGCAGCTTGATCTGCTTCGTTTCATTTTCCGCATCCGCCGAGGTGCGCTCCGTGTCGGAAATATGGCGGGAAAGCTCCTTGAGCTCCCCCTGCGAAGGCGTGCGATCCACCGGCTTCGGAGGATTTTCCAACAGCGGTTGCAACGCGCGATGCACAATCAAATCCGCATACCGCCGGATCGGGCTGGTGAAATGGCAGTAATCGTGTTTCGCCAGACCGTAATGCCCGATCGGGTCCGCCGCGTAGGCCGCGCGCTTGAGGCTTTTGAGCAATCCGAGCCGGATCACGTGCTCTTCCGGCGTGCCCTTGGACTCATCCAGCAGTTTCTGGATATGATCGCGGTTCGTCAGGTCTCCCGGGCGATAGCCGTGCAGCTTCGCCGCCTCGGTGTAATCCAGCAGCCGCGATGGATCGGGATCGTCGTGAATTCGATAGATCGTCGGCTTGCTCCACTCCCGCAACGCGCGCGCGACGGCTTCGTTCGCCACCAGCATGCATTCCTCGATCAACTGATGGCTCTCGGTGTGGGCGACCGGTTCGGCGATGGTGGCATGACCGTTTTCGTCCAGCCGGATCCTGATTTCCGGCATTTCCAGATCCAGCGCGCCTCCGGCGAAACGGCGACGACGCAGGGCGGATGCGAGCCTCCAGCCTTCCTTCACCATCGGTTCAAGCTCCGGATCGGAGCCCTTCGGCGCGGGTTTTCCATCGAGAATCGCCTGCGCCTGTTCGTAGGAAAGCTTCGCCCGGCTGTGAATCACCGCGTCGATGAATTTCGCCTTCTTCAGCTCGCCATTGGCGGAAATTTCCAGCAGCGCGCACTTCGTCAGCCGGTCCACGTCCGGCTTCAGCGAGCAGATGCCATTGCTCAGCTCCGTCGGCAGCATCGGCAGCACCCGGTCCACCAGATAGGTGGAATTTCCGCGCAGCGCCGCCTCCTTGTCCATCGGACTGTCCGGCCGGATGTAATGGGAAACGTCCGCGATGTGCACCGCGAGCTTCCAGCCCTTCGCCGTTTTCTCCAGCCAGATCGCGTCGTCATGATCCTTCGCGTCCGCCGGGTCGATAGTGATAACCAGCTTGTCCCGCCAATCGACGCGCCGCGCCAGCTCCGCCTCGCCGATTTCCTCCGGCACCGCCCGCGCTTCCGCCAGCACGTCATCGGGAAACGAAGTCCGAAGACCGAAACGATGAATCACGCCCACGATGTCCACGCCCTCGTCGCCCGGCCATCCGAGCACTTCGATGATGTGCCCGCGCGGCGTCGCGGTGCGGTCCTTCCACTCCTGAAGCTCCGCCACCACCATCTGCCCGGGCTGGGCGGTGGTGTCTCCCACCACGTCGATCGTGCCCTCGACCGCCTTGTCATCGCACTCGATCCAGCCGTATTTCCCCTTTTTCCGGAAAATCCCGACCAGCCTCCCGGACCGACGCTCGACCACCTTTTCCACCTTGCCGCGCGGCTCGTCGTCCGTCGGCACGAAGTCGTTCCCGCGTCGGCGCAGGTCGCGGCGGGGATTTCGCTGCAACAGGGAAATCAGCACCCGGTCGCCATCCAGCGCCGTCGCCGCGTGCTGGCGGCCGACCATGACGCGGGACAGGTTTTCCAGATCGAGACCCGTCGCCACGTTCTGAGCGTCCACCATATCCGGGTAAAAAAACGCATGCCCTTTCGGGTGGAATTTCAACGTTCCGATCAACTGATTTCCCGTGGAGCCGGATGAAGCCGCCCGCAGCTCGTAGCGGGATTTTTTCAACTCATTGACCACGCCCTCCTTCACCAGCGCCTCCAGCGTCTTGCGCATTTCCGTGCGCCGCTCTCCCGGGATATTCAGGTGGCGCGCGAACTGGGACTTCGTCATCGGCTGATAGCTGCCGGATTTCATGAACTCGAGCAGCATCTCGCGCATGGTATGGGCGTGCATGCCATAGCATGCTTGGCGAGGTTCCCTTGCGCAATGTGAAACAAAAAGAAAAAGGGATTGCCCGCCCCGGTCCTTGGGTGGAGATTTTGAATCAAGGTCACCTCGATTGTGGCGTTGTCATCCCGCGCCGGATGGTGTTGGATACGCCCCGATAAACCCCGTCCGATCCATTCATTCATGAAAACCCATCCATCCCGCCGTCGCAACGGCTTCACGCTCGTCGAGCTTCTCGTCGTCATTTCCATCATCGCCATCCTCGCCGCCGCGGGCTTCGCGGCGGGTAACTCCGCCATGAACCGGGCTCGCAAAGTCACCGCCCAGGCCGCCGCTTCCGCCGTCGAGTCCGCCGTGAACAGCTTCTACTCGGACTACGGCAGCCTGCCAGACGACGGCTCGGACCAGAAAGAAGGCGGCAGCCTCTTCACCACCGACGGCGGCCCCGGCCTCAGCGTGCTCCGCGCCCTGCTCGCGATCGAAAAGGGCGACGAGCTCCGCAACCCGAAAAAAGTACGCTTCCTCAACGTGAAGGAAGGCAAAGCCAAAAAAGGCGGCCTGATCTACACCCAGTCCGGTGACGACGTGGTCGGCCTGTTCGATCCATGGGGCAATCCCTACATCATGGCGCTCGATACCAGCTACGAAGAACGCCTCACCTTCAACCGCGGCACCCGGAGCGAGCGTCTCAACGGGCGCCGCGTCGCCGTCTTCAGCGCCGGAGCCGATAAAAAACTCGGCACCAATGACGATGTGCTGACCTGGTAATTCCTCCCGAACGCTTTTCAAAAAACACCACCCCGCCCGGCAACCGTCGTGGCGGGGTTTTTCGTGGGTTGATGGTTTTGGGTTGATGGTTGATAGCAAGAGTTGAAAGAGCAGCTTCTCTGGTTCTTTCCATCAACAATCAACAATCAACCTACCTCACCACCTCCGTCCCGATCCCTCCGTCGGTGAAAATTTCCAGCAGCAGGGCGTGGGGCAGGCGGCCATCGACGAAGTGAACCTTGCGGACGCCCGCGTTCAGGGCATCCACCGCGCTGCGGATTTTCGGGATCATGCCACCGGAAATGGTACCGTCTTCGATGAGGGAGTCCGCTTCGCGGCGGGTGACGGATTTGATCAGAGAGGTCGGGTCCTTCGGATCGGAAAGCAGACCGGGAACGTCGGAGAGGTAAACGAGCTTCGCCACGCGCAATTCCTTGGCCAGCGCGGCGGCGGCGAGGTCCGCGTTGATATTGAGCGGACGACCGGTCGCCAGTTCCGCCGCCAGCGGGGAAATCACCGGCACGATGCCCGCGTTGTGCGCCGCATCCATGTGCGCCATTTGGCAGCCGACGACTTCGCCCACGCGCCCGAGGTCCACGCTATTGCCCTCTGCGTCGCGGGCACGGAGCTTTTCACCGAGAAACACGTCGTTACCGGGAATCCCGACCGCCTTGCCGCCGAAGTTCCGGATCATCCGGACGAGGCCCGGATTGATTTCCTCCGACAGCACGCGGGACACGATGTCGATCGCCTCGTCGGTCGTGACGCGGAAGCCGCCGATGAATTTCGCTTCCAGCCCGGATTTTTCCATGGCTGCGGAAATCGCCTTGCCGCCGCCGTGTACAACGATGGGATTGATACCCGCGACTTCGAGGAAAACGATGTCCCGCATCACCTTGGCAACCAGATCCGGGTCTTCCATGGCGGAACCGCCCATCTTGATCAGGAAGGTTTTCCCGCGAAACGCTTGCAGGTAGGGAAGCGCTTCGATGAGCGCGTTGGCTTTATCGATCGGTTGCATCATGGGGATGGAGTCTGGAGATTACTTTTTGCGACGCGGCGATTTTTTCCCGGATGTTTTCTTTCCGGCAGCTTTTTTCGCGGGGGCCTTTTTCGCGGCTTTCTTTGCCGGAACAGGAGCGGCGGCGACAGGCGGTGGAGGTTCGGGAAAGGACTTCGGCTGCAGTTTTGGTTCCGGCTGCTGTTTTTCGGAAGCTTTCTCCTCGGGCGCGGCTTCCACCGGGACGGACGGTTCTTCCGGAGCTTTCTTTTTCCGTGGCACGGGCAGCCAGGAAATCAGCCCGGCCAGAACGAACGAAATCGCCGTCGCCGCGACCACCGGCCACATCGGCAACCAAAGATTGGCCATTCCAGCCGCGATCCACTGGGCGCTGCACGCCACTCCCACGATCACGAAAAATCCGATACCCCTGCGGTATCCGACGGCTCCGGCGATCAACGACAGCACCGCGCAGACACCTCCCAACAAACCGAGCTCCACATTCGCGGACAAACGGCGGTACATTTCCTGACCGCTCATTCCCGCATCGGAGGCGATCGAGGAAATCACCGGAATGAGATTCCGGGAAAACGCCTGGGTCGAAGGTTCCGCCGCGCTTTGATCGTCCCGTAAAATCACCGGTCCGGGAGTAGGAATCGGGAAAATGCCCTCCCTGGCATCGATCAGAGCCTCCGCCGGAATCACCTGCCGCTCCTCGACAGGACGCACCTTGGCGGACAATCGGCCGAACTCGTCGATGGGCACCACCGGCCCCTCCGCACTCAACCAGATCGCCTCGCCCGGTTTCACGACGATCCCTTCCACCGGCAACCGATGGCGCTGCATGACCACCAGCAGCGGAAAAGAAAACACCACGCGGTCCTCCCAGCGCGCGACCAGATAGGGAGCGGAAGATTCCGGCTCGGACTCGAGCACGTTGAACCCGCTGAGCGCGTTGTCGCCTCCGAAAATCACGTTCGGGATCGGCACCCGGTTCACCAGCGGCAGATTCTCCGCATTCCCCTGCACTCCCGAGAGCGGCAGCGATGCCCGGCGATACGAAGCGGGCATCTGCGAAGGCACCGAGCCGCGCGACAATGGCGAAGTCGTCAGGACGGATTCGAAACGCGACATCGTCAGGTCCAGCGCCGCCAACGACATCGCATCCGGAGTTTCCCACGACAAGACGGCCGCCGACGCCGCGTTTTCCGCTCCCAGCCGCCGCAGATTCGCGAACAAAACGCCCAGATCGGCGGGAGACGGCGGAGACGACTGGAAAATCCCTTCCGGATCGTTGCCGAGGGAAATCACCACCGGCGCCTGCTTCGGATCGGACTTCGTTTCCGTCGCCACCGTGCGAAGCTGCCACGGACTTTCATGCGTGCCCTTGCCGGAAATCAGCAACGGCGGATTGGCGAAACTTCCCGCGACAAGCTGGAACAATCCGCGATCCGGCGGCGTCCCCGGCACGTCCTTCCACACCGCGTAGCTCACCCACCCTGCGGCGAGCAGAACCCAGAAACGGCGATGGAACGAGCGGGACACGAAGATAGTTGATAGTCGATAGTTGATGGTTGAGAGAAAGAGCCCCCACGATCATTTACTCGCAGCGGCGATGACCGGAGCGAGCGGTTCTTCCAGCGGGGTGCCGTCCGTGACTTCCTTCAGCAGGCGGGCCGCCACCGGAATGTGCGGGCGATACCACTCGTCACCCTTGTTTTTCACGATGTTGCCGAAAGCCCCCATCGCCTGCATCAGCCGTTGGGCCGCGCATTGGTGAAACAGCGTTTCCTCCGGCCGTTCGTCGGCGATGTCTTCCCACAGGCTCAGAAGCCGTTCGCGCTCCTCCGGCGTGTGGTCCAGATACGGATCGAAAATCAGCGATGCCAGATCGTATTCCTGCCGCCCCCGGCGCAGCCCCTGGAAGTCGATCAGATAAATTTCCCCACCCTTGATGAGCAGGTTCTGGGACTGAAAATCCCGATGCACCAGATGCCGCGCGACGGTGCCGAGCTTCTCCGCCATTCCCGCGAACGCCGGATGCGCACGCAATTTTCCCGCATCCATCCCCAGATACCCCTCCACCAGATGCTCGAAAAAATACTCCTGCTCCCAGCGATACAACGCCGCATCGAACGGCGGCATCAGGTGGAAATCCTTCGGCGGCTTCGCGAAAAACAGCTTGTCCACCTGCCGCAACGCGGATTCGTAAAACGGCAGCCTTTCCTCGAATGGCCGGTCCTTCAGGGACAGCAGGTCCTCGTTTCCCAGATCCTCCACCAGCGCCACGTGGTAGCGCGCACGCTCGTAAAGGATCTCCGGCACCCGCAAGCGGGATTGCTTCAAAAACCGCGCCACCGGCACGAACTGCTCGTTATCCTCGCGCTCGTCCGTCCAGTGGATGCCGATGAACGGCTCATGGATCGGCGTTTTCACCCGGACGATGGTGCGTCCGGAAGCGCCGCGACAGATCGGCTCCAGAGTGATCGGCACGGTCGGATCCACTCCGAGGAACTGGCGGGTGGTGGAAAGAATCGCTTCGGTTGGCATGAACGCCTGTAACTAGCGTGAAAAACCGCCCCCCTGCCAAGGGAAAACCCTGGCCTGGCCAGGATCATTCATCGTGATGAAACCACAGCAACACCAGCAATCCCACCCCGATCCCCCACATCAGCCACACGTTCGAAACGAAATACGGATACGCGATCAGCAGCAGCCCGATCCCCACCGGTTTCCACAAATCCAGCTTCCGCCCGTAATTCACCGAGGCCAGCCCGATCGTCCCGAAAACAAGGCCCGCCAAGAGATTGTAGGGATTGAAGCTCATTGCATCAGAACAATGAATGTTGCCGCGTTTCGCCACAACGCTTAATCACTGGGAGCGCCAAAGAATCCAGCTTTCCTGGGAGCACGGACTTCAGTCCGACCCGGAGAATCCAACAAAGCGAAACGGACTAAAGTCCGTGCTCCAAGAATCCAACCAGCAATACCAAGCGGACTAAAGTCCGCGCTCCCAGTAATGAAACTCCTCCTCATCGGCCACGGCTATCTCGGCCAAGCAATCGCCCGCGAATTTTCCGCCCACACCTGGGAAATCGCCACCACTTCTCTTTCCGGCGGAGAAAATGTGATCGCGTGCGATGTCAGCGATGCCACGGCGGTCGCGAAATTGCCCGCTGCCGATTTCATCATCCACTGCGCCGCCTCCGGTCGCGGCGGACCGGAAGCCTACCAGCGGGTTTACGTCGATGGCTGCCGGAATCTCACCGCCGCGTTTCCCGGAACCCCGCTGCTTTTCGTCTCCAGCAGCTCCGTCTACTCCCAGACCGACGGCTCCATCGTCACGGAAACCAGCCCCGCCGAACCCACCCGCGAAACCGGAAAACTCCTGCTCGCCGCCGAAAAAATCGCACTCTCCAGCGGCGGACTCGTCGCCCGGCTCGCCGGAATCTACGGCCCCGAACGCAGCGTGATCCTCCGGAAATTCCTCTCCGGCGAGGCGATCATCGAGGAAGACGGCCGCCGTTTCCTCAATCAAATCCACCGCGACGACGCCGCACGCGCCATTTTCCAAATCGCCACCTCTGGCTTGAAGGAAGAAATTTTCAACGTCGCCGATTCCACTCCGCTCACACAACTCGAGTGCTATCAAGGTCTCAGCCGGATTTTTCTCAAACCCCTCCCGCCCAACGGTCCGCGCGATCTCAACCGCAAGCGCGGTTGGACCCACAAGCGCGTCTCCAACGAAAAACTCCGCAAGCTCGGCTGGACACCGGAATTCCCCTGTTTTTTGGATTTCGGAAGATCCGTCGGATCAGCCTGATGAGACCGATCTGTCGGATCTTCAAAAACCTAGGCTTTGACCGCCACCCGGAATCCGCGTATGCCCTGCCCCTCAAAATGAAGGAGCAATTCGATTCCATCCAGACCGCCGCGCTCGCGCAAATCGCCGCCGCCGCGGATGAACGCGCGCTCGAAGACGCCCGAGTCGCCGTTCTCGGCAAAAAAGGCACGCTCACCCTCGCCCAAGCGGGCATCAAGGACGTGCCGAAAGAAGAAAAAGCCGCCTTCGGTCAGAACCTCAACGCCGCCCGCACCGCCATCACCGCCGCGCTTGAGGAAAAACAACTCGCCCTTCGCGAAATCGCGGACCGCGCCGCCCTGGCAGGCATTGACGTCACCCTGCCCGCTCGTTTTCAACAAGTTGGCTCACTCCATCCGCTCACGCTGATCCGCGATCAAGCCATCGGCATCCTTCGCCGCATGGGCTTCGCCCTCGCCGATGGTCCGGAAATCGAGGACGAATTCCACTGCTTCGACGCCCTGAACACTCCCGCCGATCACCCGGCACGGAATGAAAAAGACACCTTTTATTTCGATTCCGGCAAGCTCCTGCGCACCCACACCTCCTCCGTGCAAATCCGCACCATGGAAGCGCAAACCCCGCCGATCCGCATCATCGCGCCCGGCTCCGCCTACCGCCGCGACGAAATCGACGCCACCCACCTTTCCGTTTTCAACCAGCTCGAAGGCCTCTACATCGGCGAGGACGTTTCGCTGCCTGATCTCAAAGGCACGCTCGAATACTTCCTTCGCGAGCTTTTCGGCACGCAAACGGAAGTCCGTTTCCGCCCGCACTTTTTCCCGTTCACCGAACCCAGTTTCGAGATCGACGTGAAACTCACCGTCAAAGGTCAGGAGCCGCGCTGGATCGAAGTCGCCGGCTGCGGCATGGTCGATCCCGCCGTGTTCGAATCCATCAACAAGTCCCGCAAGGACAACGCCTTCGACCCCGAAAAAGTCACCGGCTTCGCCTTCGGCATGGGCCTCGACCGCCTCGCCATGATCCGCTGGGGCATCAAAGACATCCGCCTCCTCATCGAAAACGACGCCCGTTTCCTCAAGCAGTTCGCGTGATTTCAAATTAACCGCAGATGAACGTGAATGAACGCAGATAAGATTCGCTCCATTCGCCTGATTCGCGGTGCCTAACTTTTTTCATTTCATCTTCCATCTGCGTTTATCCGCGTTCATCTGCGGTTAAAAAATCTTCCTCTTCCCATGAACGTCTCCCTCAACTGGCTCGGCACCCACCTCGATTTAACCGGAAAATCCATCAAGGAAATCGACAACCTCTTCACCTTTGCCGGGGTTGAAGTCGAAGGCATCGAAGCCAAGGGCATTTCCTCGGAAAAAATCGTGGTCGCCCAAATCGTCGAAGCCGTCCAGCACCCGAATGCCGACAAGCTGAAAGTCACGCAGGTGGACGCGGGCGAAGGCACCCTGCGCCAGATCGTTTGCGGCGCGAAGAATTACAAGGTCGGCGATAAAGTTCCGTGCTGCCTTCCCGGCGCGGAACTCCCCGGCGGATTCACCATCGGCGAAACGAAAATGCGCGGCGTGGAATCCCGGGGCATGCTCGCCGCCTCCGCAGAAATCGGTTTGCCGGAAGGCGAGGACGGCCTGCTCATTCTCCCGCCCGATTCCGAAATCGGGAAACCCGTGAAGCAACTCTTCGACTCCGACGTTCTGCTCGAACTCGAAGTCACCCCGAACCGCCCGGACCTTCTCAGCCATCGCGGCATGGCGCGCGAACTCGCGACGTTGCTGAAAACCCCGTTGCTTCCGCTCGAAATCCCGACACCGAAAACCGCCGCCGCTGGCGATGCGATCCGCGTGGATTCCCCGGAAAACTGCCCGCTTTACTCCGCAGTCCGCATTTCGGGTGTCAAAGTCGCGGAATCCCCGGCTTGGCTGAAACAACGCCTCGAATCCATCGGTCTGCGCCCGATCAACAACCTCGTGGACATCACGAACTACGTGCTCCACGAGCTTGGCCAGCCGCTCCACGCCTTCGATGCCGCCAAGGTCAATGGCACGCTCGTCATCCGCCAAGCGACCGAAGGTGAAAAATTCATCGCCCTCGACGAATCCGAGCACGCGCTCACCCCGGCCGATCTTGTGATTTCCGATGCCTCCGGCTCCGCCCTCGCCCTCGCCGGCGTGATGGGCGGCCTCGATAGCGGCGTCACAGAAACCACCACCGACATCATCCTCGAGTCCGCGTGGTTCACTCCGCAAGGCATCCGCCGCACCTCGCGCCGCACCGCGCTTTCATCCGATTCCTCCTACCGCTTCGAGCGTGGAGCCGACCCGCAAGCCGTGCTTTCCGCGTCGGCATTCGCAGTAAAACTGATTCTTGAAATCGCAGGCGGCACTGTCACCGGAGACACCCTCGTCGCCGGGGAAGCACCGGTTCTGACCAAACCCGTCGGCCTCGACCTCAAAAAGCTCGATCAGCTCATGGGCGGTTCCATTTCCCACGAAGCGGCAGCGGAAATCCTCACCCGCCTCGGCCTCAGTCAGCTCGCCGATGGCACTTGGAACGTCCCGTCCTTCCGCGCCGATCTCCAGCGCCACATCGATCTCGTCGAGGAAATTGCCCGCGTCCACGGCCTCGACAACGTGCCCTCCCGCCTGCAAGGCACCTTCGTCCCCGCCAGCCCAGTCGATGTCGCTTACGATGCGGACATGGTGCTCCGCCGCCGCCTCGCCGCGCTCGGCTTTTACGAGTGCCAGACGATCAAACTCATTTCCGACGAGCAACTCGCCGACGCCTTGCCGCTGCGGCCGCTCATCTCCGGTGACACGATCCGCGTGAAACTCCCGCTCAGCGAGGACCACGCCGTCATGCGCCCGAGCATCGTCCCCGGACTCGTCGCGTCCGCCGCCCGGAACGTCCGCCAACAGCTCAAGTCGCTGCGTTTCTTCGAACTCGGCCGCGTTTTCCGCAATGCGGGCGGCGGCAAGGCAAAGGATCAGGAAAGCGAAACCCTCGCCATTCTCCTATCAGGACCGGCGCTTCCGTCCGGCTGGTCGCAAAAAGAACGCGTCAGCGATCTCTACGATCTCAAAGGCGTGCTTTCCGCCCTGCTCGGCGGCCGTGAAATCACCTTCACCCCGCGCGAACGGGACGGCTTCGCCCTCGGTTGCGACGTGAAAGCCGGTGACCAGACCATCGGCATCTTCGCCCGGCTCAAACCCGCCCGCGAACGCGAACTCGATTTTCCGAATCCGGTTTTCGTCGCCGAACTCGATCTCGCGAAAGTGCGGAAACTCCTCACCGGCATCAGCCACGCGGAAGACCTCCCGCAATTCCCCGGCTCGTCCCGCGACGCCTCGCTGGAACTTCCGCTCGACACCCCGAACGCGAAAATCGAAACGATCCTCGCGAAGCTCGCCGAGCCATGGCTCGTCGCCAGCGAATGCGTCGATATTTTCGCGGACGCCACCGGCACCAAAATCGCCGCCGACCGCAAGGCCGTCACCTACCGCTTCCACTACCGCGCCGCCGACAAGACCCTCAAAACCGAGGAAATCGAACCCGTCCACCAGCGCGTCCTCGAAGCCCTCGCCAAAGGCCTCGACGTGAAATTCCGCTAAGGAGCAGGGACATTCCTGTCCCTGCCTATCATGTCAAAATTCGGGACAGGAATGTGCCGACTCCTCATACTCCCACCACCGGCGGCGGGAAGGGTTGATCGGAAATCACCCAGTCTTCGTTTTTATCCGCAAAGGTTTTCAACGCCCACTCGCTCGGCAAAAGCGCAACGAGCCAGCCATTGGAATCCCGCGCCAAGGCCGCGCCTAACGAAAGCGAAGGCCGTGCCTCCGGAGCGAGCGGATCGCCTTCTTTCGGCTTCAACCAGCGGGCGATGGACCAGCTCGCGCCCTCCAGCCGCGTTTCCGCCGCGTATTCTCCGTCGAGGCGGTGTTGCAGCACCTCGAATTGCAGCGGACCCACTGCGCCGAGCAACGGCACTTGAGAAACGCCGCCACTGTCGAGCAATTGAAATTCCGTCGCCACACCTTCCTTGAGAAGCTGCGCCAGACCGTCGCGGAAACGCTTGTATTTCGCGGTGCTCTTGTTGTGCAGGAACGAGAAACATTCCGGCGCGAAACGCGGAATTTCATCGAAAGAAACTCCGGGCTTCGAGGCCAGTGTGTCTCCGATGAGAAGATCGTAGTTCCCCACCAAACCGACGACATCGCCCGCGAAGGCATCGTCCACCGTTTCGCGTTCGCGGGCGAAGAGACGCTGCGAGTTCGCGAGGCGCATGCGCTCGCCGCTGCGGGTGTTCAGCACGTTCATGTCTCGCTCGAATTTCCCGGAAACGATGCGGATGAAGGCGATGCGGTCCCGGTGTTTCGGATTCATGTTCGCCTGGATCTTGAAAACGAAGGCGGAAAATTCCTCCGACGCCGGATCGATGGTCACGTCTCCGCTTTCCCGTGTTAGCGGTGGCGGAGAGAGTTCGAGGAAGCGATCCAGAAGAAGCTGCACGCCGAAATTGTTCGCCGCACTGCCGAAGAAAACCGGCGTGAGTTCACCGGCGAGCACCTGTTTCACATCGAACTCAGCGCCAGCACCTTCGAGCAATTCCAGCTCATCGCAAACCTGCGCATAGGTCGCTTCTTCCATCGCTGCTTTCACGCTTTCGTCCTCGATGCCCTTTACGCTCACCGGCGCGCGATACGCTCCGTGAACCGTGCGTTCGAAAAGATGCACCTGCTTGTGCTCGCGATCATAAACGCCCTTGAAACGCGGGCCATCGCCGAGCGGCCAGTTCAGCGGATATGCGGCGATTCCCAACACGCTTTCCAGCTCGTCCAGAAGATCCAGCGAAGGACGCGCCGGGCGGTCCAGCTTGTTCATGAAAGTGAAAATCGGCACACCACGGCGGCGGCAGACTTCGAAGAGTTTCCGCGTCTGGCTTTCGATACCCTTGCCGGCATCCACCACCATCACCGCCGCGTCCACGGCGGTGAGCACGCGATACGTGTCTTCCGAGAAATCTTTGTGTCCCGGTGTATCGAGAATGTTCACGACGCAATCCTTGTATTCGAACTGGAGAACCGTGGAGCTCACGGAAATCCCGCGCTGTTTCTCCAGTTCCATCCAGTCCGAGGTCGTCGCCCGCTGGTTTTTTCGCGCCGTTACGCTACCCGCGAGATTCAGCGCTCCGCCGTAGAGCAGGAATTTTTCAGTCAACGTCGTCTTGCCGGCGTCCGGGTGGGAAATAATCGCGAACGAACGGCGGCGTTTCACCTCACGGGACAAGGCGGGCGATGGAATGGAATAAGTGGAAGTGGACATGGAAACCGGAACGCGTGGGCCAGAGGGACTAGCCGCCCGGCCCGCCACCATCAAGGGAAATGCCCCGGGAGCATACCTCTCTTCCGCGATCCATCGACACCCCGCCCTCCAAAAAGCAATCGGCGGATGATAAAGGGGGGACCTTCATCACCCGCCGACTTGAGGATTGGGGGGATAAATGGGCCGCTCCTTTGGGGTGAACAGCCCGGCAATGATCGATGAAGGACGGGTGGGGGGGATGTGTCCCGCATCGACGAGATCACCCTATTCCCATTTCCGGCCATTGCATATTACGCGATGATGTATGTGGCCAAATCGGAACCCTTTTTTGCCCCGCGGCTTTCGCGCGGAAACGGTCAAAAAGAAATCGGCGGATGGTAAAGGGGGGAACCTTCAACATCCGCCGACTTTGGACTCTGAGGGGGAAACTGGCTCCGGATTGGGGGGGAATCACCCGGAAACAGAATCATTGCGGTCGGCTGGGGGGAAGCGTCTCGCGATGACTCCCTACGTATATCCCATTTTCGGACATTCGATATACCGCCATCGCGTAGGTCCGGAAAAGTGACCTCTACGTAGGTAGCCGTTTCACCCCCCGGAAGGAAATTCCCGGGTTGAAGAAATCCCCTTCCCTCCCATGCTCCACCCCGATGCGAGAAGACACCCGCCGCTGGATCGAAGCCGATAAAAACCACTGCTGGCACCCCTTCACCCGCCAGGCCGAATGGTGCGCGTCCGATTATTTTCCCGTCGTCATCACCCACGGCAAAGGCTCATGGCTCTACGACTCCGAGGGCAATCGCTACCTCGATGGGAACTCCTCCATCTGGACCACCATCCACGGCCACGCCCACCCCGCCCTGAACGCCGCCATCACCGCCCAACTCGAGAAAATTTCCCACTCCTCCTTCCTCGGCTTCACCCATCCGCTCGCGGGCGAACTCGCCACCCGCCTCTGCGGATTTTTCCCCGCCCATACCCTCGAACGCGTCTTTTTCTCCGACGACGGCTCCACCGCCATCGAGTGTGCCCTGAAAATGGCCCTCCAATACCGCCTGCAAACCGGCGAGCCAGACCGCACCCGCTTCCTCGCCTTCGCCAACGGCTACCACGGAGACACCCTCGGCGCCGCCTCCCTCGGTGGCGTCAGCCGTTTTTTCGAACGCTTCAAAAACCTCGGCTTCACCGTCGATCTCATCTCCACCCTCGACGACCTCGCCGCTCACGATCCCGAAAACATCGCCGGCATCGTCATCGAGCCACTCATCCAGGGCGTCAACGAAATGCGTCCATGGCCACCCGGCATGCTCCGTCACCTCCGCGCTTGGTGCGATGCCCACGGCGTCCACCTCATCCTCGATGAAGTCATGACCGGCTTCGGGAGAACCGGGAAAATGTTCGCCTGCCACCACGAAGAGGTCGTGCCCGATTTCCTCTGCCTCGCCAAAGGACTCACCGGCGGCTACCTGCCGCTCGCCGCTACGCTCACCACCGGAAAAATCTACGACGCCTTCCTCGGCTCCCCGGAGCGCGCCTTCTACTACGGCCACAGCTACACCGCCAATCCCCTCGGATGTGCCGCCGCCCTCGCCAGCCTCGACCTATTCGAATCCGAAAAAACCCTCGAAACCCTACCGGACAAAATCACCCACCTCCGCGCCGGACTCACACGCTTGCGGGAAAAGCACCCCATCGTCCACGAAACCCGCCAATGCGGCTTCGTCGCCGGCATCGAGCTCCGCCAACCCGACGGCGGGAAATTTCCCCCTCAAAACCGCATCGGCGAAAAAATCTGCACCGCCGCCCTCGCCCACGGCCTGCTCACCCGCCCCATTCTGGACACCATCGTCATCATGCCCCCCCTCTCCACCACCATCGAAGAGCTGGACCACCTCATTCTCGCCCTCGATCACACTTTCTCCGAATCCGGGCATTGACACACCCCGCATCCCCAAGTAATCAATCGCCCCCGCGCCAGCAAAAGCACGGCGGAGTAGCCAAGTGGTAAGGCAATGGTTTGCAAAACCGTCATTCGTGGGTTCGATTCCCACCTCCGCCTCCAGTTTTACATTGATTTCCCAGGAGTTGAGAAAAGTTTCTCATGGTTTCACACTGAGAAACTTTTGCGATCCGTCGCCAGCTTCAGGCCGGAATGATGTGTTCCGACCCAGCCCGATTATCTCCGCTGAGGCTCTAACGTCACAGGGCCGAGAAGACCTTGATCCGCGATCGGCCATCGGGAGGCGTCGAATTTTTTGTACTTCCTGTTGAGCACGTTCGCATCGTGGAAAATTTTCCATTCCACTCCCCGCACATCCAGGTCGCGGATGCGGTTGGCCGAGGTGCCGGTGACTGCGACTTCCAAAAGATTGTCCCGCGCATTCAGGGATTCGAGTGGAATCTGGAAAGGTGCGGTGATGAAGGTGCCCAGATCCTTTCCGTTCAAACGCACCCGTGCGCTCTGAATGACCTGCCCCAGATCCAGAAGCCAATGGGAAACATTGGCGTTGGGAGAATCGAATTTGAGCGTATAGAGCGCGGTGCCCGCAAAACTCAGGAATTCCTCTCCGCCAAAACTGGTCCATGAAGCGAGACGATCGGCTTCGACCGGCTTCGGTAGGGTTGGCCCTCCTTGCAGGAACTTCACGTTCCATTTTCCCGAGAGCGCAACGGGTGAACCAGCGGACTGGATATAGGACCATTGAGACGCGTAGGAAGGCGGAGTTCCTCCGAAGGTGCGAACAAACATGGATTGTCCCGGGGCCAGTTGCAGACGGACTGCGCCATCCTCTGTTTGGGCGATTCCGGAACGACCTGTCATCGGATCCAGCAACGCCGCATGGGGCGATGGATCCGCAAGCCGGAAAGCCTGATCCAATGAGCCCTTTCCGCGGTTCGCAATGAAATACAACGTTCCGCCTGCGACTACACGACGCACAAAATGAACGTCCTTTTGGTTAGAAAGAGATTTCTCGCGCCACACCCCGACTTTTCCTAACACCTCATCGATTTTATCCTCCGATGTCGCGGCCAACTTTCCGGTAAGGGAGCGGAGAGAGGCTCGGCGTTTTTCGAGATCGTTCAAGCCCGGCACATCCTGCGGCACATCGCCTGCAAACAGCACGGTCGCGCCCATCGAGGAAAGCTCCTGCAGCTTTCGCATGCTTTCCAACGGCATGCGCTTGCAATTTGGAACGATGATGGCGCGGTATTTATTGCCTGCCAGATCGATCTCCCCGTTTCCGGACTTCGCGTTCTGCAGGAGTTTGTCGGAAATGTAATCGAAGGCGTATCCCTTGCTCAAAAGCGACCCCGCCATTTTTCCGACCGGTTGGTCCTTGAACCAGCCGCTTCCATGCACGCTCATGCCTTCGACCAATACTTTTCTCGGACTGCTTGCCGAATGCCAAAGATCATGAATCGGCCAGTAAAGCAGCACATCGTTGCCCGGCCTTCCGCTCTGCAACTGGCTTTGCACCCGCGATAGATAAGCATGCAGTGCGGGAGCGTCATACCAGATCGCGTTGCGGGAATTCATCTCCGTAGATGCATAGAAACACCAGCCGGGCCATGCGGCATCGGCCGGAGAATAGGTCGTGCCATGCCACATGATGCGGTTCACGCCCGCGAGATAGAACCCGTCACAAATGCCCTTCAAGAGGGAGAGGGATTCCGTGAAGTGCTCCGCAGCCCATGTCGCGGTTTCCGAACTCACGATGTTCTTCCCGGTGACGTGAGCGGCACTGGAAGCGAACTTGGAAATAAGGACCTCGCCGCCACGGAAGAAATCGATTTCCGTTTCGGGGATGTCACTTGCGGCGTAGATATCGAGCCAGTTTCCCGGGCTGCCATGAGCCTGGTTTCGGGATCGCATCTTGTGCTGATGGGACCATTCGGTCCAACGGGAGACCGATTCGGTGACCAGATCGGAGACCGTTTCACGATAGTCGCTTTTCACACGGGCGACTTCGTCCGGATCGCCTTTCCCTTCGAAAAGTTCCGGCAATCGGTCTTCCAGCTTGTAGCCACGACGTTGCAGGAATTGTTGGAAAAAATCCGGCGACCAGTCGGATTGATATTCGTAGGAATCGTGGAACTGCGCGTTTGGCAACGGTCCATTGTATGTTGAGAGAGCTTTGTCAAACCGCTCAAGGTAGCGCGTCATAGCATCCGGATAGATGAGATTCAGCATCCATCCCGCTCCGCCCGGAGCCGGGCGCTTCACTTTCACACCGCTCGGCTTCTGGGTTACGGTTCCATTCCTATAAACCGCCACCGCATTGGCATCTTTATCACCGACATTCGGTCCACCGAAACACCATCCCGTTCCGGTTACCATGTCCACGTTGATGTCCAGTTTACGACCTTCGTCAGCGACAACCTTGAGCATCTCCATCCACTTGGGGCTAAGGTAATCGATGGACAGGCTTTCCCCTCCCTTCACTCCATAGATGGGAGTGATCTCGACGGTTCCCAAACCGGCTTCCTTCATGGCCTTCATTTCCCGCGCCAGATCCTCGGCATTCACCGCGCTTCCCATCCACCACCACCGGGTTCCGGGGCGATTGTCTTTTGTGATCGGAGGCCATGCCAATGGATCAGCCGCCCCGGTCTGTGCGAATGCGGTGGTCGAAAAAATGGCAGAAAGGGCGAGAAGAGGGAAAGAACGCAACATTGGGATAAGAAAAAAGGAGGATTTCAGGAAACGATACGAATCTGGATTGGAATTACCACCTCAAATCCCGATCGATTAAAATAATGTTAGATCAGAGGCGATTCACTGATCGTAGCTATGATAAAACGGGTGATAAGCCTCTTCCGACGCGGACGGTTCCCCAAACCAGTTGACGAACGCCTGCGGCCACGTTGCGTCGAGAGGCAGGAGAGAAAACGTTCCCTCGATTGTCGGACTTCGGGAAACTTCCACCGTGGTTTCAGGAGCCCAGATCTTGTTGCCCAAGCTGCCGATGACCGCATTGTGGCTGAATGAAGTCCTGTTTCCATCCCGCTCCACGGAAATATCCGCAGGCGTGGATGTCATGGCCAATCCCTCACCGGCGGGAGTGCTCAGCAACGCCAATTCCGTCTGACGGCGGTTTCCACGAAAACGGAGATCTTCGCGGTTGAGATGGAAAATTCCGAATTCATTGAGGCGATCCTTTCCGGGATAGCTCGCGTAAGGTCCTTGGCCGATCCAGCGAAACTCCGTCAAATCTTCCGGCACCACCACGGTCAATCCGGCCTCAGCAAGACTGCCCTTGGCATCGGTCGGGACATAACGATAGCTGACCGTCATGACGCCCGTCGCGGAGATTTCCAGTCGGTAACCTCCTACAAAGGATTGCCCCTCTTCATCCGGACGCGGATACGTGCCCGAGACGGAAAGCTGAATGCGATCACCTTGTTCACTCACTTTCACCTCAGGATTCAGGACCTTGGATAAAGTGGCCATTTTCCAGGTTCCGACTTTTCGGGACGTGTAGCCTTCCGTCATGGTGAGCTCCCGTCCACAACGCGGATAGATGGCGGAAATCAGGGTGCGTCCGGAGCGATCGGTAAGCGTGAATTCGCCGTTGGACCTCTCCACCCGGATCGTCCAGCGGTCATTTTGAATTTTTACTCTGGTGGCGGTATCCTCGACGGTGGTTTTCCCCGAACTGGCCAGTTCTTTCACCCACGAATCACGCTCCTGCCCGGCAACATCCAGACGAATGGTGCGCTCGGTGATCTGCAAACCGGTGTGATCCAGACACGCCAGATCGAGCGTAAAAACATCCGTACCGAAATCCTGCGGAATGTTCACCGGGATTTCCACGGTTTCCCGCTTTTGCGCTTCGGCGCTCAAGACGATCTCTCCTTTTGCCTGTTTTGTTCCATTGCGTTGGAAAGACCATTGCAATTTCGCACCAGCCAAAGAGATGAAATCGTAGCGATTCTCCAGAGTAACGGAAACCTTCCGCTCACCCACTTTCACATCCGCGCGGCGTTCCACAATCTGGATCGGAGAATACACCTTCCGGACCTGCCAGAAATCCGTCTGTGGAGAGCGATCCGAATAAACAATGCCGTCCGCTCCATCGTCACCGCTCGTGTCGTAATAACGAGTTTCGTCCAGCCACACCGACTTGGTGGATTTCTTCCTGTTCACCTTATCGGAGGAAGTCCGGAGAATGCCCTGATCCTGAAAATGCCAAATGGCTCCTCCCGCGAATTTCGGTATGGTTTGCAGCATTTCCCACTGATCCTGGATGCGATCCGTCGCGAGCCCGAGCGCATGAGCATACTCGGTCAGGATGAGCGGCTTGGTGAGGTTCTTTTCAAATTCCCGCAGCTCAGCGTTGCTCGGATAGTGCGGTGCATTGATGTCCGAATGGGCCTCGATTTCCTTGTAACATTTCACGAATTCCGGGGCCGTTTTGGGAATGCAGATCGGCCTTGTGGGGTCCAATTCCTTCGCGCGGCGGCCTGCTTCCTGCTCCACAGGCTTCGTCGCATTTTCATTGCCGATGCTCCAACTGATGACGGATGCGTGATTCTTGTCCCGCGTGATGGTAGGCTCGACGCGGGAGAGGATGTTTTCATCATATTCCGCACCCTTCAAATGCCGGCCTCTCTTCCCAAAGGAAACCTCGCACATCACATAGAAACCCATCTCATCGCACAGCCTCATCAGGCTGGGATGGGAGGGATAGTGGGCGGTCCGGACGAAATTGATATTGGCCCGCTTCATCACTTCCAGATCGCGACGGATCATTTCTTCCGTCACCGCACGGCCCACCTCCGGATTCAGGTCATGGCGATTGACCCCGCGCAGTTTGATCGGCCTGCCATTGAGTTTCAGGATGCCGCCTTCCGTCGAAATTTCCCGGATGCCGATGCGTTGCTCTATGCTTTGAAACGGCCTCCCCTTATCCGAAACAGTGATCCGCAGTGTATAAAGGAAAGGTGTTTCCGCTGTCCAAAGTCGCGGTTTTGGAAGTTTCACCAACGTCTGGTGTGAAACGTCATTCTCTTTCGTCAGATCGAACTCTTCCACCGTGGTTCCATCTGGCGCGGTCAATTTTCCCCGAACTTCCGCCTGTGGTCCGTTCATCTCCACTTTCGCCGAAAGTTCCGCGGAACCATCCGGAGCGACACGGCTGATAGCGGTCAGATCCTTTACGTGAAGCGCAGGCACGGAAAAAAGAGTCACATCGCGAAAAATTCCCGATAACGACCAATCGTCACACATATCGTATTCCCAGCCGGGAGACCGCGTGGAGACCTTCACCGCCAGCACGTTTTCCGCAGAGTGATCCTCTGCTAGCTCGTCCGTGATATCGAAGGTATCGGGAGTGTAGGCGCTCCCTTGGGATTGTCCGATTTTTTTGCCGTTTACCCTCGCCTCGAAGCCATTGATCACCCCCTCGAAACGCAGACAGACACGGCGGCCGTCACGCCATTCTTTCGGCACATGGAGAGCGCGACGATAGAGCCCCAGACCGGGATCGGATTTCATATCGTACTTCGGCTCGGCGAAGCCTTGCATTTCCCAATTGGAAGGTACGGAAATTTTCTTCCATGCGGAGACATCGAAAGACGGTTCGGAAAATCCCTCATCCGGCCCCGCATCCAGCGAAGGGATGTATTTGAAAAACCACTCGCCATTCAACGACCGGGTCCATCCTGTCTCCTGAACCGGAAAAACCCGGATCGATTCCGCATGCGCAATGAGCGATGACCATGAAAAGGTTGCCGCGATGATACCGGCAGCTCCATAGCGAAAAGAGGAAAGAAAGGGGCGATGCATAACAGACGAGTGGGTTCCGGACCGTGGAAACGGGATGAAGAGAGAGTAAATCGGAGTTTCAGCTTCCCTCCGGCTTGGCGGTGTCCTGTCTCAGCGGGCTGAGAGGCAGGGCGAGTTTTTCGATATCGTCCGGCTGATCGGGATCGAAAGGAACGAAGTCGTCCGTCAGGAAATCCGACACATCGAGCTTCAGCTTATGAATTCCGGTGGCGACGATTCGCGCGAGTTCATAGCCGCCGTAATTGTCGAAGTGAGTGTTATCGCTGAGTGCTTCCGACCGACCATCGGGAGCGGCACCCGCCCCATAATGAAGGAACAGCTTCTTGCTCTTCCCTTCACCGAGCGTGTTGTAAAGACGGATGCTCTCCGCATTCAGATCGATGAACGGCACTTTTTCCTCCTGCGCCACTTCACGCACCGTATCCGCGTAAGAACGGAGAGTCGGAGTGGCCACACCATCCTTGAAGCGGCGGCGTTCCATTGGAGAAATCAGCACGACATTCAGTTTTTTCTCACGTCCCAACGCCACGTATTCCCTCAGGTTACTGCGATAGGCCGTCAGTGGATCGACACCCTTTCTTCTCTTCGCTTTCTGATCGTTGTGACCGAACTGAACGAGCAGGTAATCTCCCGGCTGAGCCGTATTCAGCATCATCGTGAAAAGACCGTTGTTCTTGAACGATCCCAGGGAATCGCCGGATTGCGCGTTGTTATAAACGTAGGCGCCTGACTTGAAAAACGCCGGCAACATTTGCCCCCATCCGGTGTAAAGCGCGCCGCCTTGATCCGTCACGGTGGAGTCCCCCGCGATGAAAATTCCCACCGCTTTCTCAGCCGGAGCGATCTTCACGGCGGAAATGCTGGGATTTTTTCCGTTGAATTCGAGAGTCAGCTTTCCATCCCAGTTGGTCGCCGGTTGGGAAGGTTTGATCCACAATTTCCCATCCGCATTGGCGCGGGATTTCACAGCGACGGTAAAAGTGCGAGTTTGCTGCTTTCCCCCTTCCACGGAAGCCTGGTGAAAAATCAGCCGACGGGCCTCGGCCTTGACGGTCAACTCGGTGGATTCCGTCGGATTGCCGAAGGTCACGCTGACGTCGTAAATACCCGGAGGAACCGCCGCCGAAAACAGAAACGGACGTTCGGCGGAAATTCCATCGCTCAAGAGTGGATCATTTCCTTTTCCCTGCCATGACGTGAGAGCTGGTGGATTTTCCAGACCGAATCCGGCCTCGTCCGAGTAAACCGACTGCGGTGTGACGGATTGACATCCGGACGCGACGGGACCGGTCCCAAAATCAAACTGCCAGGTTCGGGATTCAGCGGCTCCCGCCGTGGCGACGCCAGCGAACAAGGCCATCAGACCCGCGCGACGAAGAAAAGAAGATCGACTGTTTTTCATGAGAGATCGGAAAAATGCAATGAGTTGTTATTGATCGTAGCTATGAACGAATGGCTTGAAAATGTCCTTCGCGGCGGTTGGTTTTCCAAACCACCGGGTCAACGTTTCGGGCCATTCTTTTCCCAGCGGAATGATCGTGAATGACCCTTTGATGTCAGGTTTTTTCTTGTCGTCCGCTTTGACGGCTTGCTCCGGAACCCAGAACTTGTTGCCAAGGCTCGAAATCAGAGCGTTGTGTCTCAACAAAATGCCATCACCTTCCCGCTGGACGGCGATGTCGCCGGGCTGGGCCGCGATCGCCACACCCACACCGTCCGCGGTGGTGAGCATCGCCAATTCGGTCTTGCGACGGTTGCCTTGGAAATAAAGGTCTTCGCGGTTGAGATGGAAGAGACCGAATTCGTTGAGACGATCCTTGCCCGGATATCCCGGATAAGGTCCTTCCCCGATCCAGCGGAATTCCGGAAAACCTCGCGGGATCACGAGCGAAAGGCCCGTTTCCGTGAGCTGACCGGATGCGTTTTCAGGCTGATAGTGGTAGTTGACCGTGATCGTGCCGTTCGGAGCAAAGGTCGCTTCATAACCTCCGACTATCAATTGTCCGGTTTTCTCCGGACGTGGATATTGCCCGGAAACACTCAAGGTGACGCTGCCGTCTTTTTGAGCGGTTTTGATTTCCAGTTTTTCAGCCTTGGTGAGAAGGGACTGGGGCCAGGCACCCATCTTTCTCGTGAGAGCTTCATCGGTCATCGTAAAGCGACGGCCTGGATGCGGATAAATGCCTTCGATGAGAGTTTTTCCTGAAGGATCACGCAGGCTGAGCTCTCCGGAGGAACGTTGCACCGTGAGAGTTGCGTTCGCGCCTTGGATCGTGATTTCCTTGTCGTTCCCGGTAACTTTCACCGGACCGGCGGCAGGAAGGTCCTCACTCCAGTCGGTGGTTCGGACATCGGGAAGGTTCAGGCGAAGCGTGCGCTCGGTGATCCGGGTTCCATCTTTGGAAATGGCGCGCAATTCGAGGGTGAGAATGTCCCTGTCGGCATCGGCGGGAATTTCGACATCGACTCCGAGTTTATCCTTCTTGCGGGCTTCGGTCGTCAGCTGCAGGGAACCTTTCTGAAGCTCCTTGCCATTACTGTTCAGCGACCAATCCAGCTTCATTCCTTCCAGAGAGACGAAATCGTGACGGTTCTCCACCGTGAAGGATACGAATTGTTTCCCGGGCTGGACCGTCGCTGCATCTTCTTTGATCTGGATGGGAGAATACACCTTTCTCACCAGCCAGTAGTCGGTTTGCGGCGTACGATCCGCGTAAACGATGCCGTCCGCGCCTTCGTTGCCACGATTGTCATAGTAGCGGTTTTTATCCAGCCAGACATGCATGGTGGGAGAGGATGGGTCCACGGGATCCTTGCTGGTGCGCAGCAGGCCCTGATCCTGGAAATGCCAGATGGCACCACCGGCGCCGCCCGGATTGTTTTGCAGGATTTCCCATTGCTCCTGAATCCGATCGGTCGAGAGTCCGAGGGCGTGGGCATATTCGGTGATAATGATGGGATGATCTTTTTTCACGTAACCGCGAAGTGCGGAATTTCCAACGTAGTGGGGAGATCCGATGTCCCCGTATTTCGGGTTTTTATCAAAGCTCGCACGATAGCGGCTCGGAACTTTCGGGAAACAATAGGGACGGGAAGGATCGAGTTTCCGGATCAACTGTCCGGCAAGTTCATCGACCTCAATGACGTCGTTCTCGTTGCCGATGCTCCAAACCAGAACGGACGGGTGATTTTTATCGCGCGCCACGAGCGCCGCGGTACGTGCCAAAATATGATCGTAATAAGCCGGGTCCTTCATCTGCTTGTCGCCGCCACCCATGGGCATTTCATCCATGACGTAGAAACCGAGTTCATCGCAAAGCTCCAGCAAACGGCGGTTCGGCGGATAGTGGGCCATCCGGATGAAATTGATGTTTGCCTTGCGCATCAGCTCGAGATCGCGGCGCATGCCTTCCTCGGTCGGCATGCGGCCCGTTTCGGGAGTCTCGTCGTGACGATTTACACCTCTGAGTTTTATCGGAACATTGTTCAGGAGGAGGACATTTCCTTCGATCCTCACTTCACGCAGACCGATACGCTCTTGCACGGTCTGAAGCGCGCTCCTGCCATCGGAAAGGGTGATCTTGAGAGTGTAAAGATTCGGAGTCTCAGCGGTCCAGAGCTTGGGATTTTCGACCCGGATGGCCGCTGTATAATCATCGCCTTGGCGGGGCAGATCGAAGCTCGCGACCTCTTTTTCCCCGGCATCCAGGAGAGTTCCGCGAAGCAGGGCGTCGCCCGTGGTTTTCGCGGTCACGGAAAGCTGGACACCGCCATCTTTATCCACGGTGGTGCGGGCAACTACGCTTTTCACGTGAAGCGTGGGAAGGGAAAAGACGGTGACATCTCGATAGATTCCGTTCAGCGCCCAGTCGTCGTGGCTGTCGAATTCCCATCCGAAGGGTCGGGTGGTCGCTTGCACGGAAAGCGTGTTTTCACCGCCTTTCTTCAAGATATCCGTGACGTCGAATGTATGCGGTAAGGTCGCACCGACATTTGATTCACCGATTTTCTCTCCGTTCATCCAAGCCTGAAACCCCCAGTAGACACCTTCGAAGCGGATGAAAACGCGGCGGTTTTCACTCCAGTCCGCAGGCACCTTGAAATTGCGCCGATAAAGCCCCAGATACTCGTCTCCCCCGCGATAGCCGGGTTCTGCAACGACACCGATAATTTCCCAGTTCGCCGGCACCGGAATGCTTTTCCATGAAGAAAGATTGAAACCGGACTCGTAGAATTTTTCATCCGCACCCGCGTTCAATCCTTCAATCAGCTTGAACTTCCAGGGGCCATTCAAGGATTGGGTGAAATTCGAGGCGGGCTGGAGATCCGTCAGCTCCACGGGATTTTGCCCTGCAGATGCGGAACTTGGAAGGGAAACACCAAGCATGCATGCCAGCGCACACGCGGAGAGAATGAATGAAGAATGGGAACGGATCATCGGCGGCAAATAAGGTCGGAGTGGATTGACGCTTACTATTACCCGGATTCCTCTCTGCTTTTATCTACGTAAAAAGGATGATTTTCCGAATGGGGAGCGACGCATACCATGCGATCTCCATTCCTTGCCCGAACCGCCGATCTGGCCTGTAATTCGTTCAACACCCTCATGGCCACCTGTTTCATCAACGTCATGCTTGCTTTGCTTTTCCTGAGCAATGCTTTCGCGGCGGCGGCACCGGATCGTTTTCTCAGTCGCATTTGGCGTTCCGACGAAGGCTTGCCCGGAAATGTGGTAAGATCGCTCGGCCAAACCTCCGACGGTTTCCTATGGATCGCGACCGCCGAAGGTCTGTCCCGATTCGATGGCCAGAACTTCAAAACCATCGAACTCACCGGAAGGTGGTACGGGCGGAATCCGAATCTGTTCCGCATCTTCACTCCCGACGATGGCAGCGTGTGGGTGTCCACGTATCGCCAAGGGCTTTTCCGAGTTGTGGGCGAAAAGCTCGAATACGTTTTGGAAACTTTCGGCTCCGCAAAGCATTACACGATCACCCGTCTTTTTTCATTCGAGGGAAATCACTATATCTCCAGGGAAGATGGAATCTGGATGATGCAAAACGGCCAGGTCCACCATGTGCCCGACGTTCCCCCCGCGCTGAAAGATGCTGAACAGCGCAATGCCAAGATCGAAGAAAACCGCGGACGAAACATTTGGTTCGGCCAAACACCAACACGGCTTATCACCCGGCAGCAGGAAAAATGGGAGCTTCGCGATCAACGCCTTCATTATATCCCGGCCACTTCATCCACCACCGACCAACCGGAAATCCCCGCTTCCGAACTTCCTCTCGCGGTCCTCGATTTCCTGGAAGATCAGGAACACAACCTCTGGATCGCCAGCCCTACCCAGGGGCTCATCCGGATTCGAAAAAGCCGGGTCACACGGCTGCAACTTCAGAAAGGCGAATTCGAAGCCTCAAGCCTGGCAGGATTGCAGCGCCGTGACGGAAGCTGGTGGATCGGAAACCGGAATGGAGGAATCGATCATATCGAACAAAAGCGACTGACTCACATCACCCTGCCTACCGGAGGATTGCCGCGATTGGTTTCCTGTCTCTTTGAAGATCGATCGAACCGGCTGTGGGTCGCGACCCAGGACGCCTCGGTCTATCAAATCAATCATGTGACCGACGTTCTGCGCCCCGCCTTTCCCAGAATCAAATCCTTTTCGAAAATCAACGCGATCGCCGAAGATTCCGAGGGTCACCTGTGGTTCGCGGGCAAGACCAAGCTATTCCGGCTAAAGGATGAAAAGCTCGTCGATTACAGCGATCGACCTGGGATTTCCATCGTAGAGATCACCGCTTTGAAAACAGGGCCGGACGGCTCGCTTTACGCAGGCACCCTGCAAGGGAAAATCCTGAAAATCGACAAGGGAAACATCACCGTCATCGGACATTTCCCCGGGCTTGATCGAAAAATCGTCTCCGCGCTCGTCATCCACTCCCCCTCCGAAATCTGGGCATCCGTCATCGGTGGCGGGATTCTTCTTGGAAAAAACGGAAAATGGCATCGCTTCAGTGCTGAAAACGGCATCCCCGATGAACGCATCACATCCCTCACCCTGCTGGAAGACGGCAACTTCTGGATGGGCTCGCTGGGAGGGATTTTCCGTTGTTCCCGGGATTCCTTACTGAACCATCTGTCGCATCCTGAAACACCGCTCAACTGGCTTCACTTAGACCGCTCGGATGGTCTCATCACCCGGGAGTGCGCGGGCGGAGCCCAACCCGCCGCATTCAAGGATCGCGAAGGGCAACTTTGGTTTGCGACCACGGCGGGAATGGCGGGCATCCGGCCTTTGACGATCGGCAAGGATTCCCGTCCTCCGACCGTTTACATCAAGGACGTTTCGGTGAATGGCAAATCCGTCCCTTTCAAGGACGGCAAACTGAAAGCAGGCCCCGGAAGCATCAGCCTGAATATCCGTTTCGCGGGGATCAATCTCAGCGCCCCGGAGAAAAACACCTATCAGGTGAAAATGTCGGAGATGGACTCATCCCCACGATTCATCGGATCGAACCAGGAAACAAACTATCAGAATTTACGCCCTGGAAATTATCACTTCAGTGTTTTCTGCACCAATGGCGAAGGAATCCCGGGCAAACTCCCCGCGACGATTTCCATTCAGGTAGCTCCCCACTACTGGCAAACTCCCGCATTCATCGCGGGTTCATCGTTGTTTCTGGGAATTTCCTGTCTCGGGATCATCTGGTGGATCGCCCGCCGAAGGATACGCGCCAAACTTCAAGCACTTCAAACGCACCATGCCCTGGAAACCGAACGATCGAGAATTTCCCATGATCTTCACGATGACCTCGGAGCCCGGCTCACCGAACTCTCCTTGTTGTCCGAGCTCGTCATCGAGGATTTGAAATGCGACGATCCCTCTCTCCTCCAGCTTTCCTCCAAAGCCAGGCAATCGGTCCAGACCCTGGATGAGATCGTGTGGGCGACCAACCCGAGCCAGGACAGCCTGCGCTCGCTGATCGAGTACATCACCTTTTCCGCCCGGGAATTTCTCAGCATCACGAACATCCGGCTCACGATCGAAAGGGAGCGCAATATTCCTTCCTGCCAGATCGGCCCGCAGCAACGGCACAACGTGGTCCTCGCCACCCGGGAAGCGATCCATAATGCCATCAAACACGCACGACCTTCACGGATTACCCTCAAGATCATCATCATAAACCAGACGCTGGTCATCGAAATCCACGATGACGGCATCGGCTTCACATCGCCGTCTTCGGAATTCGGAAACGGCTTGAACAACCTGCATCAAAGAATGAGCGACTGCGGCGGCACCTCCACCATCGAAAGCGCCCCCGGCAAAGGCACCCGGGTCACCCTTTCCCTTCCTCTTCCCAACCTTGGTTTATCATGAATCCGGCCGACAAACACCAGATCTCCATCATCGAGGACAACCGATCTCTTGCCGAAACCATTCGGAAAATCATCGACTCCACCGAAGATCTGTTCTGCGCCGGAGTGTGGTCCAACGCGGAAATCGCCCTGAAAAAAATCGACGCCTTCCGTCCCCGGATCGTGCTCATGGATATCAATCTTCCCGGAATGTCGGGCATCGAAGCCACCTCCCGGCTCAAGCAACGGTTCCCCGAAATGCAGGTCATCATCGTGACGGTTTACGGAGATCACGATAAAATTTTCGCCGCCCTCAAAGCAGGAGCATCCGGTTATCTCCTGAAACGTTCATCTCCCGCGGAGGTTCGGAATGCGATCTACGATGTCCTCGCCGGCGGAGCACCCATGAGCCCGGAAATCGCCCGGAGGGTCGTCGAAACCTTCCACGAACCCGCATCCGGCGAGCCCACTCCCCAATTCGACCTATCAAAACGCGAGACCGAAGTGATCGAGCTCGTCAGCGAGGGACTTTCCAATCAGGAAATTGCCGATCAAATGGGCATCGCGTTCGATACGGTTCGCACCCATCTACAAAAAATCTACCAGAAGCTTCACGTCCGCTCCCGCATGCAGGCCGCGCTCAAATTCCAGAATTCGGGCCGACTGAAACCTAAATCGTAAACCTCTTCACAGATGGTTGGAGTTGATGAAAGAGCAGGCTTTCTGAATGGAGTGCCAGGGCCCCCATCGACTCTTCGGAGAACACGGAAGTCGGAGCAAAAACTCAAGCTTTGCAATTCCCCTGCCACTTCGGAATTCAGAAATCCGCCCCGAAGCGTTTTACCTCGCCTGCTTTGATCGCAAAGTTGCCGACCTTCTCGCCATAGCGCAGGCGCACGGTCCCCCCTGTTGGCGAGCGCAATTGGCCAGCCAAAAGTTTGCCATCTTTCCACGCCAGATCCAATTCGAAGCCACCGCGGACGCGTAGACCTTTCACAGAACCTGTCGGCCAGGCGGAAGGCAGTGCGGGCAGAAGAACGATTTCTCCGGTGTGACTTTGAACCAACATTTCACAAATGCCCGCCGTCGCGGCGAAATTGCCATCGATCTGGAACGGAGGATGCGCATCAAAAAGGTTCGGGTAAGTGCCACCGCCGGGTGGAATCTTCTCCCCGGGAGCAGGTTCGTGCACCGCCTTTAATTGATGCAACAACAATTGGAAGGCACGATCACCATCCAGAAACCGAGCCCAAAGACTGATTTTCCAGCCGAGCGACCATCCGGTGCCACCATCTCCGCGCAAATTCAGGGATTCACGTGCAGCCTTCATCAGCTCAGGAGTATCCCACGTGATGTCCTCTCCGGGAAACACTCCCCAAAGATGCGAGACGTGGCGATGAGAGCTTCTCGGATTATCCTTGTCTTCCAGCCACTCCTGCAATTGTCCCAGGCGCCCGATTTTATTGGGGGCGATTTGCTCGCGCATAGTATCGAGCTGTGTGGCAAACTCGTTGTCGATTCCCAAAAGGCGTGCCGCCTCAGCCGTCCAGGAGAAAAGCCCACGAATGATCTGGTGATCCATCGTCGGCCCCATCACAAGACCTCCATGTTCGGGAGAAGTGGATGGCCCGCTGATCCAAGCACCGCTAACAGGGTCCTTGACAAGAGTATCCACAAAGAACAGGGAGGCTTCCTTCAAAATAGGATAAGCTCGCTTCGAGAGAAACTCACGGTCTCCGGAGTAGCGCCAATGTTCCCACAGATGCAAAGCCAGCCAGGCGCCTCCTGTCGGCCATATCCCGTGATTCGCATGATTGGTGGGGGCCGTAGCACGCCAAATGTCCGTGTTGTGATTCAGCACCCATCCTCTCGCCCCATAGTGGGCTTGCGCGGTCTTCTGACCTGAAACGACCAGATCCTCGATCAACGCGAAAAGTGGTTCAGCACACTCCGGCAGGTTGGCCACTTCAGCTGGCCAGTAGTTCATTTGGACATTGATATTCGCCGTGTACTTTCCTCCCCAGGGCGGATTGAGTTTGTCATTCCAAATACCCTGCAAATTGGCAGGCTGATCTCCAGGGCGGCTGCTCGATATCAGCAAATAACGTCCATAGTTGAAAAGCAGGGTGGCAAGTTGCGGATCTTGCCGCTTGTCCGTCGCCGCCACTCTCTCGTTGGTCGGAAGCTCCGCTGTCGCCCCAAGGCTGCTACCGAGATCCAGCTTCACCCGTCCGTAAAGGCTCTGGTAGTCGGAAACATGAACATCACGTAAGGCGGAAAAACTTTTGCTGGCCGCCGCTTCCAACGCGCTGGACGCAAGTTTCCCGGGATCTCCATCGGTCTCCCGGTAGTTCCGGAAACCCGTCGCCGCAGTCAAGAGCAAGGTCGCGGAATTGGCCCCTTCCACATGCAAAATTCCATCCCCGTCCACATACGAACGACCGCCTTCCGTAATCACCTTGAGCTGCGCGGAAAAGGGAAGACCATTGCCCTTTCCTCTCACACGACCGGACATCCTCAGACCATTCTCCCCATTAGCCTTCACTTCGGCTTCCTGAGGGCTGGTGAGCTGCACGCCAAAAGTCAGGCTGCCCGGGCGATCCGCAGCCACTCGCTCCACCAACACCTGATCGGGGTGGCTGGAAAACGTTTCCCGAGTGTAAGTCACCCCATCCACCTGATAACGAACCGAAGCAACGGCTGTATCTAGGTCCAATTCGCGGTGATAATTCTTCACCGTCTCGTGCCCTTCCATCCGCAGCCAAAGATCGCCCAACGGCTGGTAACTCTTCAACCGTTTCGGTTGTCCCATGAACTCCTTGTTTCCAAGTTCTTCGGCTTCCTTCTGTTTCCCTTCCGCGAGCAAACGGCGCATCTCGGGCAAAACTCTCACCGCACCCTCGTTCTGATATTCGTGAGGTTGGCCGGTCCAGAGAGTATCTTCATTCAGTTGCAACCGTTCCTCCGCCGTACCGCCAAAAACCATCGCTCCCAGCCGCCCGTTCCCGACCGGCAACGCCTCAGTCCAAACCTTCGCTGGATCTCGATACCAAAGTTTTTCGGATGCATCGTAATTCACAGTATCTGCTGTGACTCTCGACGACTCAGACGCTCCCACATCACCCAACAAAAACAATAGAGCAATCATACCGAAAATATTTCTCCCAATATCGAGGTGAGTTTTCATTTCGGAGCGTTTCATGGACTATGCGGAGCGGAGACCTTTGAAGAAATGCTTACGCGCAATAGATCAAAAGGCCAAAAGAAGAGTGATTTTCAATTTTTGACCTCTGGATTTTTGATAGAACAACGTAATAGGCGAAGCCCCACCAATCATTTCGTGCGAAGTTTGGTTTCCTCGGATTTCAATGCTTCGGTGGAAGCCCGCAGGGTCACTTCGCCCGGAGTGCGTGTCGAGCGCAGGATCGCCATGGCGAATCCGTTCGAGAGGGAGATCCGGTTTCCTGAAAACAGCTCGTCGGTGTAGTGGTCGCCATTATCAACCGCGATCAGCCTGGCGGCACCGCTGACGTCGAAGGTCACGGTTCCTTCAGCGGTCGGAACTTCCCGGCCTTGGTCATCGACCGCCCGCACCTTGACGTATTGCAGATCCATTCCGTCGGCCTTCCAGTCCTCATGCTCCACCTCCACTTTCAAGGCGACCGCCTTGCCTGCAGTTTGCAGGGTATGACGGGCTACTTCCTTACCCTGATTGCGGGCGACGGCAGTGAGTTCACCTCCCTTGCCGTAAGCGACATTGGACCAGTAAATGATGTTCCGACGGTTGTTGTCCTTAAGCTCGTTCTTTTTAATTCCTAGCGACTGCCCGTTCTGGAACAATTCAACTTCTTCGGCATTGGTGAACACCGTTACGTTTTGATGGCTTCCTTCGGGTCTATTCCAATGGGAAGAAATCGACATACGACCCACGTTCACGTCATTCCATTCGATACTCTCGGTTTTTCCGTCAATTACGCCAACGCAGACCAACGGTTCCTCACTGAAGGCACTTTGAATCAGATAGGCTTGTGGATACGGCTCAAGCGCATGATTGAAAAACGAGTAATTCCAGCCTTTTTTAGGCCACCTGTTGGATTCACCCCAGTATTCAATCGCACCCCAGAAAGCCAAACCGACCATTTTTTCCCGGTCCATCCCAAAGAACGGCTTCGCCATTTCATAGGTAGCGGCCTCGCTTTGGTAAATGATTAGATCCGGAGCAGATTCAAGATACTTTCGATAAACCGGAAACTCATAATTGAAACTGGCTATATCCGTGACCAGCGAGAGCTCGGGAGGAAGCAGTTTGGTCCTGAATTCCGGATCTTTTTTCGTAATCGACCCAGCCCGGGCCGGATAGATACCCACCGTCGTTTTGCGCGTCGGGTCGTAGCGTTTCGCAAGTACATCGAGAATTTTGTAGCCGGTCACACCCCAGTCGCCGGTTGGGAATCCAATCAAGCTTTCATCATGCTGCAACTCGTTGCCAAGGCTCCACAAAATGACAGAGGGGTGATTGCGGTCCCGTTTGATCCACTGCGGCAGTGCTTTATACCACAGCTGATCGAAGGGTACGCGGCCGGGCCAGTATTGTTCCGAGCCCCATTTATCGAATAGCTCGTCGACGACGAGGATGCCATGCTTGTCCGCGACACGAAGGAATGACTTGGAATACGGGTTATGCGAAGTTCGGACATGATTGAAACCGAATTGCTTCAATTTCAGCAGTTGCCGCTCGATGGCCCGTTCGTAGGCGGCGGCTCCGACCGCGCCAAGGTCGTGGTGATTGGAGATACCTTTAAGGAAGATCTTTTTCCCGTTAAGCTTGAACCCGAAATCCTTCGAAAATTCGATCGTGCGGATACCGAAGGTTTCGGTGATTTCATCAACGGGTTTCTCGTCGATAATCAGGGCCACCTTGGCCGTATAGAGATTCGGGGTTTCGCAGGACCACCGTTGCGGATTCTCGATGGCAGCGGCAGGTAGTGGAACTTCCACTGTTTTCAGCTTGGAGCCTTGCGGAGCCGGCGTTTTCGATTCAGCGACAAGCTTGCCGTCAGGAGAGTAGATCTTCGCGGAGATTTCAGCATTCAGGCTTTTCCCCGTGAAACCTTCCAACTCCGCCTGCACTCGCACTTCGGCGCTTTGGTCTGAAACTTTCGGGGTGCTGATAAAAATGCCGTCTTTCGCGAATGACATCCGATTTTTGACCACGAGATGAACGTCACGAAAGAGCCCGCCGCCTGTATACCAACGCGATTGTTCCGTTTCGCCGGTCGACGTTTGCACAACAAGAATATTGTCACCATCGTAGTTCAGGAACTCGGAGACGTCGGATTCGAAGCCCAGATAACCGAAATCTGCCGTGCCGATGCTTTTGCCGTTCAGCCAGGCTTCCCCATGCAGCATCATACCTTCAAAATCGATGAGCACACGTTTGTCTTTCCATGCCGGGTCGGCCTTGAACGTCTTCCGGTACCATCCTTCACCCATCGCCTTGAATCCACGGGCTCCTCCTGCGGATTTATCCCAAGGCTGTTCGATCTGAAAATCGTGGGGCAAATCCAGCGCACGCCAATCGCTGTCGTTGTAGTCCGCGGATTGCGCGCCGTTTTGTTTCCCGGCCTTGAATTTCCAAGCGAAATTGAAAAGCTCGGTCGTCCTTTGTGCCTGAGCAAAAACAGGAACCAGCAAAAGGCAGGTGGAGAGTAAAATTTTTCGGATCATGGATACTGCGACTTCATTACGGTGAGCAATTTCCCTGACCTTTCACCCAAAGGTGAAAAACTTCATGAAGAGCAAGGTTTGGCAGGTGTATGCCATTCATACTCTGACTCCTTGCTTCTCAACGCGAGATCATCCGGAAGCCTGATGCGTTTATCGGCCCTTCGCAACCCTTGCCGACTCTTGAGTTCAGCGACCGGAAGCTTCCGCATCGGCAGGTGCCAACTTGGCGATGATATAGTCCCGGACGGTGGGATGCTTCACATCCTTAGCCCCAAGATAAACCAGCTCGCATGGCACGCCGAGCTCATCGAGCCTTTCTTTCAGCTTCACGCCGAAGTTCGCCGTGTGCGTCGGATCCTTTTGCGGCTGCCCCACATTCGGCCTGTTCGAATAGTAAAGGTAAACGGAGGGATCGCCCTTGCTGGCATGTTCGTAGGGAGAATATTCCTTGATCCACTGGAGCACCGTGTCCCTCTGTTCCACGAACTTCGCAAAAGTCGCTTTCCGCAATTCGTAGCCGCTTCCGGAATGGAATCCGAAGGCATGGTAACCGTAGATGCTATTGGGAGTCCACTCGACCATCTGCTGTGGATCGAGCGTGGTTTGGGCCGCATCCACCGCCGCGCAAAACGGAATGGTGGATTCACGCGCCACCGGATCGTTGCTGGACGGGTCCGCCATGTCGTCATGCAACGTCAGCCAAAGCATCGTGCAGGCCCCCGCTGAATTACCCGCCACAGCAATCCGCTGTTTATCGATGTTCCATTCCTCGGACTTGGACTTCACGAATTGCAAGGCCCGCTTGGCATCATGCATCGGCCATTCCACCGGCGGCATGACTTTCGCCGCACGCGCCTGCCGCACGAACCGATAATTGATAGAAACCACTGAAATGCCCGCCTTGAGATATGTTTCCACTCCCGGCGCTCCTCGTTTGTCACCATTCGACCACGCGCCGCCATGCATGTAAAAAACCACAGGCGCGGGCTTGTCGGTGGATGGAGCCTGCCAAAAATCCAGAATCTGACGTTCATGGGAACCATACGGAACGTCTGCGAAAGTAGGCAGTGGCTTGGAAGCCTGCGATTTTTCAGCTTCTTCCGTCCGCGCAAATGCGAAACTCATAAAAGACGCACCCAGCACTGCAGTGACAAACAGGGAATGACAAAAACGCTGCATAGGGCAGCGAAAATCCATCATAGGCTCCACACCGTCAAACGTTTAAGATTCGGACCGAATTGCAGGGGCCTTCGATGACCGAGGTTGAAAAGTTGAAAGAGCCAAACATTCTCACCGTAATGCAAAAACAGCCTGTCAGCCTCTTTTCCTCCGGCAGCCTCCAACCACTGCACTATTTATGATAAAAAGCGCGCTTCTCCACCTTCCCGTGGTGATGGTCATGGCCACGACACCTGTCTCCGCTGACGCTTCGGAACTCACCCGGCAGGAAGCGGTGGCCACCGGAGGTTTGGAAACCACTCTTTCTTCCCCATCACCCACAACCCCCAAAAAGCCTGCGAAACCCGCTCCCACCTTCGCGCAGGTCGCTTACGGCAATCACGAACGACAAACGCTCGATTTCTGGAAGGCTTCATCCGCCAACCCCACGCCCTTGGTTTTCTTCATGCACGGCGGCGGCTGGGTGAAAGACGATACAAGCCAACCCGCGATTGAAACTTATCTCCGCAACGGCATCTCCGTGGTTTCCATCCGCTATCGATACAGTTGGCAAGCTCAGCTAGCCGGGGTTTCACCACCCCTGAAATGGCCGATGACCGACGCGGCGCGGGCGCTGCAATTCGTGCGCTCGAAGGCCTCCGAGTGGAACATCGATACGGACCGCATCGGCGTTTCCGGTCAATCCGCCGGAGCATGCACCACCCTGTGGCTCGCCCTTCATCCCGACATGGCCGATCCGACAAGCAGCGACCCGGTCGCCCGCCAATCCACCAGCCCCTTTTGCGTCGCCGTCTCGTCCGCCCAGACCTCGCTGGACCCGCAGCAGATGAAGGAATGGACGCCGAACAGCCGTTACGGCGGGGGTGCCTTCGGCTTCATGAATCCAAAAGACATCCGGACGCGTGATAAAAACTTCGCCGAGTTTTTGGCCAACCGCGACAAGCTTCTTTCCTCGATCAAAAAATACTCACCCATCGAGCATGTCAGCCCGGATGACCCTCCTGTATATATGATTTACAAAGCTCCTCCGGCGCTCGGCCAGCCGCAAAAAGATCCCACGCACACCGCCAACTTCGGGGTCAAACTCAAAGAGAAGCTCGATCAGGCCGGTGTCGAATGTGAATTGGTCTACCCCGGCGCTACCGGCGTGAAGCACGCGAATATCGAAGCCTACTTCATCGGGAAATTGAAAAAATAACTCCGCCCCACCACCATCTATCAAAATCTTTTCGCTCCATGATTGCAGTCTCCCAACCTCTTCACACCGCGCCCGCATTCGGACCAACTTTCATTGTCAAACGGTGGTGCCGTCTGGCCGCTTTGCCCCTCGGCTTGTTCGCGTTCGGCCTGGTCCAGCCCACTCCGGCTTCGGCCGAGCCGATCACCGTTTACCCCGCCCGCACCGAAGGCTTCACCCAATCGCTCAACGGCGAATGGTCCTTCAAATACATCGCCGGTTTGAATGCCGGTGAAGACGCGGGATTCTCTTCTCCGTCCTTCGACGTATCCGGGTGGAAACCCATCCGCGTTCCCGGCAACTGGGAAATACAAGGCTTCGCGACACCGCGCTACAGCCTCTCTCTTGACGAAGGACTCGGGCTTTATCGCCATTCTTTCAAAGTTCCCGCCAACTGGAGTGATAAACGCCGAGTGTGCCTCCGCTTCGACGGGGTCGCCTTCGGATTTCGCCTTTGGGTCAACGGTCGGGAAGTAGGCACTTCTTCCGTGAGCTCTTTCAATCCGCACACCTTCGACATCACCGATGCACTCCGGCCCGGCGCGGACAACCTGCTCGCCGTGGAAGTTTCGAACCGATCCCACGGTTGGAAGTTCGACACGAACGACGATTGGATGATCTCCGGCATCTTCCGCGACGTGACCCTTTTCTCCGTTCCCACCACCCATCTGCGCGATGTCGTCACCCGCACCAAAGTCGCCAAAGACGGATCGGCGGAGCTATTTGTCCAGATAGCCGTCAATCATCCAAATGCCACAACCATCGGGAATCTTTATTCGCCAAACGGCACCAAAATAGCCACCATCACGTTGAAACCCGAAGCCACTGGGACGACACACTCCGGAACCATCCAGATCGAAAAACCGGAACTCTGGACCGCGGAAACTCCTTCACTTTACAAGCTGAACCTGGCCCTCTCGGAAGAATCCGGAACCGTCGTCCAAAAGATCGATAAACGCATCGGCATGCGCGAGGTTTCCATCGACGGCATGCGGCTCCTGCTCAATGGCCGTCCTATCAAGTTGCGTGGGGTCACTCATCATGACCTCGACCCCATCACCGGGCGCGCACTCTCCGAGGACCAACTGCGGCGCGATCTGGAACTGATGAGAAAAGGAAACATCAACTTCATCCGCACCTCACATTATCCGCCGGTGGAACGCTTCATCGAGCTCTGTGACGAACTGGGCTTTTACGTGATGCTCGAGGTGCCCCTGGCAAGCCGGGGGGGCGACTATCTGAAAGATCCCGCATATCACGACAATATTCTCGCGCGAGCCGAAGCGACGGTGACCCGCGACCGGAATCATCCCTCGGTCATCGTGTGGAGCATCGGCAATGAGAACCACATGAACGACGGCGAAATCCTGGCCGCCCAACGTGTCAAGAAACTCGATCCGACTCGACCGGTGATTCTGCCAAAAGTTCCAAAGGAACTCGAAGCCAACTACAGCAATTACCCGGAAATCATCGATCTCTTCTCCGCCCACTACCCCACCACCAAGCAACTCAAGGATTGGTCGACACGTCTGGAGCGTCCTTCCATTTTCACGGAATATGCCCACGCCCAGGGACTGGCAACGGAACGGATCGAATCCCAATGGGCGATCATCCAGGCCACGCCACGATATGCAGGTGGTTCCATTTGGCATTTCCACGATCAAGGCATTCTGCGCACCAGCGAGAAGCCCGTAAACCCCGACGAATACACCGTTTATACCTGGCCGGATGCGAACCACTACTATGACACCGGCGAAAAAGAGGATACGAAAACGAAAGGTGTGGATGGAGCCGACGGAATTGTTTATGCGGACCGCACTCCCCAAACCGATTTCTGGGAAGTTCGCAAAGTTTACTCCCCGGTTCAAATTCCCGAAAAATCCGCACAAGTTAAAACCGGTCGGCAATCCATCACCGCCACCGTCGAAAACCGCTACGACTTCCGCGCGCTGATCGGCATGAAGCTCGACTGGTCTCTTCTGCGAAACGGCCAACCGATTCAGAACGGCGAGTTATCGCTAAGCGCACCGTCTCATGGAAAACAAACCGTGAATATCCCGGTGACAATCCCAACCGACATCACCAGCGATGTTCTCATACTCGAACTGCGCTGCGTGGACGAACTCGGCCTGCAAATCACGGAACGCTCCCTCCGTCTTGAACTTGCCGACGCCCAGCTCGACAAGTGGCTGGCATCGCTGCCCACCAAGGGAATAGCGAGCGTGAATCAAACTGATAAAGAAGTGACGATCCGGCATGCGAACTTCGAGGTTCGGGTCAAACGCGTCACCGGAGAGCTGATCCTTCGCGATACCCAAGGTCATGTCCTGGTTTCCGGCATCTACCCGCATCCCGGCCGCAAGATGCTGATGGCGGAGAGACACAATTCCAGATCCCGCTTCGGTTATTGGCCCGTCTCGATTCTCACGTCCGTTCAAGAATCCAAAGTTGAGGTGACCCAAGACGATTCCGGGGTGCAACTCACCGTTTCCGGCAAATACCCCCGTCCTGAAGACCCCGCTCAAATGTTGGAAGGCGGTTACCAGGCAACCATCACACCCAGCGGAGTTCTTGAAATCAACTATCGCTATCAACCTCTTGACGCCAACGGAAAGTTTGCCGAAGCCGGACTCTCCGTCGTCATGCCTTCGGAATTCAATGAATTTCGTTGGATCGGAGACGGCCCCTATCCGGGCTATCCCGGCAAAGAACGCCTCAACGAATTCGGATTGTTCCACCTGAACCGGACCGATCTTCGATTTCAGGGAAATCGACGCCGGACCGAGGCGGCTTTGTTGACCACAGGCAAGGGCTCCGGCGTCCTCATTCTCACTTCCTCCACCGATGTGGCGGTCGAACGGGATGAAAAGCGCAATCAAACGCTGCTCAGCCACAACGCTATCATTTCCAGTCTGGGCAACAAAATCGGCGCACCGGAGACCCGGGTCGATGTGGAAAAAACGCCGGAAATTTCCGGTTCCTTCCGCCTCCTCCCGCTCGGCGACACCTGGCCCGCACCGCTCGTCCGCTGGTTCGGGCAGCCCGCCCCGGCGAAGGACGTCTTCAAACCCTTCTTCCACAGCTACGACCAGTGAGCCGAACCCGGCAAATCCTTCGCAACCTCCATTGGAATTTATTCGAACGATCCCTCACCATGAACACCCGCCACATTCTGACTCTCGCCTGCGGTATTTTCCTGAGTGGCCACGTTTTGGCCGAAGCACCGAAGCCTCAGCCTCCTCCCTCGCAACGCGACGTGGCCTATGGCGATCACTCGCGCCAGATCCTCGATTTTTACCAGGCGAAGTCAGACAGTCCCGCTCCGGTCGTGATTTATCTCCATGGAGGAGGATGGACCAATGGCAGCAAGGAGAGCGTCAGCAAACGCGACTACGCGAAACTGCTGGATGCCGGTATTTCAGTCGTTTCCATCAATTACCGCTATGTGAGCCAAGCCCGGGAGGCCAAGGTGGAGCCACCCGTCAAGTGGCCGATGGAGGATGTCGCCCGTGCGGTTCAATTCGTACGATCCAAGGCCAGCGAGTGGAACGTCGATCCTCAAAAAATCGCCGGATCGGGCGGCTCGGCGGGAGCCTGCTCGATTCTGTGGCTGGCCCTGCATGACGACCTCGCGAACCCTGATTCTCCTGACCCGGTCGCGAGGCAATCGACACGCCTTGCCTGCGTGGCGCTCGATGGCGCGCAAACCACGCTCGATCCCAAGGAAATGCGGGAATGGACCCCGAACAGCCGCTACGGCGGCCACGCCTTCGGGATTTCCTCACCGGAAGCAAAGTCCCTTCCTAGCGGTAAGTCGAAAAGTGAACTGAATTTCGAAGAGTTTTACCGGCGTCGTGACGAAATCCTGCCATGGATCAAACAATATTCCCCGATCGAATTCGCCACTTCCGACGATCCGCCCGTGTATCTCTGGTTCAAGGCACCTCCTGCTTTGGGGCAATCTCAAAAAGACCCCACTCATTCAGCGAATTTCGGAGTGAAACTTCAGGAAAAACTGAAAAATCTGAACGTCCCGTGTGAGGTGTATTATCCCGGCACTCCGGAGGCCTCACATTCGACCATCGAAGATTACCTGATCCACCAGCTCTCTTCTTCCCGTCCTGAAACCCGGTAATTTGTATCCCACAGCCGAAGAATTTGTTCCCTTTTTGGTTCACCCTGAAATATTTCAAGCCTCTCTCACGTAGCTTTCCTCTGCAGAAACTCAATTTTTCTCAGCTCATGGTTCACTTCTTCAAAGCAAAAGGCCTCCTGTGCCTGCTCACCCTGGCGGTAAGTACTCTGCCTATTATCGCCGAACCCGCGAATACCTATTCACTCAACGGCACCTGGCGTTTCGCACTCGCCCCCACGGAAGCGGATGCAGCCAATCTCGCGGAATTCTACCGCGCGGATTTTCAGAGCGAGAATTTCAAGGAAACGCCCGTCCCCTCGAATTGGGCGGTGCTCGGATACGAAGAGCCAGTTTACCGGGGATTCAAAGACCACAAGGCGAGCGAAGGTTTTTATCTTCACGACTTCACGCCACCGCAGGATTGGAAAAACAAACGTGTGCTTCTGCACTTCGGAGGCGTCTGGTCTTCGGCAGAAGTTTGGCTGAACGGCAACCGCGTCGGTCGTCACGACAGCGGATACACCTCCTTCGCCTTCGATATTTCGGGCAAAATCAAAATCGGCGAGGCCAACAGACTGGCCGTGCGTGTAAGGCAAGTGACACCGGAGTATAAATTCGATGTCTATGACGATTGGACAATCGGCGGGATTTACCGGGACGTTACCCTCGAAGCCATGCCCGAAAACCGCTGGCTGGACCGGGTCATCGTGCAAACCGAATTCGACGACCAATTCCGCGACGCCGATCTGAAAATCCGCGCGATGGTGTCCGACAGAAACTCCTCCAGGCTTCCCGGCAATTATCCCCTTCCCGGTGAACCTTATGAACTGCGGTTCACCCTTAAAACCAAGGACGGGAAAGAAGTCGCAAGCCAGCGGATCTCCCTAGAAGGCCACACCGCCACGGACCGCGAAACGAGCGTCACCCTCCGCATTCAGGCACCGGCGCACTGGACGGCGGAAACCTCGAACCTCTATCAGCTCGATGTAGACCTGCTGGAAAACGGCAAAATCGCCCACAGCAGGACGGAACAAGTGGGATTCCGCGAAATTTCCACCAAAGGAGGCGTATTCCGGATCAACGGGCAGGCCGTGAAACTGCGGGGCGTCAATCGCCACGACGAACATCCCGACGTGGGCCGCGCCACCACCCGCGAGCACTGGATTCAGGACATCAAGCTGATGAAAGCGGCGAATATCAACTACATCCGCCTCGCCCACTACACCCCGGCGGAAGGATTCATCAAGTTGTGCGATGAAATGGGCATGTATGTCGGAAACGAAGTATCCATCGGCGGTGCCGCCGATCTGTTATACGATCCTTCCTTCTCCGGAGCCGTGCTCCAAAGGTCTTACGAAACCGTCATGCGGGACATCAACAAGCCGTCCATCGTTTATTGGTCCATCGGCAATGAGGACGCCTTGACGAGTTTGCACATGGCCTCGGTCAAATTGGTCAAAGCCCTGGACCCCACCCGCCCGGTTCTTCTGCCATGGCGCTCCGAAGGCTGGCTGCCGCCGGAAATCGACATCTTGGCACCGCATTACTGGAAGCCGGACGAATACGATCAACATGCCGGCAATGCGAACCGCCCGATCATTTCCACCGAATACACCCACGCCTATGGAGAGCACGGCTTGGGCGCTTTGGAAACGCGCTGGAAAGGAATCACCCAACATCCGGCCGGTGCTGGCGCCGCGATCTGGCTGTGGGCGGATCAAGGTCTCAAGACACCCATTCCCAAAAAGAAAGGCGGCGACGACCGTGCACGGCATGACGAATACCTGCGCATCACAGGCGAAGGCTGGGACGGCATCGTGGATTCCTATCGAAATCCCACACGCGATTACGAAGAAGTCAAAGCGGTGTACGCACCGGTCTATCCCTCCGTGGAAACGGTTTCCTTCCAGCCCGGTGACTCCGCCGTCCGCATCCCCATCCGCAACGTTTACGATTTCACGAACCTGAACACCGTGAAGATCGCGTGGTCCATCCATGAAGACGCGAAGGAACTGGACTCCGGAACGACCTCTCTCAGCGGTGTGCCCCACGCCGATGCCATTTTCGAACTTCCGCTCGGAAAACTGGCCACCATCCAATCCGGAAAAACCTATTACGCCCGGTTTGTCTTCACGGACACCACCGGACATGAAATCACCCGCAAAGCCGTCGAACTGGAGTCATTGGAAAAACCTGTCACCGCCTCTCTTCCAACTTCCAAACCGATCGTTTCTCAAGGCGACTCCGTCACTATCGAAGCTGCGGACTCGACCTATCAATTCAACCCGGCAACCGGCCAGCTTATCTCCGCCAGCCGGGGAGGCAAATCACTCATCACCGATTTACATCCTGTCATCTGGCGCAAGCTCGATCCGAACGAAAGCATCGTCCCCAACGCAAGACAAGTTCGGGGCGAACAAAAATTGGAGACGGCCACTCCCACCGCCACCTCGTGGACCATCGACGAAAAAGCCGGAAACGTAGAGATCAACACCACGGTAAAATACGCCATCGACGCTGAAAACAGCTACACCACCCAATTCCGCTACAACGTCAGCTCCGACGGATCATTGAACGTTCACTACGAAATCCTGCCGACTATCAACGCCCCTTGGGTGCCAGTGGTTGGAATGGTGGTGAAATCCGCACCGGAACTCACTCGTCTCGACTGGCTCGGCCTCGGTCCATTCGATGCCTATCCTAATAAACGCTCCGCCCCCATCCTCGGCGTCTGGGGTGGCACCGCTGGCAAGAATGAAACTTCGGGCCCCAAAGCCATTCGCTGGGTGGAACGCAGCAACTCCGACGCACGCTTCCGCATCACCAGCACCGGCTATCTCGAATGCGATGCGGATGCCCCTGAAAACATGCGCATTCTCTCGGGCTTGCTGGGCCGCCCCGAGAAAGGAAGGAAAGCCGATGAATCCATCCCCCAGCTCGAAACCAAAACAGGAAAACCGTTTGTAGGCTCCTTGCGCATCGAGCTTCCCTGAGAAGCCGTCTGAAAAATGGGAATAAATGGGAATGGCAGGGACGTTTCTCCGAAACGTCCGGCGGTGAGCGGTCCTGAAACAAGGAAATCCCCCCCACAACGACAACGTGAACCGTCATCCACCGGACGGCTGGGACAGCCATCCCTGCCCATTTTTAGACGGCCACTGAGTCTTCACTACATACGGCATTCACAACGATGATGGCAATGAAAGCCGGAGGCACCGCAGGGTTCCCTCATTTTGAACTTTTTTAAAACCAGCGCCATCGACCGAAGCCTTTTTCGTTCGATCTACCGCGAAGCCGCAGGTCGCGAAGGAACGCAAAGCTTTGGAAAATGGATGATTTGGGTTTAAGCGAAACGCTGAGCAGCGCAGAGGTCACGGAGAGGAGCGCTGAGTTTTATTTTCATCTTTGCGCCCCCCTTTGCGACCTCTCCGTCTCCGCGTTTCGCTTCACGTAAAACCCTTCATCGTCCCGGCTTCGCGTTCCTTGGCGACCTTCGCGGCTTGGCGGTAAAACCCCAATTCGCAGCAAAGACGCGAAATTCAAGGAACTCGACGATCTCCAAAACGAGGTAGCCCTGGGAGGCACCGGACATTCATAACACTTCGCTAGCGCCATCCCTCGATCCAAACATCGAATTCCGAGGGCCTCAGACGATAGCGTGCGATATTGCCGGAATGGAGGCTGGTGAGTTCGGTTTCCACGAGTTCGATGAAACGCGGGCGCTCGCTTTCCCCGATATGTGCGACGGATTCCCGGGCGATCCATTTCGCGGCAACGCGTTTGTCCATCTTCCCCACTACCACCTCTCTCACCAATCTCCCGAGCAAAGCGCGATGACGCAGGCGGAAAGGATCCGGGTCACCGAGCACCTGTCTCACCGCTGAATAACGTCCGCATGAACGACGGTAAGCCTGCACGAACACATCCCGGAGATATTCCACGCGATTCAGTTCATACACGCCCAGCAATCCGCCGATGTAATCTTTCCGATCCACATCCACGAACGACAACGGACACAGGTTTTGCCGAATCAACGGAATATTCGTCGCCAGACGGGAAACCCGTTTATTCACGTCCTCGAACGGTTGCAAATACGGCAAGTGCACCATCACGAAAAACGCCTGCTCGAACGGATCCCGGATCTGCCGCGCTTTTTCCAGTATCTTCGAAAACCGCTCTTCCAACTGCTGCGGCACATTCAACGGATGAAATACCGTCCCGCCAATCCCGACCGGGCGCGAACGCACACGTCCGCACGCCGATGGATCCGGCAACAGCCCATCCGCTAACAAAGCGTGGAGATTGCAAATCGTGTAATGGTTGAAATCGATCTCCGCCGCGTCCTCGACCAACATCTCGATGGCGGCTTTGTGGTTGAGAATCATCTGTGCCTCCTCCACCGCCCTGCCTTCGGCGCTTTCGCCAAATTCCACCAGGCGCTGCGTTTCCAGAATCGAATAGGTGTTTCCCTCCAGACGGCTTGAGTTCCACGAAAGGTCGATCAGCAAGCGATTCAAAACCTGCCTTACATAGGTTCCAGCCGGAAGGTCGTTGAAACCGACCTGCCCAAGTTCGCCCAATTCTTCCTGCAGATACTCCGGCAAATAGAACGTTTCATTCGGCCGATACGCATCCAGAAACTCATGTTTGTAAGGAACCGGTATCCGGTCGAACAACGGCCGGTTGACGGCGTCGCGAATCGCCCTCCCATCCGGAGACAACCAATCCGCCTTTTGGTAAGACGGACTCACCACGTCCTCCATCAAACGCAAGGGCTCCTCGGAATCCGACAGCCTCCAATCCTCCACAGGATAACGCACCGGGAAAGGCTGCGAGACCCCGTATTGAGGAATAGCCCGATAACGCCGGGCTCTTCCCTCACCTTCCGGGCGCAATTTACCTTCGGAAACCAATTGCTCCAGACGCCGCTGCAACGTGCGTTTCGGAAGCTCCACTTCCGGTGTGAGCAAAAGCTCCTTCACGGACGCGCCATTGCTCCTCGACGCGATGATTTGCGTGAGTTGATCGAATTCAGAGGCTGGAATTTGATATGGCACGGTTTCAGAGCTTTATATGGCGCAAATCTCAGTTTCACGCCATATCGATACCTGAAAATGGCATGATTTTACCATATGTCGAGTTTATCTGTCATAAATAACCCATAATCGCGCCACTTGGCACATTTGAAATCCGTTTGACTCACTGGGGTTCCCCGCTTGTATGAAAGGATGAAGCCGCTTTCTTTTTGCATCGCCGCCCTTTTTTCCTTCGCGCCGCTCCATGCCGCACTGGTGGAGGAAAAAATCACCTATCAGGATGAAAAAGGGGCCACGCTGGAAGGATTCCACGTTTATGACGACGCGGTGGAAGGCAAGCGGCCGGGCGTGCTGGTGATTCATCAGTGGCTGGGGCTGACGGATTATGAAATGGAACGCAGCCGCCAGTTGGCACAACTGGGCTACAATGTGTTCGCGGCGGACATCTATGGAAAAGGCATTCGCCCGGATCTCCCCGAAGCGGGGAAAACCGCCGGGACCTACAAAAACGACCGCGCCTTGTTCCGCACCCGCCTGAAGGCTGGCCTGGATTGGCTCACTCAGGATGCACGAACGGACGCGAACAAAATCGCCGCGATCGGTTATTGTTTTGGTGGCACCGGCGTGCTCGAGCTCGCACGTTCCGGGGCTCCGGTTTCCGGGGTGGTTTCCTTTCACGGAGGCTTGGATGCGAAGGAAGGATTTCAGGCGGAAGCCGGGAAAATTCCCGCCAAGGTGCTCTGTCTGCACGGTGCCGCCGATCCGTATGTGAAACCGGAAGAAGTCGCCGCTTTTGACAAGGAAATGACCGATGCCAAGGCGGATTGGCAGCTCGTCAGCTACGGCCATGCCGTTCACTCTTTCACCCAGAAACACGCGGGCAACGATCCCTCGAAAGGTGCCGCCTACAACGAATCCGCGGACCTGCGTTCGTGGGAAGCGATGAAGGCATTCTTCGTCGAATTGTTTGGGAAACCCTGACACACCTGCGTGCCGGAGATTGCCCAACCGGGAAAAGCCGTGCATTTTTTCCCCGATGCATGAGGTGTTCGACTGGCCCGGATTTCTTCCTTCCTTTTCCTTGGAAGCGGAAGCGCGGGGATTTACCACCAGCGAACTCGCCACTACCTCGGCCGGGCCGCTGATGGCTTGGGAACGGCCTGCGCAAAATGGTCCTGTCGTTTATCTTTCCGCCGGGATTCATGGCGACGAACCCTCGGGACCACTCGCGTTGCTGGAACTGATGCGCGCGGATTTTTTCTCCGAAAACATCCACTGGCTGATCTGCCCCGCGCTCAACCCGGAAGGACTCGCCGCCTCGACCCGGGAAAACACCGCCAGGCAGGATCTCAATCGCGAATACTGGAATCTCGCGGCTCCGGAAACCGCCGCCCACGTGGACTGGCTGAAACAAAAACCGACGCCACGATTGTTCGTCTCCCTGCATGAAGACTGGGAAACGAGCGGATTCTACTTCTACGAAATCAACCTGCTGCCGGACGATCCGGAACGCTCGCTCGCCATTCTGGAAAGCGTCGCCCCGTGGTTCCCGCCGGAGCCGAACGCCATCATCGACGGCCACGACATCCGCGGACCTGGATGGATCTATCATGCGGCGGAGCCGGATCTCCCCGAAGGCTGGCCGGAAGCGATCTACCTCGCCAAAAACGGCTGCCCGCTTTCCTACACCTTCGAAACACCCAGCCAGGCACCACTCGCCCGCCGCGTGGCCGCGCAAATGGCCGCCGTCAAAGCCGCCTGCAAAAATTCCTTGATTTTCTAGAAGAGTGCGGGCTTGACCGCACGGCCCGGAATCGCCAGCTTGTGCCCCCGCCTCGGCCCGGATGGTCGCGGTGTGACCTAACCGAAACTACCTACCGATCCGCCATGGCCGCGAAGATCTATACCACTAAGGACGCCAAGATCACTCCTCTGAAAAAGAAAACACTCGCCGTGATCGGCTTCGGCTCCCAAGGCCACGCCCACGCGCTGAACCTTAAGGACAGTGGACTTAACGTCATCATCGGACTCTACAAGAAGTCCAAGTCCCGTGAAGTCGCCAAGAAACTCGGCTTCGAAGTCTTCGACACCGCCGAAGCCGTGAAGAAGGCGGACGTGATCTTCGTCGCCACCCCAGACACCGTCATCCCCGCCGTTTACGAGAAGGACATCGCTCCCCACCTCACCAAGGGCAAGACCCTTCTCTTCTCCCACGGCTTCGCCGTTCACTTCAAAACCATCGTCCCGCCGAAGGATGTCGACGTGATCCTCGTCGCTCCAAAGGGACCTGGCCACACCGTTCGCTCCCAGTTCGTCGCCGGCAAAGGCGTCCCCGGCCTCATCGCCGTGCATCAGGACGTTTCCGGCAAGGCCACGCAAACCGCCCTCGCCTGGGCCGCCGGTGTCGGCTGCGCCCGTGCCGGTGTGTTCGAAACCAACTTCCGCGAAGAAACCGTCACCGACCTCTTCGGTGAGCAGGTCGTGCTCTGCGGCGGCGCTTCCGCCCTCGTCAAGGCTGGCTTCGAAACCCTCGTCGAAGCCGGTTACCAACCGGAAATGGCCTACTTCGAGTGCCTTCACGAGCTGAAGCTCATCGTGGACCTCATGAACGAGCAGGGCATCGCCGGCATGCGTTTCTCCATCTCCGAAACCGCCGAGTGGGGCGACGTTTCCGTCGGACCGAAGATCATCGACGCCTCCGTCAAGAAGCGCATGCAGAAGCAACTCAAGGACATCGAGTCCGGCAAGTTCGCCAAAGACTGGATCAAGGAGTACAACGACGGCTACCCGCGCTTCAACGCCATCCGTAAGGAAGAAGCCGCCCATCCGATCGAAAAAGTCGGTGAGAAACTCCGCTCCACCATGAGCTGGATCAAGCAATCCAAGATCAAAAAGGGAGCGACCCAGGCCAGCCTGATTTCCTCTTCGAACTAAGCTTCGGAAAAACAGATTCCCGCTGATTCAATGCCCGCTTCCTCTCCCGGAAGCGGGCATTTTTCATCACCCCCAACCTCTATTTTTACGCTTGCGGGTCAGCTTTCCCGCGAGTGGAGTAAGTCGATGAATTTCCGCGTGAAACGTCGGCATATCTTTCTCCTCCCCCTCGCCGCCCTGCTCCTCCTTTTCGCGGCGGCGGCACCCGGCCACGCCCAGACCGTGAAGCTCAACCTTGCCGATGGATTCGATTTCCCCGTTGGAAAACCGAACGCCGACGGCTATTACAAAGCACGCGGCCTCCGCCTGCGCCCTCCAAAGCACTACGGAGAAGACTGGAACGGACGCGGCGGTGGAGATTCGGATCTCGGAGACCCCGTTTACGCCATCGCCGATGGAGTCGTCACCTGGGCCTACAATGTCCGCGCCGGATGGGGAAACGTCGTCATGACACGCCACGCCTACCGCGATCCCGCAACCGGCCAGATCAAATACTGCGACACCCTGAACGGCCACCTGCACACCATTCTCGTCAAAGTCGGCCAGCACGTGAAACGCGGTGAACAGATCGGCACCATCGGCAGCAACTTCGGCATGTATCCCGCGCACCTCCATTTCGAGGTTCGTCACAATATCCACGTCGGCATGCAACGCGACGACGTCGGCTCGGATCTCTCCAACTGGGCCGATCCCACCGCCTTCATCAACAAACACCGCAAGCTCAATCGCGAATGGCGCCCCGTGCAAGTCCCCGTCGGCACCTATCGCGAATACGCGGGATTCAAAGGCCTGTAATTTCCCCTCCCCGCCATGGCCGCGCGTTCCCGCAGCAAAATCTCATCGTCGTTCCTCGTCATTCTCCTGATCGCCGCCGCCATCGTCTGGCTACGCGATGCGAAAAATGATGGTCCCTCCTCTCCTCCAAACGATCGGCCCACCACCGCCGAAACCTCCCCTTCCTCTTCCCGAAAGGCCCCTCTCGCCGGGCCCTACGAAGTTTACGAAAACTGCCGCCTCATCGACCACGGCAGCAACGACGGCGACAGCTTCCTGCTCCAGCTCCCTGACGGCCGCAGAGCCATTTTCCGGCTCTACTACGTGGACACTCCGGAAAGCAAATTCCGCCGCTACCAGAACGGCGAAACCAACTCCGACCGCATCCACCAACAAGCCCGCGACCTCGGCAACCTCACCCCCGAGCGCGCCGTCGAAATCGGCCAGCAGGCCAAAAATTTCACCCTCGATCTGCTGAAAAACGCCCCCTTCACCCTCTACACCTCCTGGGACAGTCCCTACAACGACCAGCGTTACCACGCCTTCCTCCAGTGCCGTTTCAACAACCGAACCATCTACCTGCACGAACTCCTCATCGAAAAAGGTCTCGCCCGCATCAAAACCAAACCCGCCCCGCTCCCGGATGGCACCAGTGTGGACACCCAGCGCAAACACCTCAGAGCACTGGAAGCCAAAGCCCGCAACAACCGCGCGGGAGCCTGGAGATAACCAACAAACGATTCAAAAAGCCCTTCTTTTACTCACAAGCAACTGATAACAAGAAGCATCCATCAATTTTCCCCGCTCGCCATTTTCGCATTGCCAGCCGTTATCCCCGGGCATAGGCTCCGCGCCCCGCGAACTCAACTTTCACCACCGCGATGTCCAAGCACAACAGTCTCAAATCAAACGCCACCGTCGGCGGCAAACGTTCCGTCCTCAAGCGCTTCGAGCGCGTGAAGCTTCTCAAGGAGCGCGGCGAGTGGAAATCCGGCCGCTCCCCGATCGGCCTTCCAAAAACCAAGCACGAAGGTTGATCCTCGTCTTGTATTGAACCTTTCAAAAAACGCGCGAATCCCCCACCGGGTTTCGCGCCTTTTGCATTCCCGCTACACCCATGTCTCAAACGGAAGGCGTCCGCCTGAACAAATACCTCGCCTCCTGCGCGATCGGCTCCCGCCGCGCCTGCGATGAACTCATCCAAAGCGGCCGGGTCGAGGTGAATGGCAATCCCTGCCTGAACATGGGCACCCGCATCGGTCCCGGCGATCACGTCCGCGTCGATGGCAAACGGGTTTCCCCCCGGGAAATCACCACCATCGCCTTCCACAAACCCCGCGGCTTCGTCTGCACCCGCGAAGACGAACTCGGACGCGACACCATCTACTCGCTGCTACCCGCCTCCCTGCACGCCCTCCACCACGTCGGCCGGCTCGACCGCGATTCCGAGGGCCTGCTCATCCTCACCAACGACGGCGACCTTTCCCAGCAACTGATGCACCCGTCGAAGTCCGTGGAAAAGGAATACCTCGTCACCGCGAACCAGGCGTTCCAGAACGAGCACCTCGATCAATTCATCGAAGGCGTCTACACCGAAGGCGGCAAGCTCAAGGCCAAGCGTATCGAGCGACTCTCCGCCCGCCGCATCAAGATCGTCCTCGATCACGGCGCCAAGCGCCAGATCCGCGTCATGTTCGAAACACTCGGCTATCAGGTCACCAAGCTCCTCCGCGTCCGCATCGGCGAACTCTGGCTCGGCGACCTCGAACCCGGACGCTACGCGCTCCTGAACGACCGGGAAATCTCGATGCTCCTCGGAAAAAAATAAGGAGCAGGGACACTCATGTCCCTGTTATATCGTAGAATCAGGGACAAGTGTCCCTACCCCTTACCTTCCAAACACCGCATCTAACTCTTCGGCAGTCAGAGCGCGCCACTCCCCTTCTCCGAGATCTTCCGGCAGTGTCAACCCGCCGATGGAAATGCGTCTGAGCGCCACCACGTGATTTCCCACCGCCGCAAACATGCGCCGCACCTGATGATAGCGGCCCTCGTGCAACGTGATCCGCGCTTCCTTTTCACCGACCACTTCCAGCCGTGCCGGTAAAAGCGGCTTCGTCTCGCTGTTCAGCATCAGGGTGCCCGATGCGAAAACCTCCGCCTCGTGCCCCTCCAGCGGCCTGTCCAGCACCGCGTGATACACCTTCAGGCAGTTGGATTTCGGATGGATGATCTTGTGCAGCAATTTCCCGTCATCCGTCATCAGCAGCAACCCCGTCGTATCCTTGTCCAGACGCCCCACCGGATTCAGCCCCGGATTCCGGCAGGCGAAACGCGCGGGTAGAAGATCGTAAACCGTATCGTCCGGATCTTCGGTGCTGCACGTGTAGCCATCCGGCTTGTTGACGATGATGGTAAACGGCGAAACCGGATCGAGCGGTTCACCGCGAAACAGAATCCGTTCGTGCGGCGGCACCTCGTTTTCCGAAAGCACCTTGCCGGAAACATCCGTCACCGCTCCCGCCCGGATAAAGCGCTGCACTTCCTTGCGCGAACCATAGCCGAGATTGGCGAGCAATTTGACGAGTTTCATAAAAATCGAATCAACGTTTGTCAGCGGAGATCACCTTGAACGTCTTGTCCTCCGCCACCTTGCGCCAGCTCATGCCCAGCGCGTCGAGAGCCGCTTCGTAGGGCAACTGACGGTTCGCGACGAGCCATAAATTTCCCCCGCGTTTCAACGCCCCGTGCGCCGATTTCAAAAACGCCCGCCCGAGATCCACATCCGTTTGCTGCCCGGTGTGAAACGGCGGATTGGAAATCACCGTGTCGTAGCCCTCGGGAATCCCCGCCGCCACATCGTGCCAGTGGAACCCGATCTCCCGCTCATGTCCCGCGAGATTCTTCCGCGCACATTCCAGCGCCCGCGCGTCCGCCTCGTAGAGATCGATTTTCCGGATCTTCGGACAACGCTTCAACACCCGGTCAGAAAGAAATCCCCACCCCGCCCCCAAATCCGCGACGTTCCCACGGAAATACGCCGGAAAATGATCCGCTAACAATTTCGATCCCGCATCGATGTGATCGCAACTGAAAATCCCCGCCCGCACCGAGTAGCCCTCCACATCCCGTTCACTCCCGAGCGCCCGCCATTCGGCGAAAAGCTCATCGTTCCACGAACCGTCCTCCACCGCGTGGAATGCCCGGCACTTGTTTTTCGAGATCGAAACCACCCCGCCCACCGCCCTCGCGAATTCCTTCTCGAATCTCGACGCGCCCGCCGTATTCGGCATCGCCACCACGATCCGCCCGCCCGGCTCCAGATGATCCCGCGCCAGCGCGAACCACTCCAGCGTCTCATCCCGGGATTTCCCCGGCAGCACCATCACCACCGGCCACTTTCCCTCAGGCCGTTCCACACGCGTAAAGCCCGCCTCTTCCCACGCATCCGCCATCGGCCTGAATGGTTGCCACCCCGTCACCTCCGGCCACGATTTCAATTCCGCGCACGGTCGCGCTCCCAGAAACAACGCACGCCCGGGCACTTCCGACGCCTCTTCTCCCGAAAAAGCCAACATCAAGGTCTCCAGCGCCGCGTTCATGACGCATCGTGACCCGTCCCTCCGCCGAGATCAATCCTCGCTAAAATCCGGATTTTTTCCGAAAACCTGTAACGAATCCGCCGATTCGCTTCTGACAAGAGTATGGACCCCACATCCCGCGACGCCTCTCAGTCTCCGCCCTCGCCACTCGGCGGCCTCGATCCCGCCGATCTGCTGCGGCAAGGTGCCACCTGCGACACCTTCGCCGGCCCCGGCGGGGCAACCTTCAATCCCCCGCCGCTCGAAGAACTCGCCGCCTTTTTCCCGCAACTGGAAATCCTCGAACTCATCGGCAAAGGCGGCATGGGTGCCGTCTACAAAGTCCGCCAGAAAGCGCTCGATCGCAGCGTCGCCCTGAAAATCCTGCCACCCGGCATGGGCGCGACCCCCGAATTTTCCGACCGCTTTTCCCGCGAAGCCAAAACCCTCGCCAAGCTCAACCACCCCAACATCGTCACTCTCCACGAATTCGGCCAAACCGGCGACCTGCCGTTCATCCTGATGGAATTCGTCGATGGCATGAACCTCGCCCAACTTCTGAAAACCGGCCGTGTTTCGCCCCGCGAAGCACTCGCCATCGTTCCGCAGATTTGCGACGCCCTCCAATTCGCCCACGACCACGGCATCGTCCACCGCGACATCAAACCGGAAAATATCCTGCTCGATCGGCAAGGGCGCGTTAAAGTCGCCGACTTCGGCATCGCCAAGATGATCGAAACAACCCTCGAACCCCTCGCAGATTCCACCGGCACTCTTTCCAACGCGACACTCGCCGGAAAAATCATCGGCACGCCAGACTACATGGCTCCTGAACAACTCGAACACCCACAAACCGTCGATCACCGCGCCGACATCTACGCCCTCGGCGTCGTGTTCTATCAAATGCTCACCGGCGAACTCCCCAAGGCAAATCTCACTCCCCCTTCGAAAAAAGCCCAAATCGATCTCCGTCTGGATGAAGTCGTGCTTCGTGCCTTGGAGAAAGAACCCGCGCTTCGTTACCAACAAGCGGAAACCCTTAAAACGAGGATCGAAACCCTTTCCACGGTACCGAACGAACCCACGAAAAAAATCACGCCTTCCTTCAATTTCACAAAAGCCATTTTCTGGCTCCTACTCGTCATTCTTCTGATTCCAATCGCGGCAATCGGAATTTCCCATCTCGCCACGCTCCATCTCAGAAAATCGATAGAGGCGAAAGCACGCCAACAGACCGAACATCGTCTCGCGAAAAGTTCCGACTCCCTGCTAACTTCCAACCCAAGAATCCCTGAACTGATGGAGATCACAAGATCCAAAGGGACGTCGGCTGCCATCGACCGCTTTTTGCAAATCGATTGGAATCTCGATTCCCTGTTTCCTCCGGACTCTCCTTCTTCCCTCAACGAAGAAGCGTTCACTGATTTAACGAACGGGGAAAGAGGCCGCAAAAGCCCGGAAATCCAAGCGCATCTCGGGTTCTTGCGGAGCTTCCTCGCCGAAGTGGAACAAACGGGAAATCAGTCCGCAATGCAGGGGGATTTCACCAAGGCAAGCCAATATTTCGAATCACTCCGAAGCTTTGGCCAATCCCTCAGCCGACCTAACCGCTTGCTTCTCTTCCGTCTTCTCGGCCAAGCGACGAAAAACAAAGCGGAAGCGAAATTGGCTTCTTTTTCCAAGCCCTCCACCGCAAAGAGTGAAATCAAACTGCTCGTGCAAAGCGAATCGACTTACCGGATTGGCGGAGAAACGATCGACGCGGCCCATTTACAGGAGAGGTTGGAAAAAATCGCGGCATTTCCGGGCCGTCTTTCCGTCACCATCGCGGCGGATTCCAAAATGCCTAACGCTTACCCGGCGATCATGCATGCTGCCGACGCCTGTGGAAACGCGGGAATCTGGGATCTGCAGTACCGTTCGGAAAAATTTGAAATAGAGTTCCCCGCCGGACTGAATCCTGAGAACTGGCTCGGCCAACTCGACCGCTCGGAATACGCCCAGGCTTGGAAAGAATCCTCGCCCTTTGTGCATCGGGTGATTGCCTTTGAAACATGGCAAGCCGCAATTCGTTCCGCACGCCAGCCCCTCGGAGCGATGAAATCGCGCGTCCTGAAAAGCGTGACGGAAGCGAAATCTTTACCCGGCGTTCCAGATGGAGATTACCGGGTTCTTCAATTCGACACCTCTTTCACTAACAAGGAAAACGCCTTGGAAACGCTTACATTTTCCAAGGAGAAAGACGAAACATGGAAAGCATGCGGCTATTACATCCGCTGACATGGAGCGCCGGTGTCCCCACCGGCTCTTTCACGAATCAAACATTCTAACATAAACCATGAAGTCCTATTCCGCTCCTTGGGGGAAAATACTCACGATCGTTTCCGCCCTGATGGTAATTCTCGCTCTCTGCACCGCTTTCAGCAGCTCGTTTCTTCCTTTGGCCTTCCCGAGCTGGGGCCTTCACCTGATTCGTTGGGCACTCCCAGCGATCGTCATCGCTTGTCTGCCGTTTGTGATCCGGAGCTACACCATCGTGGGGAATGAACTGCAAATCCGCCGCCTGTTTTGGGACACGCGCCTGAATCTCACCGAGCTGCGATCCGCCACCTTTTCACCCAAGGCAATCAACAAAAGCTTACGCCTGTGCGGCAATGGCGGTGTCTTTTCCTTCACCGGCTGGTATTGGAATTCCACCCTTGGAATCCACCGGGCCTTCGTCACCGATCCGGACCGGACCGTGATTCTTCGTTTCAAAAACAAAACCGTGGTCGTTTCACCGGACAACCCATCCGGCTTCGTGGAGGAAATCAATCCATGATCCACTCTTCCGACGATTTCTTCGCAACCACGCGCTGGACTCTCATCCGCGCGGCAGGGCAGGAACCTTCCCCCATGGCGCGGGAGGCGCTGGAATCGTTGTGCGGGACTTACTGGTTTCCCCTCTACGCTTACATCCGGCGCTGCGGTTTCTCGAAAGAAGACGCGGAAGACCTGACGCAGGCATTTTTCGCGAAGCTCCTTGAAAGGCGGGATTTCGACGGACTCGCGAAGGAAAACGGACGCTTCCGCGCATTCCTCCTCGCGTCGCTGAAGCACTTTCTATCGAACGAACGGGATCACCGGAACAGAAAGAAACGCGGCGGCACCCTCACCCATTTTTCGCTCGATTGGCAAAACGCCGACGCGAAGTTCGAAATCGCCGACAGCCACCAGCCGTCGCCGGATCAGACATTCGATCGCGAATGGGCCACGGCCTTGCTGGAACGGGTGCTTCAGCGCTTGCGCGATGAATCGATGGCCGGAGGAAACGGAGAACGCTTCGAACAACTCAAAGGTTTTCTAACGATCTCTAAAGACCAAATCTCCTGTGCTGAAAAAGCCCGGGTTCTCGGGATAGAGGAAGGCACCCTGCGCGTGGCCGTCCACCGGCTTCGCCAACGTTACCGGGAACTGCTCCGCCATGAGATCCGCCAAACCCTTTCCGATCCCGCCATGGTGGAAGAAGAACTGGCGGCATTGATGAACGCTTTCCGGGTATGATGGATGAGGGGGCAAGCCATCCGTTAGGACCAGTGTCAAAATATTTTGCCGGAATTGGAGCACGGACTTCAGTCCGTTTGGCTTCGATGGCTGGATTCTCCGGGTCGGACTGAAGTCCGTGCTCCAATTTTCTCCAACGCTTCCGGAAATTCCTCTTGGCAATAAATCCAACAAAAACCTGGCCGCTCACTCTTCCCTCTCCGCGAAGACGAATTCCTTCACGATCTTCCCGCCGATGAGGTGCTCCTGAATGATCCGTTCCAGCACTTGCGGCGTGCAGGAGTGATACCAGACGCCTTCCGGGTAAACCACGGCGATCGGCCCCCGCAGGCACACGCGCAGGCAATTCGCCTTGGTGCGGAAAATGGTCGAATCCCTGCCACCGGACAGGCCGAGTTCCTTGAGGCGGTTTTTGAGAAATTCCCAGGATTCAAGACTCGCGGCCTTCGGACAACATTTCGCCTCCGTCTGGTCCGCGCACAGGAAAATGTGCCGCTGAATCCGTGGGATTCCGAGAGACTCCGCCATGTTTTCTAAATCGCCCATTTGTTTTACGAACCAAAGCGGACTGAAGTCCGCGCTCCCAGTGAAATAAAAAACCGCCGCTCCTTTGGCGGAAGCGGCGGTTTGGGAAACGTTGGCAATCGCGGGATTATTCCGCAGCGGCCGTGGCGGGCTCGGCAGCACCTGCCGCTTCCGCTTCAGCGGCTTTCTGGTCGCGGAGGTAGGCGCGGCGGGACATTTTCACGCGGCCTTTTTCATCGACTCCGAGGCACTTGGCGGTGACGAGGTCGCCTTTTTTGACGACGTCTTCGACCTTTTCAGTGCGGCCTTCGGCCAGTTCGGAGACGTGGATGAGGCCGTCCTTGCCGGGAAGCACTTCCATGAACGCGCCGAAGGCGGTGATGGAAACGACTTTGCCGGTGTAGGTCTTGCCCACTTCGATCTCGGCAAACATGCGGTCGATCATGGCCTTGGCACGATCGAGACCTTCCTGCTTGGAAGCGTAGATGTGCACGGTGCCGTCGTCCTCGATGTTGATCTCGGCGCCGGATTCGGCCTGGATGCCCTTGATGTTCTTGCCTCCCGGTCCGATGAGCTCGCCGATGCGGTCGGCAGGGATCTTGAGGGAAACGATGCGCGGGGCGTGAGGGCTGAGTTCGCTCGGAGCGGCGATGGCCTCGGCCATTTTGTCGAGGATCGGCGTGCGGGCGTTTTTCGCGATGGTGATCGCCTCGGCGAGGAGATCGAGCGAGATGCCGGGCAGCTTGAGGTCGAGCTGATAGCCGGTGACGCCTTCGCTGGTGCCGCAGAGCTTGAAGTCCATGTCACCGTAGAAGTCTTCGGAGCCGATGATGTCGAGGAGGCACTTGTGCTCCTTGAGGGAACCGTCTTCGTTCCAGTCGGTAACGAGGCCGACGGAAATACCGGCGACGGGGCGGATGAGCGGCACGCCCGCGGAGAGCAGGGACATGGTACCGGCGCAAACGGAGGCCATGGAGGTAGAACCGTTGGACTCGGTGACTTCGGAGGAAACGCGGATGGCGTAAGGGAAATCGGCTTCGTCCGGGATGACGGGCTCGATGGAACGCTCGGCGAGAGCTCCGTGGCCGATTTCGCGGCGGTTGATGCCACCCATGCGGCCGGTTTCACCGACGGAGAATGGAGGGAAGTTGTAGTGCAGGATGAAGCGTTTTTCGCTTTCACCACCGGCGTAGTTGTCGAAGTTCTGCTTCTCGTCGGCGGGTGCGAGCGTCGCGATGGCGAGGGCTTGCGTTTCGCCACGGGAGAAGATGGCGGAGCCGTGAACGCGTGGCAGCGGGCTGGATTCCGCGTAGAGGTTGCGGAGTTGGTCGATGGTGCGGCCGTCGGCGCGGACGCCTTTTTTCATGATGGAAATGCGGAACGCCTTTTTCTGAAGGTATTCGAAGGCTTGCTCGATGTCGAAGGCGGTGGCTTCGGGAGCGCGCTCCTTGATGGCGGCTTCCACTTCGTCGCGAAGAGCACCGACTTTCTTGGCGCGCTCGGTCTTGGTCGGCGCGTAGATGGCGGATTCGATGCGGTCGCCGGCGATTTCGTAGGCGATTTCGAGGAGGTTTTCCTTGGCGAGAACCGGAGTCCATTCGCGCTTCTGCTTGCCAGCGAGGCGGACGAGTTCTTCCTGCGCTTCGACGAGCTTCTGGACGTTTTCCTGGGCGAAACGCAGGGCTTTGACGAATTCGTCTTCGGGAAGTTCGTCGGCCTGGCCTTCGATCATGATGACGTCGGTCTTGTTGCCGACGTAGATGAGGTCGAGGTCGCTTTCCTCACGTTGGTCGAAGGTCGGGTTGACGACGAATTCACCGTCGATGCGGCCGATGCGCACGGCACCGATGGGCCCGGCGAAGGGGATGTCGGACAGCGCGAGGGCGGCGGAAGCGCCGTTCATCGAGAGAATGTCGGCGTCATTCACGCCATCGGCGCTGAGGAGAATGGCGATGACCTGAGTATCGTAGAAGTAGCCTTTCGGAAAGAGCGGACGCAGGGGGCGGTCCGTCATGCGGCAGGTGAGGATTTCCTTTTCGGTGGGGCGGCCTTCGCGCTTGAAGTAGCCACCGGGGAAAACACCGGCGGCGGAGGCTTTTTCCTTGTACTCGACGGAGAGCGGGAACCAGGTTTGGCCATCCTTGACCTTGGTGGCGGAAACGGCAGTGACGAGGATGATGGTGTCACCGCAGCGGACGGTAACGGCACCGTCGGCGAGTTTGGCAAGTTTGCCGGTTTCGAACGTGATCGGATTGGTTCCGACATCGCTCGTCAGAGTGTGGATATTCATGTGTTCTTTCTTTTCTTGACGTACTTTCCACCCGGCCGGATTGCGGGGCGGAGGCATTCTGCGTTTTCAGACAAAACCCCGTTGCCTGCGGAAATGCGGACAACGGGTGGCGTCTGACGGTCCTGAGACGGGGTATTTCCCGCTCCCCGGGCCGTTTTGCGAAACAGCCACGGGGTTTCCCACGTGGCTGTTCTGCGGAGAGTTTTGAATTAGCGGCGAAGTTCCAGGCCTTTGATGACTTCCTGGTATTTTTCTTCGGAGCCTTTCTTGATGTAATCCAGAAGCTTGCGACGTTGAGCGACGAGCTTGAGGAGACCACGGCGGGACGAGAAGTCCTTGGTGTGCTGATTCAGGTGGTCGGTCAGGTGCTTGATGCGCTGGGTGAGGAGGGCCACTTGGTAAGGGGCGCTGCCGGTGTCTCCTTCGTGGAGCTGATATGCTTTGAGGTTGATGTCGCTCATGGTCGTAGGGGATGGATCCCGCGAGGTGCCGGATCGTCCTAGGTTGAGGGTTGAGCGCGGAAGAAAGACATGGAAGCCGGGTTTGGCAAGATAAATTCCGCATCGACGGCCCATTGCCGGGACCGATTGCCTTTTTCCCGCCACTTGACAGGCTGGGGCTCCATTGTGGAGTTTCCTGATTTATTGATGAAGAAATGGCTCGCCGATCGTTTGAAATACCTGAAGGACTCTCCCCCGGTCTCCCAAAACGGACGGCTGACCTGGGATGTAAAAGGCGCTCCATTGTGGTTTGAGAGCCCGGATGTGGAGCTGAGTCCACAAGCGGAAGCCTTGGCCTGTCTTTATTCCGCAGCCTCGAACCTGGCAGGGTGGCGGATCAATTTTTCCCAACCTGTCTGTCCGGTTCTGGCTGAAAACCTGCTCACGCGGGAGCAAGTGTGGCACAGCTGGTGGAATGCCCACACCGGGCACTTCAAAATCAAACGGCCGACATTTTCCGACTCCCAACCGAGCGGCCATTCGGCGGCGTTCCTTTCTCTCGGCGCGGATTCATTTTACACGGTCCTCACACAGCCGGAGATCGACACCGTCATTTACGTCTGCGGCTACGACATTCCGGTGAAGGATGAAACACGGCTGGCGGCTTTCGAGCCACGGTTTCGCGAAGCGGCGGAACAACTCGGCAAACGCGCCATCATTCTCCGCACCAATCTCCGGGAACATCCGGTTTTCCGACGTTTGAACTGGGAAAGGTTCCACGGTGCCGCCCTGGCCGCGGCGGCCCATCTGCTGCAGCACGAAATCGATCGGGTGCTGATTTCGTCATCATTTTCCACGGCGTATTTCATGCCCTGGGGGACTTCGTGGAAAACCGATCCACTCTGGTCTTCGGCAGCGGTCGGCTTCGATCACTACGGCCACGATCTGACCCGGAACCTCAAACTGCGGAAAATCGCCGATCATCCCGTGGTCCAGCAGCATCTTCACATCTGCTGGGAGCACCGCAACGGACGCCTCAACTGCGGATTGTGCGAAAAATGCCAGCGAACGATGCTTTCCTTGCTATCGATCGATCGCCTCAAAGACTTCCCCACATTGCCTTCGCAGGACGAACTGGTCGCCACGTTGCGAGCCAGCGCTCCTCTCAAACCCTTGCTCTGGCCGACTTACCAATTCCTCATCGATCTGGGCTTACCCGCCGACATTTCCCGGGAAACGGAAGCTCTCATGGAGCGCAGCCGACAAACCCACCCGACACCTACACCAAATGGCTTGGGACAAAAAAACTTACCATCAGCGCATTGAATCCATCGTTCATCGCACCCGCCACGCCGCCGGATCACCCCACGGCGAGGAATTGATCCGCTACCGGGAAGCCTGCGGAGATTTGAATCCCGCCGTCCCCGCTCTCGTGCTCGGTATGACGCCGGAGCTTCGGGAAATCGCCGCCCGCCATTTCGAAAAAACTTTCGCGATCGATCATTCCCGGGATGCGATCGAGCTTTTCAGCGATTGGCTTCCCGAGGAGCTGAGCGGTCGCGAAACCATTCTCCATGGTTGTTGGACCACGCTTGAATCCCACCTCTCTTCCCCACTCATCGCTATTCTAGGCGATGGGATCATCGGAAACCTTTCCGGTCCGGAAGCGACCCTGGGATTTCTGCGACAACTGCATGCCTTGCTCGCTGATGGAGGCCTCTGCGTCATGCGAAACATCATCCTGACGCCGGATCTAAACCCCGAAGACTACCGATTTGAAAAACTCCTCTCCCGATTCAGGGATCGGCAAATCGACGCCGCGGAATTCGGCTTCACTTCCCGGATTCTGGGATTTCACGACGAAGCCTATTCCCAGGAAACCGAAACTCTCGACAACGCCATCGTTTACACCCGTCTCGACGCGATGCGGGAAAATGGCGAACTCGACGACGTGGAATGGAATGCCCTTTCCCGCTATCGTTTCTCCGGCAAAAACTATTTTCCCACCTCGGGCAATTGGGAAACCCTGATTGAGGAAGCCGGATTCCAAAAACCCCGGCACCTGCCGACTCAGGGAAAACTGTGGCACGCCTTCTACCCGTTGCATGTCCTTCAAAAGTAACTCCCCGCCCCTTGGCACATTTTATTGATACATTCCGCGGACCGTTGACGTAGAGGTAATCGACTTTCAGATTACCACCTGTCTTCCCCAGAAACTCATGAAATCGCTGTACCGTCTCACTCTTTACGCGGGCCTCGCCGCCCTCCCCGTTTCCGCTTTTGCAAAATCTCTGGAAGTGACCGTTTCCAACCCGCTCGCCCTCGCCCGCTCAAGCGAGACCATCGAGATTTCCGCCAAGGACCTGGAATCCCTCGGAGCGAAAAACCTGAATACGATCCACGTGAAGGACAGCGAAGGCAAGGAGGTGCTTTGCCAGGCGATCGATCTGGATGGAGATCCGCTGCGCACCTTCGACGCCGTGATTTTTCAGGCGGATTTCGCCGCGAACGAAAAGAAGACCTTCACCCTCAGCGTGGGCGAAAAACAGGTTTACAAACTCGACCAATACAAGGCGTTCGGCCGCTTCAACCGCGAGCGCTTCGATGATTTCGCCTGGGAAAACGACCGCATCGCCCACCGCACTTATGGAAAAACCCTGGAAACCTGGGAAGGCGAACCACTGACCAGCAGCACTGTCGACATCTGGTCCAAGCGCACCCCGCGCATGGTCATCAACGACTGGTACCTAGCCGACGATTATCACGTCGATTATGGCGACGGCGCGGATTTCTACTCCGCCGGTCTCAGCCGTGGCTGCGGCGGCAGCGGCATCTGGGCGAACGACCAGCTCTGGGTTTCCCGCAATTTCGTGAACTCGAAAGTCCTCGCCAACGGCCCGATCCGCGTCCTCTTCGAGCTGGAATACGAGCCTTACAGCGTGAACGGCGTGAGCATTGCCGAGAAAAAACGGATTTCCCTCGATGCCGGCCAGCAGCTCAGCCGCGTCGAAATCCAGTATAAACCCTACGTTCTGCCCGCGAAAGCCACTCCGATCGTGGCCGCCGCCGGATTGAAAAAGGTGAAAAACGAAGAACTCGCCGTGAATGCCGAACAAGGCTGGATCGCCAAATGGGAGCGCACCGAAAAGAAAGACTCCGGCTATCAAGGTCTCGCCATCGTCGCCCGCCCCGCGGATTTCGAAAAACATCAGGAAGACACCCTCAACCACCTCGTCCTGTTGAAAACCGACTCTCGGAACACCACGACCTACTGGTCCGGCTTCGCCTGGGATAAAGCCGGGCTCATCACCGATCTCGACGCCTGGAAAACCTACCTCGACGCATTTTCCCAAAGCCTCGCCGCCCCCCTCGAAGTCCAAATCTCCGCCTCGAAATAATTCATGAAAACCACCCTCGTCTTTTTGTGCTCCGGCCTGCTGTCGATGCTCAGCGTCGCGGCCACTCCCGCCTCGCTTTCCGATTGGCCCGCCAAAGCCGATCCGGCCACCGTCGGCAAGCGCGTCGCAGAAAATTTCATTCCGCGTAAATTCCGCTTCGAAACCATGCCGGACAAAGCGAAACACGGCATGATCTACCCTGAAGTCATGACCTGGTACGGAGCGCTTGTCGTGGCTAACGCAACCGGGGACACCGGGCTCCGCGATCAACTGATCGAGAAATTCCAGCCCTTCCTGACCGAACCGGGATCGAAGAGAATCAACCGGATCAATCACGTCGACTACCGCATTTTCGGCGCGCTGCCATTGGAAATCTACCTGCAAACCAAGGAGGAAAAATACAAAGAACTCGGCCTCTGGTTCGCCGACGCCCAATGGGAAAAAACCACTCCCGATGGCATCACTGCGGAAGCGCGTTACTGGATCGATGACATGTACATGATTCCCCTCATCCAGGTGCAAGCCTACCGAGCGACCCAGGACATCAAATACCTCGACCGCGCCGCGCTCGCCATGACCGCTTATTTCGACAAGCTCCAGCAGCCGAACGGGCTCTTCTTCCACGGTGACAACGCCCATTTTTACTGGGGCCGTGGCAACGGCTGGATGTCCGCAGGTGCCGCCGAACTGCTCCGTGACCTTCCCGAAGGCCATCCGAAACGCGCCCACCTCCTCGAATGCTATCGCAAAATGATGGCCGGGCTGCTCGCCACCCAAATGGAAAACGGCATGTGGGGACAGCTCCTCGACAAACCCGATTCCTGGCCGGAAACCTCCGGCACCGCCATGTTCGCCTTCGGCATGGTCGCCGGCGTGAAAAACGGTTGGCTCGACGAAAAAACCTACGGTCCCGCCGCCCGCAAAGCCTGGCTCGCCCTCGTCGATCAACTCGATGAAAACGCCAACCTCAAAGACGTCTGCATCGGCACCGACAAAGGATTCAGCGAACAATTCTACAACGATCGCGAAAAAGTCGCGGGCGACCTCCACGGCCAGGCCCCCATGCTCTGGACCGCGAGCGAATTGTTGCGGAAATGATGTGATCCTTTTCCGGAATTTACATTCGGGGCGGATGAAGCCCATCCTCCCCCCATGATCGACGACTACACGAAAATCTTCAACGCACGGGGCCACCTTTACAACGAAGCCGGCTCCAGCGCTCCCCTCGCCAGAGAGAACGAACGCGCCGCACTCATCCACTTATTGGATTCCTGCGCGGATTGCACCGTCGTCGATCTCCCCGCGGGCGGCGGCTATGTGGCGGATGGAATTCGTCAACGTTTTGGTCATTCGGCAAAACTCATCTGCATCGAGCCCGCCACTCATTTCGCAGCCGCCATCCACCCGTCCTACGAAATCCGCCATGATGCGTTGACCCGGCTTTCCCTGGAAAACGAAAGCGTCGAGCGGGTCGCCAGTCTCGCTGGACTTCATCACATTCAAAACCGGCAGCCGATTTTCGCCGAATGGCGGCGCGTGCTGAAACCGGGCGGCATTCTCGCTGTGGCGGACGTCATGTCCGGCACCGGCAGCGCTTCGTTTCTCAATGAATTCGTCGATGCCTACACTCCGGGCGGTCACAACGGCATGTTTTTCCACAACGGTGAATTTTCCGCCGGGCTTGAGGCGGAAGGCTTCGATGTCCTCACCGAAGAACTCATCCAGGTTCCTTGGAGATTCTCGGATGTGGAAAACATGGTCGCCTTTTGCAAAACGCTTTTCGCCACCAGCAACGCCACCCCGCGACAGGTGCTGGAAGGCATCGAAAAACACCTCGGCTGGACGCGGACATCCGAAGGTATCGAGATGCATTGGAGCCTGCTTTACGCGTCCGCACGTAAACCGGAACTTCAATAATCAGCGAGCGAACTGTTGCGGAAATGAACATCAATCCCGGACTCAACCATGGTTTCAAGGTGGTGGAGCATAGCGGATTCGAACCGCTGACCTCTTCATTGCGAACGAAGCGCTCTACCAACTGAGCTAATGCCCCTTCACGACCTTGTGCCTCACTCATGACGATTCGCTGACGGCAGGGCAAGAGGGAAGTCGGGCCGGGCATCAGAAAATCGCTTCAGACGGCAAACAGTGTTTTACCTTTATGGACTTCTTCGCCACGATACGAAGCATGAAATTTTTCTACAATTTTCTCGGATTTTGCCTGGTCGCCCTGGCTTTCTCCAGTTGCTCGACAAACAAGGCTACCGGACCCGGGTCCTCCGTGATCGGAGGGACGGGCCCCTTCGACAAGCACGGGAACTACGTGGAAGCCTGGGCGGACAACCCTTCCAAATGGAGAAAAGGTTCCCACATGCCGACGGCGGACGATACCCGGGATATCCCGCACATCGCCGCATCGGATCAGCCCCCCTCCCACTCCATCCCGATTTCCACCCCACCTTCCCGCAAACCTCCGGTGGAGGTCGCCACGAGATCTCGGCCAGCCAGCCAATCCACCCCTCCCGTCCGCCAGACCGCAAGTCGCTCGAATGAAACCCAGCGCCCAAAAGCCACGGCTTCCTCTGTAAAATCGAAGTCCACCGCTCAAGCCACCGCGGCCAGATCGAACGTCCAGTCGACCACCAAATCCAAAGCCCAGCTCGCCAAAACCCAAGCGACGCAAACCCGAAGCAGCACCACCGCCAAAACGAAGACAACCGCGGCGAAGACCAAAACCGCCGCCGCTTCCAAACCCAAACCAAAGGCGAAAACGACGCGGGTCATCGTGAAAAAAGGAGACTCGCTTTCCGCCATCGCCAGCCGCAATGGCACCACCGTCGCCGCTCTCAAGCGTGAAAACGGAATCTCGGGAACCATCATCCGTCCGGGCCAATCGCTAGTGATCCCGAAATAGGCCCATTGCCAAAATATTCAGCGGGAATTGGAGCACGGACTTCAGTCCGTTCGGTTTCGATGGCTTACTGGGAGCGCGGACTTTAGTCCGCTTGGCATTGTTGGCTGGATTCTTTGGGGCGGACTGAAGTCCGTGCTCCAATTTTCTCCAACGCTTTCGGCAATTCCTTTTGGCGCCAATGGGCGATAAGCCTAATCGAACACGGAGCGCGAAACGGAAAAACCTTCCCGGTTCATGCCCGCTGCTTGATCGGCGCTTTGATTATTCCTTCCTCCGTTTCCTGTTTGAGACGGAGTTGACCACAAGCGGCATCGATGTCGTGGCCTTTTTCCAGCCGCAGGGTAGCGGAAACACCGGCGTTTTTCAGGATTTCCTGGAATGCCCGGCAATGGGCGTTCGGCGGGCGTCTCCAGTTCAGCCCCTCGACGGTATTGTAGGGGATCAGATTCACCTTCGCGCGCAGACGACGGGCGTGACGGGCGAGAATCGCGGCCTGTTCCAGAGAATCGTTCACTCCCTGAATGAGAATATATTCCAGGGTGAGTTTCTGGTTTTTCCGGCTGTTCCAGAAATCCAAGGCATCGAACAGCTCGGCGGTGCCCCATTTCCGGTTCACCGGCATGATCTGCTGGCGCACGTCGTCGGTCGCTCCGTGGAGAGAAATCGCAAGGCGGATCTGCTGCGGATGCTCCGCGAGCTTCCGGATCTGCGGCACCAGTCCGGAGGTGGAAATGGTGAGGTGGCGTGCGCCGAGATGCAGCGTTTTTTCCCCGGTAATCAGGGAAATCGCGGCCATGAGATTGTCGAAATTCGAGAGCGGCTCGCCCATACCCATGAAGACGAGGTTATCGACGCGCTCGCCGGAAAGTTGCTCCGCCGCCAAAACCTGCCCGGCGATTTCCGATGGATCGAGATTCCGGGTGAATCCGGCGAGACCGGACGCGCAGAATTTACACCCGTAGGCGCAACCGACCTGCGAGGAGACGCAAAGCGTGCGGCGGTCGGATTTTTCCCCGTAAAGCGCCGGATTGGCGGGGATCAGCACGCTTTCCACATAGCGGCCATCGTGCAGGCGGAAGAGAAATTTCCGGGTCGTGTCCTTCGATCCCTGAGTCGTGGAATGTTCGAGCGCCGAGAGCCGGAATGAAGCGTGGAGCTTTTCGCGCAGCGCGGCGGAAAGATTGGTCATCGCATCGATGGACGTGACTTTTTTCTTCCACACCCATTCCAGAATCTGCCCGGCGCGGAACGCGGGTTCGCCCTGCTCCTTCAGCCAGGCGGCGAGGGAATCGGGAGATTGGCCGGTGAGTGCGGGAAGCATGAAAGTGGAAATCCTGGGTGAAAACGAACCGCGAGGCGATGCCTGCGTCTGAAACCAGCGGTTGGGCTTGTCAAGAAGGACCGGCGTTGAGGTTCCACGAAAAATCGTTGCGAAAACGCGTCCCGTCCCTACTTTTCAGCCACATTCTTCGCACCGAAGAGCATCGGGGACGGCCCCGATGACCACACACCAACCGGGGACGGCCCTGACAAATTCATCAATGATTTATGTCCTGGGTTATCCTCATCATCGCGGCTCTTTTTGAAATCGTCTGGGCCGTGGGCCTGAAATTCACACACGGTTTCACCCGGTTCTGGCCGAGTGTCGGCACTCTCATCGCGATGGTCATCAGCATCGGATTGCTCGGTCTGGCGGCGAGATCGCTGCCGATCGGCACCGCCTATGCGGTCTGGACCGGAATCGGGGCGGTCGGCACGGTGATCTGCGGCATTCTCTTCCTCGGAGATCCGGCGACAGCGGGCCGGATGGTGTGTGTCTTACTGATCGTCAGCGGTATCGTCGGCCTGAAATTGGCGTCCTGATTTCTCACAGATCCAGCGCCGATCTCAGGTCCGCCGCGGCGTTTTTCGCGCTCGCCGGAGGATCGGGGACGAAGGTGAAATTGTCATCGAATTCCGGGGTCAGCAGCTCATCGGATTTCTGGGTGTCCAGAGCGATTTCCTGGACTTCCTGATGCCGCGCGGTAACGGCGCTCGCCTGAGCCAGTGCGGCGAGGGCGGAAGCCGGAGCGGGCAGCGCGGCGGATTGCAATTCACGCGGGATTTTATCGACCGGCTCCAGGGTGGGAATGTTCGCGGCTTCCGAAGTCGCCTTCAGGTCCTCGAATTTCCGGGCGGTGCTGAGCACGCGGGTTTCGAAAGATCCGACGGCGCTGTTGTAATTTTCCACGGCGCTGCCGAGCGAACGTCCCAGTTTCGCGAAATGCTCGGCCAGCTTGGCGAGGCGCTCGTGCAGAGTGCGGCCGAGGGCGGAAATCTCGCGGGCGTTTTCCGCGATCGCTTCCTGCCGCCAACCGTAGGAAACGGCGCGGAGCAGGGCGATGAGGGTGGTGGGCGTGGCGAGAATCACACCGCGATCCACGCCTTGTTCGATCAAGCCGGGATCGCTCTGGAGCGCGGCGGAGAAAAACGATTCGCTCGGCAGGAATAGCACGGTGAACTCGGGTGTCTGGGCGAACTGGCGAGTGTAATCCTTCGAGGAAAGCTGCTGGATGTGGGTGCGCACCTGGCGGGCGTGACGGTGCAGGGCTTCCTCGCGGGTTTGTTCGTCCTGTGCCTCCAGCGCGTCGAGGTAGGCGTCCATGGGTGTCTTGGAATCGACAACGATGATTTTCCCTCCGGGCAGGCGGACGACGAGATCCGGGCGCAGGCGTTTCCCCTCATCGGTGGTGGCGGTGTGCTGGGTGTCGAAATCGCAGTGTTCCTGCATCCCGGCGAGCTCGACCACGCGGCGGAGCTGGATTTCCCCCCATTGGCCGCGACCGGTCGGCTGGCGCAGCGCCTTGACCAGCGCGGAAGTCTCGCGTTGCAGGCCGAGCTGGCCTTCGCCCAGAGCGCGCACCTGTTCTTTCAGTTCGGCATAGGCGCCTTCGCGGGCTTTTTCGATCTCGCCGATGCGCATCTCGAATTTCCCGAGGGATTCGGCGACGGGTTTCACCAAGGACTCGATGGCGAGTTTCCGCCGTTCGATATCTCCCCTCGCTTCTTCCGTTTGGGTGGCGAGCGACGATTTCGCCAGACGCAGGAATTGCTCGGACGAAGCGCGCAGGGCATCGGCGGAAAGCGCTTTGAAGGTATCGGAAAGCTTCGCTTCGCTTCGTTCCAGCAGTGCCTGTTTTTCGGAGGCGGCTTTCAGCTCGCTCTCGAGGCGGGCACGAAGCTCGGTGAACTGGTTGCGAAATGTCTGCGCTTCCTGCTCGTGGCGCTCGGCTTCGGAAGAAGCGTGGGCAAGGCGCGCCTCGATCTCGGCGGAGCGGCGCTCCTCCGCTCTCAGCCGCTCGTCGCGTGCCGAAATTTTCCCCGAAGCGACAAGGTAAGTGAAAAGCCAGCCCAGCAGCAGGCCGATGGCCGCGGAAAGAATCTGTGGAAGATAAGGATAGAGTTCGGCGGGCATGAGGTTTTCTCCTTGCGAGTCGCGGTTTGCTCGGTTTCGTAATGCGGTGTTGCCGGGCCCGTTCGTCCTACCGGACCGCTGCTCGATACGCAAAACCAAACTCCAGATTCCTATGGCCCACACACTTCCCGAACTCGGATATGCCTATGATGCCCTCGAACCTCACATCGACGCACGCACGATGGAGATTCATCACACGAAGCACCACAACGCCTACGTCACCAATCTCAACGCCGCCATTTCCGGCAAGCCGGAGCTCGAAAGCAAGAGCCTCTGCGAACTGATCGGCGATCTGGCCTCCGTGCCGGAAGACATCCGCGGTGCCGTCCGCAACAATGGTGGCGGTCACGCGAACCACACGCTCTTCTGGGAAATCATCGCCCCGGGCGGCGCCAAGGCTCCTTCCGGCGATCTCGCGGCTGCCATCGACAAGGCGTTCGGCTCCTTCGATGCCTTCAAGGAAGCCTTCGGCAAAGCAGCCGCCACCCGTTTCGGCTCCGGCTGGGCGTGGCTGGTGAAAAAGGACGACGGCTCTCTGGCCATCGGCTCCACCGCGAATCAGGACTGCCCGTGCATGGGCGAATCCGTCGCCGGCCTTTCCGGCAAGGCGATTCTCGGCCTCGATGTCTGGGAGCACGCGTATTACCTCAACTACCAGAACCGTCGCCCGGACTACATCTCCGCGTTCTGGAACGTGGTGAACTGGGACGCGGTTGCGAAGAAATTCGCCGCCTGAGCCCCATCGTTTTTCTCATCTTCGCAGGCGTGGCCGGACTTCCCGGTCGCGCCTTTTTTCGTCATAAAATGCTGATCTGGAAGAGAAAGGCACATTTCTCGTTTCCATTTCCCTCTCCCGTGTTAGCTGTCGGGTGTGAGTTTCCCCGCCTGCCCCAAAAAGCCAGAAGCCTCTCCTGAACAGCAAGCCTCTCCCCAGGAAGTCGCCGAACAGGAAATTTTCGAGCTGGAGACCTCGGACAGCGGTCTGCTTTCCGGTCCGCGCTCGCGCATCCACGATTTTTTCACCCTGTGCCGTGTTTGGCGCGACCTGTTCCGGGCCTTCCGTGTGATTCATTTCGCCGGTCCCTGCGTCACGATCTTCGGCTCCGCGCGCACCCCTCCGGGCACGAAATACTACGAACTGGCGCGGAAAATGGGCGAGGCCTGCGCCCGCCTCGGCTTCACCGTCATGACCGGCGGCGGCCCCGGCATCATGCAGGCCGGGAACCAGGGAGCCTACGAAGTCGGAGGGCGCTCGCTGGGAGTGAACATCGAGCTGCCTTTCGAGCAACACCTCAATCCCTACGTCCACCGCTCCGTCACCATGCGCTACTTTTTCACCCGCAAGGTGGTGCTGGTGAAGTATTCCTACGCCTTCATCGTCATGCCCGGCGGCGCGGGCACGATGGACGAGATGTTCGAGACCATGACGCTGATCCAGACCGGAAAGCTGAAAAATTTCCCGATCATCCTCATGGGCCGCGAATACTGGCAGCCGCTCATGGACTTCCTCTACAAGATGGCCGACGAGGGCATGATTAGCCCGGACGATCCGGAGCTGGTTTTCTTCACCGATGACGTCGAGGAAGCCGTCGCACACCTCCAGCGCCATGCGGTGCGGCAATTCGATCTCCGGAAGAAGAAGCACCCGGAATCCATCCGTATCCTCGGGGAAAAACCTGTGAAAAGTTGACTTCGCCGGATGTGGACATATCGTGTCCACATGAAAACGGCCACCGTGAGGGAGTTGCGAAACGAGTTTTCCAAGCTCGAAAGCTGGCTGGGCGAGGGCGAGGAAATCCGCATCGAAAAACGCGGAGAAGCCATCGCGATCTTGCGCCCCATCCACGCGGAAAACCCGAAGCCGTTCAAAATGCCGGATTTCGAAGCGCGGTTGAAAGCGATTTGGGGAGATCGCGTTTTCTCCCAGGAAGAAGTGGACCGGATGCGTGCGGATGAACTGGAGGGTGAGGAAGGATGAGTTTGTTTCCGGATACGTCGTTCCTCTGCTCACTTTACCGCAGGCAGATCCATTCCCCCAAGGCGATCCGCTTTATGGAGTCGATAGGCGGGCCACTCTCTGTCTCAGGGCTGCTGCTGTTCGAATTCAGACAATCGATCCGTTTCCAGATGCGGCTGTTTTCTCTGGATCGGAAGAAAGGATTTTCGGCCACGGAAGGAGAAAGGATGCTTCGCGATCTGGAAAGCGACCTGAATGACGGAGTGCTGAAAGTCACCACGGTGGATTGGCCGGATGTTCACCGCATTGCGGAAAATCTCAGCCGGGGGCACACCCGGGAAAGAGGTCACCGGTTCGCGGACTTGCTTCACGTCGCGACCGCCTTGCATCTGGGAGCGGAGCAGTTTCTAACGTTCGATGAGAACCAAAAAATCCTCGCCGAAGCGGAAGGTATGAAAGTGCCTGTGTAAATGGAGCGCCGGTGTCCTCACCGGCTTTTCCCTCACGCTTTCGGCAGGAAATACCCACGCTGCTTGTCCGAGATCGGCAGGCCGAGTTTTTCCATCACCTCCAGCATGTCTTCCCACAGCAAGCGCTTCGCATTGCTCGTCGCTCCACTCTGCAGGAGGTAGCTCGGGTGGTAAGTCACCCGCACCGGCACGCCGTCAAACTCATGCCACCGGCCGCGCATCGAAGTCACCGTGCCACTGAGGCCCAACAACCCCTCCGCCGCCGTGCCACCGAGAGCGATGATGCATTCCGGCTTCACGATTCCGATCTCCGCCTTCACGAACGGCAAACACGAAGCCATTTCCTCCGGCGTCGGCTTGCGGTTGTTCGTCGTCTGCTTCGGCATCGCCGGGCGGAACTTGACGATATTGGAAATATAAACCTCGGAGCGCCGGACCCCCATCGCCTTGAGGATGTCGTTGAGCTTCTGTCCGGCAGGCCCCACGAACGGTTCACGCTCCTTTTCCTCGTGATAACCCGGCGCCTCGCCGATGAGCATCAACCGCGCATCCGGATTCCCGACCGCGAACACCATCGTCTCGCGCAACGTCCCAAGCGCACGCGCCGCCGTGGAATTTTCCGCCTGCCTCCGGATCGATGCCAAACGAGCCTCCTTGGAATCCCCGGAAACCTCAACCGGCTCTGCAGTCTGTGGAGCCTCGGGTGCGGCGGCGGGCTGGCCGTTTTCCACCGGTTGGGCATTCGGTCGCTTGCCACTGCGGGTGCGCAGGTAAAGTTCCCGCAATCCGTCCCGGGCCGATTCATCGAGATGAAGGTGCGTCACCCCGCGTTCCATTTCGGAACGGAGGAAATCCAGAACGGCATCGACGGGACGGGTCACCCCGCCACGCTATCGACTCCCCGGCACCGAATCAACCGGAACGTCCTTGTTCTTGCGGGAGGGCCAATCCTGCGCCATGTTGAGCGCGTCTTCCCCGGCCTCGCGAGGCCTTGCACATGGCTGAAAATTCACTACCTCCAATGACTTACCAAGCCGGGCATTGGTATTCCGGTCCCCGCCTGTGGAGAAAACTCGCCACCGTGGCGAAAATCGCCGGAGAAAAAGCCCTGCTCACCTCGCTCACCTTGTTTTACTGCCTCAAGGACAGCGAAACCCCGAAGTGGGCGAAAGGCGTGATCGTCGGAGCCCTCGGCTACCTCATTCTCCCGGCGGACATGATCCCCGACATTCTACCCGGCATCGGCTACACCGACGATTGGGGAGCACTCGTCGCCGCCCTCGGCACCGTCGCCGCTTACGTCAAGGATGAGCACAAAGCCAAAGCCCATCAGCAGGCCGCCCGCCTGTTCGGCTCCCGCAAACCTGCCCCTCCCGAAGAATTTTCTGAATAAAATCCCGCTTTTCCCCGTATTCCTCTGCGGACTCTTTCCCGAACCGACATGAAATCCCTGTTTCTCACGCTGATTACCCTGGCCCTGAGCGCCACGGCATGCCTTGCCGCGCCCTATATCGATTTCGATGGTTTCGGCAAAAGTCTCGGCGGCTGGAAAAAAGGCGGCAACACCGTGGACTACCCCCACTCCGGCTCCACCTATCGCACCTTCAGGCCCGAGGTCAGCCCCACCCCCGATGGCGGCATTTTCGTCTCCGTCCGCATCGACAACGTCCGCGGCTGGTTCTCGAACAACGACTACGCCGTGCTCGAAATCACCGTCAGCCCGAAAGGCAACATCGCCTCCGCCCAATCGAGCATCGCCATCCAGGGCCGCTCTATCAGCAGCGACGTCATCCGTGGCGGCACCGCAGCCGGCCAGAAAATGACCGGCGTCGACCACGCCGTGCAAATCGGCACCGACCTCGTCGCGGACCTGACTTCCAAGCTCTTGCAGGAAAAAATCGTCGAAGCCGGCCGCGTCTCCTTCCCCTCCGTCGTCCGCCACAACTACAACCTGCTCTATCAGGCCATCCGCACCGCGAACGAGCCCAAGGCCATCCAAGCCAACGAAGAATCGAAACCGGAAGTCCCGGTGGAAAAAGCCAATCCTCCCGCCGATAACAAACCCGGCTCCGTCGCTCCCAACAAACTGGAAGTCAAATCCTACGCCCCCTCCACTTCCACCAATCTGGAACCGACGGCAGGTAGCGATAAAGCCGACCCGAAATAGCCCGGCACTCTTTTCGGCTTCGCGCTGAACTTCCGGCTCGTGGCAGGTCGGCCCCCCATCTTTCTCATCTTTTCCCCTCCGCCGAGCTTCAGGATTGGACGTCCCTCTTGAGATGTTCATCTTCAGGCCATGAACCGCCTTTTCCTGCTCGACGGCATGGCCCTGATTTACCGTGCCCACTTCGCGCTGATCCAGAGCCCCATCCGTAACTCAAAGGGCGTCAACACCTCCGCCCTCTACGGATTCATCAACACCCTGCTCGCGATCCTCGAAAAGGAAAACCCCACCCACATCGGCGTCGCCTTCGACACTTCCGCACCCACTCCCCGCCACATCGCCTACCCGGACTACAAGGCCCAACGCGACGCCATGCCGGAAGAGCTCGCCGAGGCCATCCCCCACGTGAAACGCCTCTGCCGCGCCTTTCACATCCCCGTGCTGGAGCTCGATGGCTACGAAGCCGACGACATCATCGGCACCCTCGTCCTGCACGCCGACCGGGAAAAAACCTTCGAATCCTACATGGTCACCCCCGACAAGGATTTTGCCCAGCTCCTTTCCCCCACCACCTTCATGTGGCGCCCCGGCCGCAAAGGCACCGATCACGAAACGATCACCCTCACCCAGCTCCCCGAAGTCTGGGGCGTGCGCGATCCCCACGAAATCATCGACCTCCTCGGCCTCATGGGCGACGCCTCCGACAACATCCCCGGCGTCCCCGGCATCGGTCCGAAAACCGCCCAAAAACTCATCGCCGAATTCGGCTCCATCGAAAACCTCCTCGCCAACACCGCGAAGCTCAAAGGCAAACAAAAGGAAAACCTCGAACTCCACCGCGACTCCGCCCTCCTCTCCAAACAGCTCGCCACCATCATCCGCGACGTTCCGATTTCCGTCACATGGGACGATCTGCTGCTTTCCTCGCGTGACGACGAAGCGCTCAAGGTGCTCTTCAACGAATTCGAATTCCGCACCTTCACCAAGCGACTCTTCGGCGAAGGCACAAGCGCTCCGGTTTCTTCCACGCCCCAAGAAGCCGAACAGCCGACGCTTTTCCAGACCTTCAAAACCATCCGCGACGCTCCCCACACCTATCACCTCGCGGACACGCCGGAACTCCAGCAACAACTTTTCGCCGAACTGAAACGGCAGCCTTCGTTCTGTTTCGACACAGAAACCACCGGCCTCGACCGCTTCACCTCCCGCCTTCTCGGCATCGCCTTTTCCTGGAAAGCCCACGAAGCCTGGTATCTCCCCATCACCGACCTCCCGTCCCAGCTTCCGGATCTCCAAACCATCTTCTCCCTCCCCGCCGAAAAAATCGGCCACAACCTCAAATTCGACCTCTCGCTGCTGCTCCGGCACGGCATCGAAGTCCACAGCCCGTTTTTCGACACCTTCCTTGTCGATTCCCTCGTCGTTCCCGAACGCAGGCACTCCATGGACTACCTCTCGGAAACTCTGTTAGCATACACTCCCGTCAAACTCGCCGACATCGCCGCACCCATCCCCAGCGAACCCGCCACCCAGACCGACGACCTTTTCCAGTTCGCCGCGAAAACCAAAGCCGGCAAAGACCTCGACATCGCCGCCATCCCACTCCCCGTCCTCGCCGAATACTCCGCCGAAGACGCCGACATCACCTGGCAGATTTCAGAAAAACTGCGACCACTCCTTGCCTCCTCCGGGCAGGAAACCATTTCCCGCGACATCGAAAACCCGCTGCTCCCCGTGCTCGTCGGCATGGAAATGGAAGGCATCGCCATCGATCCCTCCGCTCTCGCCACCATCGGCGGCGAATTGCAGGTACAGATCGACGAACTCGCCAAATCCATCCAAACCCACGCCGGTCGCCCCTTCAACATCGGCTCCCCCAAACAACTCGGCGAAATCCTCTTCGGAGAACTCGAACTCGCCGACAAGGCGAAAAAAACCAAAACCGGCCAGTTCAAGACCGACGAACAAACGCTCGCCGCACTCGAAGGCAAACATCCCATCATCGCCGACATCCTCGCCTGGCGCGAAGCCTCCAAACTCAAATCCACCTACCTCGACGCCCTGCCGAACCACATCGTCCCCGCCACCGGCCGCATTCACACCACCTTCCATCAGCTCGTCGCCGCCACCGGTCGCCTCGCCTCCAACGACCCGAACCTGCAAAACATCCCCATCCGCTCCGAAGCCGGGCGCAAGATCCGCAAAGCCTTTGTCCATCGTGAAGGCTTCACCCTTCTCTCCTGCGACTACTCCCAGATCGAGCTCCGCGTCATGGCCGCCATTTCCCGCGATGCCACCATGATCGAAGCCTTCCGGAACAACGCCGACATCCACACCATCACCGCCGCCAAGGTCTTCAGCATCCCACCCGAAGACGTCACCGCCGACATGCGCCGCACCGCGAAAATGGTCAACTTCGGCATCATCTACGGCATCTCCGCCTTCGGCCTCAGCCAGCGCCTCTCCATTCCCCGTACCGAAGCCGCCGCCATCATCGAAGCCTACTTCCGCGAATACCCGGCCATCCGCGAATTCATGGACCGCACCATTCAGGAAGCCCGCGAAAACGGCTACGTCTCCACCCTCAGCGGCCGCCGCCGCTATTTCCCCGATCTCAATTCCAGCAACCAGAACCTGCGCGGAAACGCCGAGCGCGCCGCCATCAATACCCCCATTCAAGGCACTGCCGCCGACATGATAAAACTCGCCATGATCAACGTCGCCAAGCTCCTGCGCGAAGGAAACTACCGCAGCAAAATGCTCCTCCAGGTCCACGACGAACTCGTCTTCGACCTCGCCCTCGACGAGCAGGAAACCCTCGTTCCGAAAATCCTCCACGCCATGAGCCACGCCCTCCCTCTGCCGAACGATGTCCCCATTCTAGTAGAACACAGCACCGGCCCGAACTGGCTCGCCGCTCATTGAGAGCAACTGATAAGCCCTATAAGCCCTATAAGCCCTATAAGTCCTATCTCCCGTAGCTCCTCCTCACCTCCTCCGCGATGATCTTCAGCCCCTCTCTCACAACCTCCTCATCCATCGCATAGGACACCCGGATACACTCGTTCCGGTGAGCCCACTCCTCGTATTCACAACCGAAGAAAAAGTAATACCCCGGAATCACCAGCACCTCCCTTTCTTTCAATCTCCGGTAAAGCTCCATCGATGAAATCGGCAATCCCGGGAACCACAGCCACAAAAACAACGCACCCTCGCTCTGGTGCATGAACCACTCTTCCCCCTCGCCGAACGCCTCGACGGCAGCCTCCCGCGCCAACCGGCATTTCTCCTGATAGAACGGTCTCACCACCTCGCGGCTCAAGCTTAACAACTCCCTCGATTCCACCAGAGGCAGCGCGATCTGCTGGCCCAGATTCGGATTGGCCAATCCCGCGATCGCACTCATCGATCCCAGCGCTTTCACGATTTCCTTCGGCCCGATCACGATTCCCGTCCGCGTCCCCGGCAAACCGATTTTCGATAGACTGAACGTCAGCACCACATGCGGTTCCCAGAACGGTTTCGTCTCCGAAAAAATAATCCCGGGAAACGGATGCCCGTACGCATTGTCCAGAATCAGCGGAATCCCGTGCTCTTTCGCGATCTTGGAAAGCCGCGCCACTTCGTCATCCGTGAGAACGTTTCCTGTCGGATTCGTCGGGCGCGACGCACAAATCGCGGCAATGTCCGGAGTGATTTCCAGATTCTCGAAATCCACCCGATACTTGAACTCATGCTCTCCGGTTTTTTCGATCACCGGCCGCACCGCGCGGAACATTTCACCGCTCACCCCCTGATTCGCATAGCCGATATACTCTGGAACTAACGGAAGCAGTATTTTCTTCCGCGAACCATCCGACATTTTCCCGGCTAACAAATTGAAGAGAAAATAAAACGCCGTCTGCCCGCCCGCCGTGACCGCGACGTTTTCCGCCGTGATTTCCCAGCCGAATTCCTCCCAGAACAAAGTCGCCATCGCTTCCAGAAACCGCGGATTCCCCGACGGAGGATCATACGCCGTCACCGCACGCGCCAACCCATCCGGCTCCGCCAGCAACTCCTCCAGCCGCCTGCGCCACACCGCGTTCATCTCCGGGATCTGCGCCGGCTGGCCGCCACCCAGCATCTTGAGGTCCGGTCCTCCGCTTGCCAGTGCATGCCCCAGATCGTCCATCAGTTCCCCGATCCCGCTACCCTTTCCTAGATGCTGGCCAAATTCTGAAAATTCGTATGACATGACTGCGGGCCGTCATACATGGAGCCCATCCTTCGAACAACCCCACAAACCACCATGTCATTGAAAGTAGGCGACTCAGCACCGGATTTCACCCTCGTCACCATGGGCTCGGAAGGCCCGGAACTCGTGAAACTCTCCGAACAGATCGGAAAATCGAACATCGTCCTGTTCTTCGTCCCCGCCGCCTTCACCGGCGTCTGCACCACCGAGCTCTGCGATCTCTCCTCCGGCATCAACGCCTACGAATCGCTCGACGCCAAAGTCTACGGCATCTCCGGCGACAGTCCGTTCGCACAAGCCGAGTGGGCGAAAAAAGAAGGCATCACCCTGCCGCTGCTCAGCGATTACGAGCACACCGTCGCCAAAGCCTACGGCGTGGCCTACGACTCCTTCCTGCCTGAGAAAAACCTCATCTTCGGCGGTGTCGCGAAACGTTCCGCCTTCGTCATCGATAAAAACGGCATCATCCAATATGCCGAGGTAAACGATAACCCGAAAGACCTCCCAGACTTCGAAGCCGTAAAGGCGACGTTGCAGAAACTCTGATCGTGGTTGCGGCGTCTCGCCGCAATGTCCAACCCGCTGCCCACGCAGCGGGTTTTTTTATTGGCAAATCCAAGCGAACTAAAGTCCGCGCTCCCAGCTCCTCAAATCGCCGGGATTCCCAATTGTTCCGGCAGCGCTTCACGCGGTCTGGCGGTCAGGATTTCCGGATCGCCTTCCGTCACCAGCACCGTGTGCTCGAAATGCGCCGAAGCCTTGCGGTCCGCGGTAATCACCGTCCAGCCGTCATCGAGAATGCGCACGTCTGGCACACCCGCGTTCACCATCGGCTCGATGGCCAGTGTCATCCCCGGCAGCAGGGTCGGAGTCTTGCCCTGCGGACGATAATTCGGAATCTGCGGCTCTTCATGCAGCCTGCGACCGACCCCGTGGCCCACGAATTCACGCACCACCGTGAAACCGCGCGGAGCCGTGTACGCTTCCACCGCGCCACAGAGGTCCGCGAGCTTCGTGCCCGCGCGGGCAAACCGGATCGCCTCGTACAGCGATTGCTCGGTCACCGCCAGCAGACGCTTGGTTTCCAGAGAAATATCTCCCGCCGGGACCGTCGTCGCATTGTCGCCGATGAAGCCTTTTTTGATAATCCCGACATCGATCTTCAGAATATCGCCCGGCAGAATTTTCCGGGCTCCTCCGATGCCGTGGACGACTTCTTCATTCACGGAAATGCAGGTGTAAGCCGGGAATCCCCGATAATTGAGGAAAGCGCTCTTGCAATCGTGCTCACGCATCAGCTCGGCAGCGTATTGGTCGAGCTCTCCCGTGGTTTTTCCCGGTGAGACTTCTTTCGCCATCGCCTGAAGGATGGTCGAGGCCAGAGCGCCCGCTTCGCGCATCAGATCGATCTCGCGCGGGGATTTAAGAGGGATTCGGTTTCTACGGGACACGATTCGGAAAAGTTGGAAGAGAAGGCCCTTTTTCACGGTTCGGCCGGAAATCAGGCGGGAAGAGATTGAGTGAAATGATCCACCAACGAGCGCGTTACGTCGTCCTGAGGCGCATTGGCGTCGCAGACCAGCAGGTTTCCCTGATTCCGGTAAAAATCGATCACCGGCAAGGTCAGGTTCTGGAATTCCAGATAGCGACTGCGGAAATTCGCTTCCTCGTCGTCGGACCGGCGTTGCGCCGTCGCACCGCAGCGCGGACAAGCCCGTTCTTCGGCCAGTTGCGAAGTCTGGCCGGTCCAGCGGCAATCCGGGCATTCGACGCGGCCTTGCATGCGCTTCAGCAACACCTCGAAGGGAACTTCCAGGGCAATCGCCGCGTCCAGTGCCTGCCCCTGATTTTCCAGCCATTCGGCCAGAAACCGGGCCTGAGGCACGCTGCGCGGGAAACCATCCAGCACCCAGCCGCCGGTCTGCCGGGAAAGCCAGTCCGTCAGGATCGGAAACATCAGCTCGTCCGGCAGGTATTGGCCACGCGCCAGGATCGGCTCGGCCTCCACACCCAACGCGGTACGGTTTTCGACATGTTCCCTCAAAAGAGCCCCGGTGCTGAGATAATCGAGGCCGAGGCGGTCCGCCAAACTCCGCCCCTGAGTCCCCTTGCCGGAAGCCGGGGGCCCCAGCAAGGTCATCCGAAACGGCTTGGAAGGTTGAGGGCTCAATGAGTCTGTTTGTAGATGAACACCGTCACTCCCAGCACGATCAGCACGGCGATTACAAGCCAGAGGTAAACCAGCGCGGTTTTCGGGCCGACATCGTTGTTCAGGGCAAGGCGGTCGTAACGGCTCTTGAGTTTGCCCTTGCGGAGGAAACCGTCATAATGCTTCTGCAGCAACTGGGTTTCCACCTGACGCATCACGTCGAGCACCACACCCACCATAATCAGCAGGGAAGTGCCACCGAAGAAGTGGAGAATCAGCGAGCCGGGCGGCAGGTTGACCAGCGCACCGGTCAGGGCCGGCAGCACGAACAGCGCGGTGAGGAAGATGGCACCGGCGAAGGTCAGGCGGGTCATCGTGAAGTCGAGGAAATCCGCCGTTGGCTTGCCCGGACGCACACCCGGAATATAACCGCCGTTGCGTTTCAGGTCTTCCGCGATCTGGGAAGGCTGGAACATCATCGCCACCCAGAAATACGAGAAGAGGAAAATGCCGATACCACCCAGCACGTAATACGGGTAATCGCCACCGGACAGGGAATCGAAAAGCTTCTGAGACCACGGCCGCCCGGGGAAGAACCACTGGATCATCATGGGCGGCAGGGAAAGCACGGCGGAGGCGAAAATGATCGGCATCACCCCGGCGTAGTTGACCTTGAGCGGGAGATACTGCGTCTGACCACCGAACTGCTTGCGACCGACCACCCGCTTCGCGTATTGCACCGCGATTTTGCGTTGGGCCTGGGTGATGGCGATGGTGGATGCGATCACCGTCAGGAACAGGGCGATCAGCAGCACCATAAGAACAGCCTGCCAGGGAGAGTCCCCGGAAGTGAAGAATTTCCACGCCTGGATCAGCGCGCCCGGCAATCCGGAAATGATGTTCACGGTGATGATGATCGAGGTGCCGTTGCCGATACCGCGTTCGGTCATCTGGTCGCCGATCCAAAGCAGGAGCACGGTGCCCGCGACGATGGTCAGGACCGTCAGGAAATACCACATGACGGTCGGATCGGGAACCAGCGGACGGCCGATTTTTTCGATCCCGTGCATGTAGGGCATCGTTTCCGGATGCACCAGCGACTTGGCGACGAAGAAGCCCTGGACGATGGCGATACCGATCGTGATCCAGCGGGTGTATTGAGTGATTTTTTCACGTCCGCCATCTTCGCGGGCCAAACGGGAAAGCTTCGGCACCACGGCGGTCATCAACTGCACCATGATGGAGGCCGAGATGTAAGGCATGATCCCGAGGGCGAGAATCCCCGCCTGCTGCAAGCCACCACCGGAGAAAACCGTCAGAAGGGCGGTCACACCACCGGCGGGATTGGACGGATCCGCCTGTTGCACCGTATCCAGCCATTCCTTGATGACGGTGGAGTCAACCCCGGGAAGAGTGATGTGCACCCCGAGGCGGATAATCACAATGAGGGCGAGGGTGAAAAGGATGCGGTAGCGCAGTTCAGGGATGCGCCAGGTGTTCGCGAAGGCGGAAATCATGGTGGAAGAGAAAAAATGACGAGCGGGTTATAAACACGATGAGGAAGCGCACAAGCGCTTCCTCACCGGAAAACAGGATCTGGTTCAGGCAGTGCGCCGAGCAAGCGTTACGCTTTGATCGAACCACCGGCCTTTTCGATCTTCTCGCGGGCGGAGGCACTGACAGCACACACGTCGACCGTGTAGGCTTTTTCGACAACGCCATCGCCAAGAAGCTTCACGCGATCGTAACGACCGTTGATGAGACCCGCTTCGCGGAGCGTTTCCGCATTGATCACGGCACCGGTCTCGAAGCGGCCATCGAGGTCGCCCACGTTGACGGAGGCTGTCACGTCGCGGAAATCGTAGTTGTTGAAGCCGCGCTTCGGAAGGCGACGGTGAAGGGGCATCTGGCCACCTTCGAAGCCAACGCGCGTACCGCTGCCGGAACGGGCTTTCTGACCTTTGTTGCCTTTGCAGGCGGTCTTGCCGTGACCGGAGCTTTCGCCGCAGCCAAGGCGCTTCACGCGATGCTTGGCGCCCGGATTCGGGTTGTAGGAGTGGAGATTCATATCTTTGAAAGAGGTTGTGGGGAAAAGATCAGCCGGATCGGTCGGATCTGGCTGATCTTGTCGGAGTTTCTTAGATCGCCTTTTCCTTCTTCGCCTTGCCGCGGGATCCGAGGATCTGGTCGCGGGTGCGGAGTTGGGTGAGTGCCTTGACGGTGGCCTTGACCACGTTGGCGTGGTTGGAGGAGCCCATGGACTTGGCGAGGACGTCGCGGATGCCGACGGCTTCACACACGGCGCGGACACCGCCACCGGCGATGATTCCGGTACCTGGGGAGGCGGGCTTGAGAAGCACCTTGCCGCCGCCGAATTCCGCGTAGATTTCGTGCGGGATGGTTCCGTCGGAGAGCTTCACCGGCTGGAGCACCTTGCGGGCACCTTCGCTGGCTTTCTTGATGGCGTCGGCCACTTCGTTCGCCTTGCCGAAACCGATGCCGACTTTGCCGATCTTGTCGCCGGTGACGACGAGAGCGGAGAAGCTGAAGCGACGACCGCCTTTGACGACTTTGGCGCAGCGGTTGATGAAAACGACCTTTTCGGAAAGTTCGTTGCCTTCGGCGTCGGTCGGAACCTGGCGCTCTTCACGGCGGGGACCGCGATTGCCACGGCCGCCTTGGCCGCCATGACCGCGGTTGCCTTGATAGGAAGACTGCTGCGGAGCAGGAGTAGCGGACGGAGCGTTGTCTGGAGTAGTTACCATGATGGGTATCTTTTCGGGGCGTTAGAATTGGAGTCCGCCGTCACGCGCGGCATCGGCGAGGGCTTTGATCTTCCCGTGGTAGAGGTGACCGCCGCGGTCGAAAACAACGGCGCTGATGTTCGAGCCCTTGGCGCGCTCGGCGAGGAGCGCTCCGACCTTCTGGGCGCTCTCGATGTTCGAGGAAGCCTTTTCGAAGGATTTGTCGAGCGTGGAGGCGGAGACGAGGGTCTTGCCGGCCACGTCGTCGATGACCTGGGCGTAGATGTGTTGGTTCGAGTAGTGAACTGCGAGGCGTGGACGCTCGGCGGTGCCGGAGACCTTGCGGCGGATACGGCTGTGAATGCGTCGGCGGATCGACTTGCGATTGATAGTGCTCATGTTGCCGAAATAGTGTTGGTGTTAATGGCGGCGGGTTATGATTATTTACCGACGCTCTTGCCTTCTTTGCGGCGGACGTGTTCACCGGCGTAACGAACACCCTTGCCTTTGTATGGCTCGGGGCGGTAGTAGCCGCGGACTTCGGCGGCGAACTGGCCGACGAGTTGCTTGTCGATGCCTTCCACCTTGATCTTGGTGTTTTCGTTCACCGTGACGGTCAGACCGGCGGGGATCGGGTGAAGGAGCGGGTGGGAACGACCGAGGGAAAGATCGAGATCCTTGCCCTTGACCGCGGCGCGGAGACCGACGCCGTGGATTTCCAGGTCTTTCACGAAGCCTTGGGAAACGCCGATGATCATGTTGTTGATCAGACTGCGCGCGGTGCCGTGCAGGGCGCGGATCTGGCGTTGCTCGGAAGCACGGGAAACGACGACGCTGTTGTCTTCGTTCTTCAGCGTGATGCCTTCGGGAAGGGAGAAATCGAGTTTGCCCTTCGGGCCTTCGACGGTGACTTTGCTTCCGTCGAGCTTGACGGCGACTTTATCGGGAAGAGTGATTGGTTTGAGACCGACTCGTGACATGGTGGTGTTTTCCTTTCGCGAGTTAGAGGGTTACCAGACGATGGCGAGAAGCTCGCCGCCGACATTTTGACGCTTGGCGGAGCCACCGGAGAGAACGCCTTTCGGAGTGGAAAGGATCGAAATTCCGAGGCCGGACAGGACGCGGGGCACTTCACCGGCACCGACGTATTGGCGGCGGCCAGGCTTGGAGACGCGCTTGACGTCGGTCACGACGGGACGGCCATCGACGAACTTCGGCTTCACCTTGAGCTCGGTGCGCTCGCCGGTGACGACTTCGTAGTTCCAGATGTAGCCTTCTTCCTGGAGGATCTTGGCGATGTCAGCCTTGATGCGGGAGTAAGGAGCGGTGAATTCCTCGTTGCCGGCGCGGGCGGCGTTTTTGAAGCGCGTGAGGAAGTCGGAAATTGGGTCAGAGAGAACTGCCATAAGAGTGGTTTCCTATATCGATTTGAGGGCAGGGATTAGTTGGCTGCGACGGCTTCGGCCTCGTTGGCCTTTTTCAGGTCGCGGAACGGCAGGCCAAGCTCCGAGAGCAGGGCGCGTCCTTCGGCGTCGTTCGAGGCGGAAGTGACGAAAATCAGGTCGAAGCCGATAGTGCGCTTGATCTGATCGAGCTCGATCTCGGGGAAGATGGATTGATCGTTGATGCCGCAGGCGTAGTTGCCACGACCGTCGAAGGATTTGGAGGAAATCCCGCGGAAGTCCCGGATGTTCGGGGCGGTGATGTTGATGAAGCGATAGAGGAATTCCCACATGCGCGCACCGCGGAGGGTGACGCGGGCTCCGAGGGCTTCTCCCTGGCGGAGCTTGAAGTTGGCGACGGCCTTCTTCGAGTAGGTGATGGAGGGTTTCTGGCCGGTGATCTTCTGGATCTCGATGACGGCGTCATCGACGGCGACCTTGCGGTCGGCGGCTTTACCCATACAGGACGTCACGACGATTTTTTCGAGACGCGGGACTTGGTGGATATTGGCGCAACCAAGCTTCTCGAGGAGGCTTGGCACGACCTTTTCCTTATAGTGTTGTTGGAGTACTGGTGTGCTCATGGTTTTAGCGGGTCAGCGCCAGGGCTTAAGCGCGGGCGGAAGCTTGGAGGCTTCAGCCCAGTTTCTTGACATTGGAGATATGGACGGGGCCATCGATGGACTTGAGGCCACCGGCTTGGTCGGCTTCAGTCGGCTTGGTGGCTTTGATGACCTTGCGGCCGCCTTCGACGACCACCTGGTTCTTGGAAGCGTTCACGGAAAGCACGGTGCCGCGCTTGCCTTTGTGATTGCCTGCGATGATTTCGACTTGGTCGCCTTTTTTGACGTGAGTCTTGATGCGGCTCATTGATTGGTGAGTTGGAAAGAAACGAGGGGCGGGCGAAATAGGTTCAGAGAACCTCGGGCGCAAGAGAAACAATCTTCATGAATTGTTTTTCACGAAGCTCGCGGGCGACCGGTCCGAAGATACGGGTGCCGCGCGGGTTGTTGTCTTTGTCGATGATGACGATGGCGTTCGAATCGAAGCGAAGCACGGATCCATCGGCGCGGCGGACCGGATAGGCGGAGCGGACGACGACGGCCTTGACGACGCTGCCTTTTTTGACGGAAGCGGTCGGGATGGAATCGCGGATGTGGGCGGTGATGACGTCACCGACGCGGGCAGTGCGGGTGCGCTTGCCGAGCACGCCGATCATTTTTGCGCTGCGTGCGCCGGTGTTGTCGGCGACGTCGAGCTGAGTTTCCATTTGGATCATGGCGATGAAGAGGTAAAAACTGAAATTTGAAATGCTGAAAGACTGAAACGCTGAATGGCTTGGATCCGAAATCTTTTGGTATTTCAGTTTTCAGCTTTTCAGCATTTGTTCGTTAGTGCGTGAGGACTTCGGCGATGGCCCAGCGCTTGAGTTTGGAAACCGGGCGGGTCTCGACGATGCGGACGCGGTCACCGATTTTGGCGCTGCCGTTTTCGTCGTGCACGTAGTATTTCTTGGAGCGCTTGACGATTTTGTTGAACTTCGGATGCGGAACGCGGGCGACGTGTTCCACCACGATGGTTTTTTCCATTTTGTTGGAAACAACCACGCCGACGCGGGTCTTGCGAAGATGCGGTTTGCTGTCTTGAGATTCGCTCATAAAGGATGGAGAGGTTCGACGTTGGCGGTGGAATTAGGCGCTGGCCTTGGCGTTGAGGGCCGTGAGGACACGGGCGGTGTCGCGGCGGACCTGGCGGAGGCGAGCCGGGTTTTCCAGTTGGCCGGTGGCGCGCTGGAGGCGGAGGTTGAGGGACTCCTGCTTGAGCTCCTTGAGTTGAAGGTTGAGCTCGTCGACGGAGAGTTCGCGGATGTCTTTGGCTTTGGCCATGATTCGGACGGATTTGAAGGTTGGTTAAAAATCTGACGGATCAGACGTGCGGGTTGCGGACGACGAGACGGGTGCGGATGCCGAGCTTGTAGGAAGCGAGGCGCATGGCTTCGCGGGCCTGGGATTCCGTCACGCCGCCGACTTCGAACAGGATGTTGCCGGGGCGAACGACGGCCACCCAGCCATTGACGGCACCCTTACCTTTACCCATCCGGGTTTCCGGCGGGCGGGAGGTGATGGATTTCTGCGGGAAAATGCGGATCCAGACCTTGCCCTTACGTTTCAGGTAGCGGTTGATCGCGATACGGCAGGCTTCGATCTGACGGTTGCTCATCCAACCGCGGTCGAGGGTTTGCAGACCGAAGTCACCGAAGGCGACGGTGGTTCCGCGCTGGGCGTTACCAGAGCGGCTTCCGCGGTGCAGTTTGCGGAACTTGGTTCGTTTGGGCATCAAAGGCATGGCTCAGTCCTCCTTGGAATTAGATGTTATGTTGAAAAATCAGTTGCGGTTGTTCTGGCGGCGCTCGCCACCACGGCCACCGCGCTCACCCCGTTCGCCGCGCTCGCGACCTTGGGGCTTGGTGCCATCGTCTTCTTTTTTGTTGACCCAGCACTTCACGCCAATGATGCCGTAAACGGTGCGGGCTTCGGCGAAACCGTAGTCGAGCGGCACGCGGAGGGTCTGGAGAGGCACTTTGCCTTCGCGGTAACCTTCGGCGCGGGCGATGTCGGCACCCCCGAGACGACCGGCGCAACGGAGGCGGATGCCTTCGGCACCGAATTCCATGGCGGTCTGGATGGAACGCTTCATGGCGCGGCGGAAGCTGATCCGGCGCTCAAGCTGGACGGCGATCTGCTCGGCGATGAGCTGGGCATCCAGCTCGGGCTTGCGGATCTCGATGATGTCGATCTTGACCTGGGCACCTTTGCAAAGCGCGGTGATTTCCTTGGTCATCACTTCGATCTCCTTGCCCTGACGGCCGATGATGAGGCCGGGACGGGAGGTGTGAAGCGTCACACGAACACTGTTCCAGGCGCGCTCGATGACGACGCGGGCGAGGCCGGCGTTCTGGAGCTTGCCTTTGAGGTAAGTGCGGATCGAAAGGTCCTCGTGGAGCTTGTCGGTGTAGTCTTTGCCACTGGCATACCACTTGGAGCGCCAGTCTTTGTTGACGGCGAGGCGGAACGCGATCGGATTTACTTTTTGGCCCATGTTCGGTGAGGGATGAGATTGAGAGGGAAATGATTAGGCTTGTTCTTCGGCAGGAGCGGCCGCCGGAGCTTCTTCAGCTTTTTTGGCGGGAGCCTTGCGGGCTGCCTTTTGTTTTTTCTCGGGAGCGGAGCCGACCAGGGTGATGGAGATGTGGCTGGTGCGCTTGAGAATCGGACCCGCGGAGCCTTTGGCGCGCGGCTTGAAACGGCGGAGAGTGGGACCCGCACCGATGACCGCCTCTTTGACGACGAGGGAATTGGTGTCGAGGGAGAAGTTGTTCTCGGCGTCCGCGATGGCGGTCTTGAGCGTCTTCCCGATCAGCTGGGCAGCCTTCTTCGGGGTGAAGGTCAAAATATCAAGGGCGTTCGAAACGGCGAGGCCTTGAATTTCACGGGCGACGTCGCGGGCCTTCTTAGGCGAGAGACGTACGAATTTGGTGGTGCTTTTGACTTCCATGGGTCGTCGGGCGTGAGTGGTTGCTGAGAGCTGATGCTTATTCGGTTTCAAGAACGGCGAGGTCGCCGGGGCGTGGGGTGTCGGCACCGCTGTCGAGGGATTCGACAAAGGCACCGCTGACGCCCTTGCGGACGTCTGCGAGAATGGCTTTTCCGTAGGCTTGGGACCCGCGGATGAGGCGGAAAGTCATGCCGATCTTGGCTCCCTGGTTTTCACCGAGGTTGAAGACGAGCATGCGGCTTTCCTGATCGAGGCTGACGACCTGGGCTTGCTGAAGCGTACCGGTCCGAACATCGGGGCGGGGCTTCTGGCGTAGTCCGAGAACGGCGTCAAGCTCTCTTAGAGAAGTTTCTACACGAAGTCGGGAATCCGGGTCGGAAACGACGGCCTGGCGGAGGTAGTCGTTCACGGCCGCGGTGAGGCGGGTGACGGCTCCTTCGAGCTGGCCGATCCGCTCGTTGGCGAGCTGGAGGTCGGCGGCGGCCTGGACGAGACGGTCGTCTCCCCCGTCCAGCAGGTTTTTACCGAGGGCTTCGAGACGTTCGCGGACCTGGGCGAGTTGCTCGGTCGCTTGTTTCTCTCCGCGGTTGGCCTCGGCAAGGCTACGGGCAAGGGATTGGTTCTGTTCCGTGAGGACGCGGACGGTCTCGTGGAGTTGCTCCACACTCTGCGCCCGGGCATCGCACACGCCGACGGCGGTCGTGAGGCCGAGGGCCGCGACAATCGCTGGGGTGTGGAATTTCGGACGCATGAGCGGGGAGCGGGGCGAAGTCGATTATTTCTTACCGATACCGCCGTGGGCACGGAAGATACGGGTCGGTGCGAATTCACCGAGTTTGTGGCCGACCATGTTTTCGGTGACGTAAACTGGGACGAAGGTCTTGCCGTTGTGAACGGCGAAGTTGTGACCGACGAAGTCCGGGGTAATCATGGAGTTGCGGCTCCAGGTCTTGATCGGCTTGCGGTCGGCACCGGCTTCGACGACGGCGTCGATCTTGGCGAGAAGCTTCTGATCGATGAATGGGCCTTTCTTGAGAGAACGTGGCATAGGAAGAAGTGCTTGTTGGTTGATGAGCTGTGAGGAAGAGGAAGATTACTTCTTCTTGTGGCGGGACTCGACGATGAAGACGCTGGTGGTCTTTTTCTTCTTGCGGGTCTTCTCGCCCTTCGCGTGGCCCCATGGGGACAGAAGGTGCTGGCGACCACCGCCGGACTTGGACTTGCCTTCACCACCGCCGTTCGGGTGGTCGACCGGGTTCATGGTCATACCGCGGACGGTCGGACGGACACCCTGCCAGCGGGTGCGGCCCGCCTTGCCGGAGGTTTCGTTCATGTGGTCGCGGTTGCCGACCTGGCCGATGGTGCAGAAGCAGGCTTCGTGGAAGCGGCGGATTTCACCGGAAGGCATCTTGACGAGCGCCCAGCCACCGTCGCGGTTGGAAAGGACGGCGATCTGGCCGGCGGCGCGAGCCACCTTGCCGCCACCACCGGGGATGAGCTCGATGTTGTGGATGTTGGTGCCGAGGGGCACATTGGCAAGCGGCATGGCGTTGCCGACCTTCGGGGCGACGGATTGACCGGAAACCACGGTGGCACCGACTTCCAGGCCGACGGGGGCGAGGATGTAGGATTTCACGCCGTCTTCGTATTGCACGAGGGCGATGCGGCAGGTGCGGTTCGGATCGTATTCGATGCCGAGCACGGTGGCGGGCACGTCGCGCTTGGTGCGCTTGAAGTCGACAAGGCGATAGTGGCGCTTGTGACCGCCGCCGATGTGGCGGGTGGTGATGCGGCCGGTATTGTTACGACCGCCGCTGCGCTTGAGCGGGGTGAGGAGGCTCTTTTCCGGTTTGCTCTTGGTGATCTCGTCGAAGGACGGGAGACTTTTGTAGCGTGCGGAAGGAGTGTTTGGCTTGAAATTTTTCAGTGGCATGACTCGCGAAACGTTTCAGGTGTTACGGTTGAGCAGCGGGCGGGCGCTTAGATGAGGTCGAGCGATTCGCCCTCCTGGAGACGGACGATGGCTTTTTTCCAGTTGGCGGAGCGTCCGGCATCGGCGCGACGTTGGCGGCGGAGTTTGCCATCGTAGTTCGCGGTGCGGACGGCGACGACTTTCTTGCCGAGAAGTTGCTCGACGGCTTGTTTGATCTCGAGCTTGTTGGCCTGGCGATCGACTTCAAGGGTGACCTCGTTGTTGGTCTCCTGAAGCAGAGCGGCTTTTTCGCTGAGGCGGACGTTTTTGATGACCTGGTAAATGTCTTTCATGATCGCGGTGGGTGGTCCGGGTTCAGGCGGTGCGTTGTGCGAGGGTGGCAACGGAGTCACCCACGAAGATGACGGCGTTTGCGAGGAGGAGTTGTTCGACGTTGAGCTCGGACGCGGTGGTCAACTGGGTCCAGGCGACGTTGCGGGCGGCGAGGTAGGTTTGCTCGTCGAAGGAGTTGGCGACGATGAGCACCTTACCGGTCGCGGCCACGGGGCCGAGGGCGGCGATGAAGGACTTGGTCTTGCCATCGGCCACGGAGAAGGTGTCGGTGAAGCTCACCTTGCCGCCGCGGATGACATCGCCGAGGACGCGGCGCAGGGCGAGCTTGCGGACGTTTTTCGGGACGTTCTTAGAGTAATCGCGGGGACGGGGGCCGAAGACGATGCCACCACCGACGAAGATCGGGGCGCGCTTGTCGCCGTGGCGGGCGTTACCGGTGCCCTTTTGCTTGTAGATTTTCTTGTTGTTACCGGAGACCTCGCCGCGGGTCTTGGTGTTGGCGCTGCCGGAGCGGCGGTTGGCGCGGTAGGCGGTCACGAGGTCGTGAACGGCCTGACGGCCTTTTTCCTCACCCACCAGAACGAGGTTGGCGGATTTGGCGCATTCTTCAGTGAAGGACTTGATCGACATGACTTGAGAGCGTGATTGGTTTCAGAATGCCACCCGATCAGGCGGACTTTTTCTTGGCGGGACGGACGGTGACGTAGTTACCGTTGGCACCCGGGACGGCACCGGAAATGAGGATCACGCCGTCTTCCGGACGAACCGCGACGACTTTGAGATTCTGGACAGTGCTGCGGACGGTGCCCATGTGACCGGGCATTTTCTGGTTTTTCCAGACGCGGCCGGGGGTGGAACGGCAGCCGATCGCACCGGTCCGGCGGTGCATCATGGAGCCGTGGGTCATTCTGAGACCGCCGAAACCGTGGCGTTTCACGGCGCCCTGGAAGCCCTTGCCCTTGCTTTCACCGATCACGTCGACCCACTGGCCGGCGGAGAAGAGTTCGGCGCCGGGGTGTGTTTCGGGAGCGGCTTCATCATTCTGGAAGCGGAATTCCTGAACGAAGCGCTTCGGGGTGGCGGAGGCTTTCTTGAAGCGACCGAGATCCGGCTTGGAAACGCGCTGCTCCTTCTGATCGCCATAGCCCACTTGCACAGCGCTGTAGCCGTCTTTTTCAGGAGTCTTGACTTGGAGAATGGTGTTACCGGAAACGTCGATGACGGTAACGGGGATCATGATGCCGGCCTGTTGGTCGAACAGGCGGGTCATACCGATTTTTTTGCCGAGGAGGCCGAGTGACATGGCGATAGAGAAAAGTTAAAAGTTATTTGTTATCAGTTGAGAGATCCTAAATAACGGAAGGTCAGATGCGGATGGTGATGTCGACACCGGCCGGCAGGTTGAGCTTCTTGAGCTCGTCGACGGTGCGGGCGGTGGGATCGACGATGTCGAGCAGGCGCTTGTGGGTGCGGATTTCGAATTGCTCGGCGGACTTTTTGTTCACGTGGACGGAACGGTTGACGCTGAACTTTTCGATACGGGTCGGAAGCGGGATCGGACCAGCAACGCGAGCGCCGGTGCGCTTGGCGGTCTCCACGATTTCTTGTGCAGAGCGGTCGATGGCGCGGTGATCAAAGGCGCGCAGGCGGATACGGATTTTCTGATTTTCCATGGTGGAGTGGTTGGTGACGGTTTACGTTGTGGTTCTACAGGGCGAGCAATCGCAGAGGCTTAACCGAGGCGGTCGCTTACGATTTCTTCGACAATGTTGTTCGGAACCTGCTCGAAATGCGATGGAGTCATCGCATAGGAAGCGCGGCCCGAGGAGAGGGTGCGGACGGCGGTGGCGTAGCCGAACATTTCTTTGAGCGGCACGTTGACGTGGATGATGGAAAGTTTCCCCTTGGTCTCGGTGTTCTGGATCTGGCCACGGCGGCGGCTCAGGTCTCCCATGACGTCACCCTGATAGTCGTCAGGGGTGGAAACTTCGACGGCCATGACTGGCTCGAGGAGAATGGATTTGGCCTTTTTGAAGGCGTCCCGCATGGCGAAAATGGCGGCCATGGTGAAAGCGTTCTCGTTGGAATCCACGTCGTGGTAGGAACCGTCGAGAAGATCGACGTGGACATCGACGACCGGGTAGCTGGCGACGACACCGTTGCTCATGGCTTCGGTGATACCCTTGAGACAGGCGTTGATGTATTCCTTCGGGATGGTGCCGCCAACGACCTTGTTTTCGATAGTGAGGCCCTTGCCTTTTTCGTTCGGACGGGCGGAGAGAATGACGTGACCGTATTGGCCGCGACCGCCGGATTGCTTGACGAGCTTGCCTTCGCCACCGGCTTCGGTGGTGATGGTCTCGCGGTAAGCGATCTGCGGAGCGCCGGTGTTCGCCTCGACCTTGAACTCGCGGCGGAGGCGATCGACGATGATTTCCAGATGAAGCTCGCCCATCCCGGAAATGATGGTCTGGCCGGTCTCCTCGTCGGTCTTGACGACGAAAGTGGGATCTTCCTCGGAGAGACGGCCGAGAGCGACGGCGAGTTTTTCCTGATCCGCTTTAGTCTTTGGCTCGACGGCCATGGAAATGACCGGCTCGGGGAAAGTCGGCGGCTCGAGAACGACGTCGTATTTCTCGGCGGCGAGCGTGTCGCCGGTGGTGACGTTCTTGATGCCGACCATGGCGGCGATGTCACCGGAATAGCAGGCTTCGATGTCCTTGTGCTCGTTGGCCTGGATCTGGATGAGGCGGCCGACACGCTCGGTGCGGCGGGTGCGTGGATTGTAAATGGTGTCGCCTTTTTTCACGACTCCGGAATACACGCGGAAGAAAACGAGTTTACCAACGTATTTGTCCGCCCAGAGTTTGAAGGCGAGGGCGACGAATTTTTCGTTGTCCGAGGTAACGACCTCGATTTTGTGCTCCTCGTTGTCCGGGTCCATGCCGATGGCAGCCGGGATGTCGAGCGGGCCGGGAAGGTAATCGACGACCGCGTCGAGAAGATATTGGACGCCTTTGTTTTTGAAGGCGGAGCCACCGGCAACGGGGACGAGTTTGTTGGCGATGGTGGCGCGGCGGAGGCCCTGTTTGAGTTCCTCGGAGGAAATCGGCTCCTCGTTGAGGAATTTTTCGGCTAAAACGTCGTCCACATCGGTGACGGCGTTCACCAGCTCTTCATGAGCATCACGACAGAGTTCGGCGAGTTCGCCTTCGAGTTCGCGGACGGTGTAGGTGGAGCCGAATTTGTCGTCGTCGGAAAAATAGACGGCTTTCTGGTTCACCACGTCGATCTGGCCGGCGAGGTGATCCTCGGCACCGATCGGGATGAGAATGCGAACGGGACGGGCACCGAGTTTTTCGCGAACTTCCCGGACCACGTTGTCGAAATCGGCACCGGTGCGGTCCATCTTGTTGACGAAGACCAGACGCGGCACGTGGTATTTGGTCGCCTGCCGCCAGACGGTTTCGGTCTGGGGCTGCACCCCGGCGACGGCGTCGAACACGACGATCGCGCCATCGAGGACGCGAAGGGAACGCTCGACTTCAGCTGTGAAGTCCACGTGCCCGGGGGTGTCGATGATATTGATGCGTTGCTTCTGCTCGGGGAAAAGTTTCACCGTCCCCTCTTCCGTGCGCTGCCACCATTCGGTGGAAACGGCGGCGGAAGTGATGGTGATTCCCCGTTCGCGCTCCTGCTCCATCCAGTCGGTGGTGGCGGCACCGTCGTGCACCTCGCCGAGCTTGTGGATCATGCCTGTGTAGAACAGGATCCGCTCGGTGAGAGTGGTCTTCCCCGCATCGATGTGCGCCGCGATCCCGATATTCCGGGTGCGTTCAAGCACATATTGGCGGTTTGGACTGTTTGGATTCACGATCGGGTGCCGGAGACCGGCCGAATGAAGTTTCTGGAGCCGGGAAAATCAGAAGCGGAAGTGAGCGAAGGCGCGGTTCGCCTGGGCCATCTTGTGAACGTCGTCACGCTTGCGGACGGCGCTGCCCTGGTTGTTGGCGGCGTCTTTGATCTCGTTGGCGAGAGCGACGTGCATCGGAGTACCCTTGCGGCCACGGGCGTAGTTCACGAGCCAGCGCATGGAGAGGGACTCGGAACGATCCGGAGCCACTTCGAGCGGAACCTGGTAAGTAGCACCACCCACGCGGCGGGATTTCACTTCCACGCGCGGCTTGGAGTTTTCCACCGCACGGGTGATCACTTCGAGAGGATCCACGGTATCGACACCTTCATTGGCGCGATCGATGGCGGCATAAACGATGCGTTGCGCGAGGGCGCGCTTTCCGTCTTGCATCACCTTGCTGATGAGGTGACCGACGAGAGGACTGTCGTAGCGAGGGTCGCGACGATCCGGCTTGGTATAAACTCGCTTGCGGCGTGGCATAACGTTAAAAGGTAAAGGTTAATGAAGGACGGAGATTACTTCTTGCCCTTGGCGGGAGCGGCGGCTTGACCCGGCTTCGGACGCTTCGCACCGTATTTGGAACGGGCTTGGCGGCGCTTGTCGACGCCGAGGGTATCGAGGGAACCACGAACGATGTGGTAACGTACACCCGGAAGGTCCTTTACCCGGCCACCGCGAACGAGAACGATGGAGTGCTCCTGAAGGTTGTGCCCTTCACCGCCGATGTAGGCGATGACTTCGAATCCGTTGGTGAGGCGCACTTTGGCAACTTTACGGAGAGCCGAGTTCGGCTTCTTCGGCGTACGGGTCATCACTTGAAGACAAACTCCGCGGCGCTGTGGGCAGTTCACGAGGGCGGGTGACTTCGACTTTTCGGCCGGAGTGAGGCGTCCCTTGCGAACGAGCTGATTGATGGTCGGCATGATTTCCTGCGTGGTTCTGATTTTCCTGTTGGGACAAACCGGAGCGACGACGAGGAAACCTCGCTGAAGCTTTTTTCCGGAGCTGCACCCGATAAACTTTCCCTATGTGGCGGCTGCTTTGGTTTTTTTGGCAGTCCGCAATGCGGGGGCGGCGAACATAGGGACCGCCCGCAACCTGACAAGCCCTAATTTGAGCTTTTTCCGGATTTTTTTGGAAAGCCGCGGATTTCCCGGAAATTCCCGGGAAATTTTTTGAAGAGGGGAAGGGAGCACCGACGTTCACGTCGGCTTAGAGTGCTGCGGCATGACGCAGCTTGGGGTCCTTTGCGAAAGGCTCATGGGCCTTATACGCCCTATAGGGCTTATAGGTAGGATGCCGGAATGGCTCTCACCCTGAAAACGAAAGAGCCGGTGGGGACACCGGCGCTCCATTTTTACTGGGTCTTACCCTGCTTCGGTGGAGTACGGAAATCCGAATAGCCTTTGATGCGTGGAATTTTACTGTTTGGGAGCATCATCACGAAAACGATGTTCCGCCCCGAAATATTGTGCATCCAGGTGGTCGAGACGATGAGCGCAGGCTTCTGTCCTTTGCCGGGATTATAGCCGATTTTGACCGGGTAGGTATCATCGCCGGCAGTCGGAGAATCCAAAATGCTCTGGGAATTGGGCTTCAAGTTCAACGTTCTGCTTCCAAGCTGACCACCCACCTGATAAGGAGTCAGGTTGAGCCACATCATCTGCCCGGCACGGAAACCTGTGGGGCTCGCATCCACGATCTGAAGCTTCAGGGGTAATTTTGCATTCTTGGGGTCACTGGTAACCAACAGGTAACAATCCCTCACATTTTCCGGAACAGCAACGGCGGGCAAATCGGTCGCCAATGGCAAACCTTCGACCGGAGGCTCGGCCAACAACCGGATCTGAATGTTACCTCCAGCGAGCTCATAAATTTCCGAGAGATTGAGTGAAGGCAGTTCAACCGGACGAGTGTCCGCGCCATCATTCAAATACACCTTTTGGGGTGCGTTTTCCGGAGGAGACAAAAACAGGATGCGACAGGTTCGCTTGGCCTTCGACTCCGCAGCCACACCGATCGAGCTGCAGGCCACGAGAAGAAGCAATGAAACAAAATAACGCATGGGAATTGGATTTAGATCTCGGATTTCGACAGCCAGCGGAAGGAAATCATCTCGAATTTCCGCCCGAAAAGTTTATTGGTAGCACTTTGCGGAGGATCCGCCAAGTCCGCAGGCTCGGCCGGATCGCAATAATTGCGAGTACGGGCCACCACCGCCTCGCAGTAGGCGGTGGCCAGGATTTTACCACTTGCATCCCGGGCATCTCCATAGGTGCGGATCGTGAAGGTATCATCCCGAGCGGAAAGAATGGGAGCGATAGGACGAAGAACGTCCGCCTGACGAATCCATCCCGGCATGCCATATGCGGATGAGCCTTCCGCCGCTTCCGGAAACTCATAACCCGAGGTTTTCGGATCCGCATTGGCATTCTGGGCGTCCACTCCTCCATGAATATCGCGCTGCATGGCGTTGAGCGCCGTCTGGATCGTCCCGGCCAAAGCCAGGTCCTTGTTGCTGGAAAGCTGGCGATTGACAAATTCCGACAACGAAAGGAAAGGGCCTCTCTGCCGCACCTGGTTTACGATTTCTTTCGCAAGTGCATCGATCACCTGATCGGAAAGCACGCGGTATCCCGTATATTGAGTGGCATTCGATCGGCCATCGTCCCCTCCCCCTTGGGACTCATTATCCGCCTGAGGGTCGCCCGCCACCCCAAATCGGGACACCGCGTGATCGGTTTGAGAAGCTAAAGTGACATTGCTATTTCCAGCATAATAAGGCACTTGCTGCCCACGAGCGTGTCCCAGCAAAGCCCGCCATGCCGCCACAGAGGTGGAATTCACATTGAACATTCCCTGCACTTCAATGCGGGAGGCGACTTTCCGCCATGAATCGTTCGGCTCGACGTAGCGCTCGTACAAGTCCGACCCGCCACGTTGTGAAATAGCCTGATCTTCCGCCACCGGCTTGTAGGCGGCATTGGCCAGAGGGGATTGACCCGTGATAAAATTGCTGAAGTTATCCTTCAAGGATCCACCCTGCCCAAACTGATTGGGGTTTCCCTGATTGATCGACGAGAAAAACCAGTCATCGAACAGCAAATGATTCGCACAATAAGAATCATCGTGTTGAAGATTATTGGAATTCACCCCTGAAGGAACCACCGAAGCGGGAGGAATAAGCGGAGAGGCATCCGAATTCCCAATCACATTATAAGAGAAAGGCGGTACCGGATTCCCAAAGCGCATGTCCCAACCTTGCAATTGCGCAAGAGAAGAAAGCGGCTGGACAGGTAGCTCGGCGGCAATGCAACGTGCCAACCCTGTAGCTGCGGTTAACCCAGTTAAAAGATAGCCATTGGAGCCATTGGCATTAGGCACCACGTCACTGTTTCCGGTATGAACGATCACATTGTAATCATAAGCAGCATTCACCCGATCCTGAACATTCTGACTCAAATTCATATCAGAGAATCCCGCCAACGGAGTCCCTTGGACGAATCCTTTCCCAATCGTATGCACTTCTCCAGGCTCATTAAGATTTTCCAGCAATCGAAGGCCAAAGACGAAGGATGCAAGAGGATAAGACGTTCCACTTGCTATTAGCTGTTGCACATCCACTGCAGGCAATCCGATTTCTTTTGATGAAGCGGTCGCAGCAGGAAGCAACATTTGATAAACCATTTCATTACTATCCGAACCATCTTTTCTACTAGAAGCTCCTTGCCCCCCACCCCCATCCTCTCTGACAACCAATTTAATCCCGGTTTCCCCTTGAAGAGACCCTTCCGGGATAGGAGTCTCTGTTTTTATACTAGTGCTAATTGTTGTATATGAAGAGTTGGGCCGAATTTGTCTATTATCTGATTCACCTGGATGATATCCCCACATTTGGAATCGATGTCCATTGGAAGGAACAAATCCGGAGTCAGCTCGAATGGAGTTAGATGAGAGAGCACGAGTAGCCGCAGTAAAAACTCGCACACCTCCAGGAGGAATCTGTCCCACTTGTTCAACATAAAACTCAGGTGATACACCTCCACCCAACGTCCTTATACCAGATTTATTAATAACACCCACCGAAATAAACCAATATCCATTACTTGTTATAATTCCACTACCACTATTAACATCATACTGAACACTCAATGGGAAAGACGTATTGGAAGCCAAACTGAACACCATTCTCCCTACATCCAATGTAACATTGTATGGATTCCAGAGGGTCACCACCGGATTCATCAACAATTCAAGCACATTGCTTCCAGCATTGTAATTATATGAAATCAGCCACTGTACCCGCGCAACTATTGGCATGGGCTTCACGGCATGTAGATATGTTCCCACATTTCCTTGCATCGTCATCGGAGAACGCGGCAAGGAGAAAGATTGGGAGTTCCCGAATTTACGATACATCAGAACGTAATCCGTAAGATTTGCCCAACTGGCGACAGCCCCCGCCTGATCGTAAGGTCTAGCTCCCCTCGACCCGTAAGAAGCCCACGGATAAAGGAGAGAACCTGCGGCCAACGGCTGATTGACACTTGCGCGGGAACGGGAGTCATCCTCATCCGGATTCAGCCGGAAAAGCTGCAGATTAGAACTTGGCAGAGAATCGTATTTCTCGGTGAAGAGGGAGAGGTCTTTCCGCCATCCTCCGGTAGCGGTATTGGTCAGCAATCCTTTGGATATGGTACTCAGGTCGAAGAAATACTGTTGGGAAGGAGGGTTCGAGCTCTGAGCCGAGAGCAAATCCGTCTGACGGAGTGTCACGGTCTTGCTGACCGCCACCGGATCGTCCAATAGCGCATCCAGACCGAAAGGCTTGGGATCCGAAACCGAGTGGCTGTTCATCTTGGAGGCCCAGCTTGCGGCACTTTGTGACCGCTCTTCTTCAGGGCGCGGGATATGGGCTTTCTGGTTCTCGCCGTCCACCCACCAGGCATAAGCCCCTCTTCCGTTACTGTTCTGGATCTGGACGGGTTCGAGGTTCACTTTATATTTCCGGAGATCGGACCCTCTTCCAACCGTATTATCTCCGATAATTTCCACGCGATTGTTTGCCCGATCGGTCCGAGGAAGCTGGTTGATGTCATTCAACTTTTCCGGATCCCCTGAAACCAGCCAGCGGACGAAACGGCCACCGCTTTCCGCGCTTTGCCTTTTCGAGCCGTAATCCGGGGCGAGGGGACGGCCGTTGGATTCATGATCCGTCCCTTCCCAGCTTTTCCACACGCCGAGGATCGGGGGATTGTTCGCATCCAGAATATCCGCACGGGCGGTGACGCGGGTGTCCGGGCCGGCGGCGGCCTGGAGCTCACCGATGGCGAGCATGAGGGCCATGCGGGCGTTGGCTTTCGCGTTGGAAAGGGCCAGTTCCTTGCTGGATTGTCGGAGATTGATCGTCGAGAGCGAAAGAAGGCCCAAGGCGATGATCGTCAGCAGCACCATAAGAGTGAGCGTAACGATGAGAGCGAATCCTCGATTGTGGCGGAGGTGTTTGCGCCAAAGAAGTGGAGTTTTCACGGCTGCGAATGGGTTTGGATTGTGGAAAAAGCAACGTCACGGTCGGCGGACCGAAGGGAAAAATGGGTTTTCGAGTTCTTCGTTGTGTTGACTAAGTATTCGCGAAGTCCGTCGGCTGGCAAGAGGATTTTTCCTCATTCATGTAAATACGATGTATTCGGAGTGCGAATGATGGAGGGCTGACGTCCACGTCGGCTCTTGGAGAGCACACGCGCCTTCGCGTGTGGTTTCCGGTGCCTCGCCGGAAACGGGTGGAAGAAGGGGGAGAGAACGTTGAACATCGAACGCCCAACATTGAACGTTGAAAGGAAGAACGGATCGCGGGGGCGCGCTCCTGAACACGAGAGGGCGAGTGTGCCCCCCAAGAGCAAGAGCCGACGTGAACGTCGGCGCTCCACCCCCTCTCCTTTTTCCGATTTTGTCCATTTTTGAGATTGATTTGTTTGTCGTTTATTGAGATCGCGTCGCATGTTCACTATTTTCAATCCCTCGTTTGAATCTTGCGTTCTCTTTCCCCATGAAACATCGAAATACATACTGCCGTCGTTTGGCCCTGATTGCCGCCTTGAGTTCGGTCAGCGTCCCGCTGGTTTTCGCCGCGGAACCTGCTACTACCCAGGAAGAAACCACTCAATCCATCGCCCTGCCTGAACTGGAAGTGACAGGTCGCAAAATCGCGACCCACAGCTCGGTGGGCACCAAGGTGAATACACCGATCCTTGAAACACCCCAGTCCGTTTCCGCGGTAACGCGGGCGGACATGGACAGCCGGGGCGTGCAGCGCCTGACCGACGCTGTTTCCTACTCTGCCGGGGTGGTTCCGGAATTCCAGGGCATGGACAGCCGGGTGGATACCCTGAACATCCGGGGCTATGACACCGGTGGCTTCACCAACAATATTTACCTGGACGGTCTGCGTGGTCCGGCCGGCAGCCAGTGGAACCGGACCCAGTTCGACACCTTCGGGCTGGAGCGGGTGGAAGTGATGAAAGGCCCGTCCGCCGTGCTTTACGGACAGGTTTCTCCGGGCGGTCTGATCAACGCGGTCAGCAAACTCCCCACGGAAAATCCGTTCAATCGCGTGGGTTTCCAGGTCAGCAGCCATGACACGTATCAGGGAACCTTCGACGTCAACGGCAAAACGGCTCTGGACAACGTGACGTTCCGGATCGTCGGTCTGGCCCGCACCGGCGACGCGGAGGTGGATCACACGGAGCTGAACCGCTATTTCATCGCCCCGAGCCTGACTTGGAACATCACGGATCGCACGACGGTGACGTTCCTGAGCCAGTTCCAGAAGGACGAAGGAGGAGCGACTTACCAATTCCTCCCGCAAACCGGCACCCTGCATCGGGGCGACGGAGGATACATCGATACCTCGACTTTCCTGGGTGAACCGGAATGGAACGACTACGACCGCACCCAATTCACCCTCGGCTACCAGTTCGCCCATGAGTTCAACGAAGTGCTGACCTTCCGCCAGAACTTCCGTTACACATATCTCGAATCCGAATACCGTTCCATGGTGGGCCGCGGCACCGACGCGAACGCCGCCGGAAACTTCGCCCGCCGTGCGATCCGGGGCACGGGTGAAACCGACGCTTTCGCCGTCGATACCCTGCTGGAAGGTAAATTCACAACCGGCCAGGTGAACCACACGCTCGTCGGCGGCCTGGACTTCACCCAATCCGATTGGGAAGGCCTGCGCCTCGTCAATGCGAACGTTCCGGCCATCAATATCTACAATCCGATCTACACCTCCGGCATTTCCTCGACGCTGAAAGGCAGCCACGCCTGGCAGAACGGCGGCGATCAGGACGTCACCGAGCGCCAGATCGGCCTCTACCTGCAGGAGCAGGCCGAATGGGGAAAATGGCGCGGGACACTCGGTCTGCGCCACGACTGGTATGACATCGACAACGTGACCGTTTCCGGCACAGGCGCCGATTTCAACGGCAATGGCGGCACCACCACCAAAACCTCCATCGACGGGAAAACCGAATCCACCACCTGGCGCGCCGGCCTGCTGTATCTTTTCGACAACGGTGTGGCACCTTACGCGAGCTACACCACGTCGTTCGATTCCGCACCCTACACCAGCCTGGACATCAATGATCGTCCGCTCAGCCAGCCAACGGAAGCCGAGCAATTCGAAGTCGGTGTGAAGTACAAGCCCGCCGACAACATGCTCTTCACGGCATCCGTCTTCGAGCTGACCGAGGAAAACCGTATGGTGCGCGTGCAGCCAACGCCGGCCCGCTATTCCCAGATCGGTGAAGCCCGCATCCGCGGTGCCGAGGTGGAAAGCCGGATCGAGCTGTTCCACGGCTTCGATCTCATCGCCGCCTACACCTACCTCGATTCCGAAGTGACCAAGAGCGCCGTCTCCGACGCCGCCGCGAAGGGCAACCGCCTGCCCGCCGTGCCGGAACACCTGGCCTCCCTGTGGCTGAACTACAGCTTTAGCCAGGGCCCGCTCGACGGCCTCACTCTGGGCAGCGGCGTCCGCTACGTGGGCAATACCTTCGGTGACAGCGCGAATCTCTACAAAGTGCCGAGCTACACCCTGTTCGACGCCTCCATCGGCTACGATCTCGGCAAAGCGCTCGATTCGCTCCGTGGTGCGAGCGTGCGCCTCAGCGCCTCGAACCTCGGCGACAAGCGCTACGTCGCCAGCTCCACCGCTCCCGGCGCGGCATGGTACGGCTCCGGCCGCAACGTCAGCCTGAGCGTGAACTACGAATGGTGATCCGGAGCGCCGATGTCCACATCGGCTCTGTGTTATAGGCCCTATATGCCCGATCGGACGTATAGGGCCCATCTTCCAATTTCCAACAAAATCTCTTCCATGCGTTTCCTCATCCCTTTTCTGTTGTTGCTTTCTCCCTTGTCCGCCGCTCCCGCTGGCTGGAGTGAAGCTCCCTTTTCCATCCCCGCCTTGAAACAGGACATTCCCTCGAAGGAAACCGGGCGCAGCTACCGGATTTTCGTCTACGTTCCGAACACTCCCGCTCCGGCCAATGGCTACCCGGTGCTTTACATGCTGGACGGAAATTCCACCTACCCTCATGCGGCCCTCCTGCTGCAAAGCGTCGGAGACCGCGCGGACGCCCTCGGCATCACTCCGGGCATCATCGTCGGCATCGGCTACCCGATCGATGGCGCCATGGATCTTGTCGCGCGCGCTCAGGATTACACCCCTCCCGCTCCCGACCTTTCCGATACCGGGGACTTTTCCGAACATCCACAAGGCGGTGCGGACCGGTTTTTCGCCTTCATCGAGAAGGAACTGAAACCGGCGCTTGCGGAACGCTTCGCCATCGACAGCTCCCGGCAGACGATTTTCGGCCACTCCTACGGCGGACTCTTCGCCCTGCACGTCTATTTCAATCATCCCGACTCTTTCCAACGCTACGTGGCATCCAGCCCGTCGATCTGGTGGAACAAACGCCACATCCTTACGGAAAAGGACGCCTGGCTGAAAAATCGTGGAACCACTCCACCCGCGGATGCTCCACCATTGCTCATCACCGTCGGCGCTCTGGAACAAACCCCGACCAACGATCCCCGACGCGCGCATCATGCCCAATTTGTCATCACCCGTCGCCAAGTGGACAATGCCACCGCCCTCGCCGACGAACTCTCGAAAGCGGGATTCCCGGTGAAATTCCACCTCTACCAAGATGACAACCACGGCACCTCCCGCGTACCGGCCATAAGCCACGCCCTGCGAGTCGCCTTCGGCAAATAGCACGGGGAGCACACGCGCCCTCGCGTGTTCAGGAGCGCGCGCCCGCGCTCCGTTCTTCCTTTCAACGTTCGATGTTGGGCGTTCGATGTTCAACGTTCTCTCCCCCTTCTTCCACTCGTTTCCGGCGAGGCGCCGGAAACCACACGCGAGGGCGCGTGTGCTCCCCAAGAGCGAAAAATCCCAAATTTCCGGTGGACAATTTCCCCTCTCACCGGTAACAGCCTGCCCCGACGTGCGCGTTTCGTACGTCCTCGGACTTGGCAGAGTAGCTCAGTGGTAGAGCAGAGGACTCATAAGCCTTTGGTCGGCGGTTCAAATCCGCCCTCTGCTACCAAGTCCACGTTTCCGGTCGCCTCCACCGATCTTCTTCCCTCCGGGCCGGATTGACACGGTGGCTTCGGCTCTCCAAGGTGCGCCCGCTTTCGCCTCCATTTCATCATGATTTTCAAGAGTCTCTGCCGCCACGCCGGCATCGGTGCCAATTCCTATCTGATTCGTTCCGGTGACGCGGATCTCGTGCTGGACGCGGGGATGCACCCGAAACACGAAGGGCTCGAGGCCATTCCGCATTACGAATTTCTCGAACCCGGATCGGCGGACGCGATCATCATCACCCACTCGCACCTCGATCACGTCGGCACCTTGCCCGTGTTTCTGGAAAACCAGCCGCAGGCCACCGTCTACATGTCTCCCGAGACCTCGGAGCTCTCGATGGCGCTCCTGCACAACTCGGTGAACGTGATGCAGTCGAAGCGCCTCGAACTCGGCATCACCGAGTATCCGCTCTTCGAGCATCGCGAACTGGACGACATCGAAGACGGTTTCGAGCTGCGCGGCATCGAGAGGCCGTTTTTCGTGGATCACAAGGAAACGATCCGCGCCACCTTCCACGACGCCGGGCACATTCTCGGCTCGGTGGGCGTGACACTGGAGGCGGAAGGAAAGCGCGTTTTCTACACCGGAGACGTGAATTTCGAGGACAGCACCGTGCAGAAAGGCGCGCTATTCCCCGAAGAACACGTGGATGCCCTGATCGTGGAAACCACGCGCGGCGAATACGAACGCCCGGCGGCATACGATCGCCGGCAGGAAGAAGACACCTTCGCCGAAGCGATCCGTGGCGTGCTGGAGCGCAAGGGCTCCGTGCTGATCCCCGTCTTCGCCATGGGCAAGACCCAGGAAGTACTCGCGATGCTGCACCGCTTCAAGGAAGACGGCCTCATCCCGGAAGAAACGCCGGTTTACATCGGTGGCCTCAGCACGAAAATGACGCTGGTTTACGATCGCCACAGCGAAACCTCGCGGCGGCATCTTCCCGGCTTCCGATTCATGAAAGACATGGAGCTGGAAGCGGGCAAAAGAAAGCGCAAGGGACCCATCCCGTTTTCTCCCGGCTGCATCTACGCGCTTTCCAGCGGCATGATGTCGGAAAAAACCGTTTCCAATATCTTTGCCCGTCAGGGAGTTCTGGAAAACAAGAAGCACGGCCTCTTCTTCGTCGGCTACGCCGATCCCGAGTCCCCCGGTGGCCGCATCCGCGCCGCACAACCCGGAGATTCCGTATTGCTCGATCCGGCCCACCCACCCGTGAAGCTCAAGTGCGAAGTCCGCACCTTCGATTTCAGCGGCCACTCCACCCGCGAAGCCATCGCCGATTACGTGGAAAAGGTGAAACCGAAGAAAACCTTCCTCGTCCACGGCGACGACGGCGCGGTGGCGTGGTTCAAGCAGGAAATCGAACGCCGCCTGCCGGGAACGCAGGTGATTATTCCTGAGCCGGGTGTGGAGTATGAGATTTGATGGAGCGCCGACGTTCACGTCGGCTCTTGTGCCATGATCTCCGCGAGCCGACGTGAACGTCG
>JASGEP010000035.1:0-40301 GCA_047606285.1 Luteolibacter sp. | reverse complement strand
GTTAATGGCGGGCGGCGCATGCGGTATTTTGCGTTTTTTGAGTGCGGGATTGTGCGGGAGAGGAAGGAGCGACGACGTTCACGTCGGCTCTTCACGTTGCGAATCCAAGCCGACGTGAACGTCGACGCTCCTTTTTCCGCCTTGCTCCTTTCCGGGTCGGGGCGCTAAACCCCGTCCCGTGACGCCTGAAGCTCAACTCGCCCAACTCACCGCTGGAACCGCCAAGGTGCTTTCCGAGAAGGAATTGCTGGAAAAACTCCGCGCCTCGGAGAAAGACGGTCGCCCGCTGCGGATCAAGCTCGGCGTCGATCCCACCGCGCCGGACATCCATCTCGGTCACACGGTGGCTTTGGAAAAACTCCGCCAGTTCCAGCTTCTCGGGCATCAGGCGGTGTTGCTGATCGGCGATTTCACCGCGACGATCGGCGATCCGACCGGTCGCTCCTCCACCCGCCCTCCGCTCACCCGCGACGAGGTGCTGGCCAATGCCGCGACCTACACCGACCAGGCGTTCAAGATTCTCGACAAGTCGAAGACCGAGATCGTCTACAATGGCGACTGGTTCCGCAAGATGACCTACGAGGAAATCCTCAAGCTCAACGCCCGCGTCACCCTGCAACAGATGCTCCAGCGCGAGGACTTCCGCACCCGCATCGAAGCCGGTCAGGAAGTGCGCCTGCACGAGCTGCAATACCCGATCATGCAGGGCTGGGATTCCGTGGAAATCCGCGCCGATGTGGAAATCGGCGGCACCGACCAGCTTTTCAACATCCTCGTCGGCCGCGATCTCCAGAAGGAGGAAGGCCAGCCGCAGCAGGTCGTGATGGTGATGCCGCTGCTCGAAGGTCTCGATGGCGTGAAAAAAATGTCCAAATCCTACGGCAACTACGTCGGTGTTTCCGAACCGCCGCAGGAGATGTTCGGCAAGCTGATGAGCGTTTCCGACGAGCTGATGGACCGCTATTACCTCCTTCTGCTCGGCGAGACACGAGATCCGGCCGGTCATCCGATGGAAGCGAAGAAGGCGCTCGCCGAGAAAATCACCGCCCGCTACCACGGCGAGGAAGCCGGGAAAGCCGCTCGCGCCGATTGGGACACGCGTTTCTCGAAAAAAGACCTCGCAGCAGCGGATCTGCCGGAGCTTTCGCTGGCGGAGTTACCCTCCGATCTCACGGTGCTAAGTCTTACCGCGCATGCCTTCAAGGCGGCCTTCGGTCTGGAAAAATCCAACGGCGAGCTGCGAAAGCAATTCATCGTGAGCGGATCCGTCCAGCTCAATGGCGAAAAGCTCACGGACCCAGCCGCAGCAGTTTTTCCAGCCGTCGGGGACATCCTCAAGCTTTCGAAAAAGCACGCCGTGAAGTTCTCATAAGTCTTATAAGTCTTATAAGTCCCATCGGTCCTACACCTTCTTCCATCTCGCGAACATCTCCGGCAGCGCGTTTGGCCGGGAGCGCACCACGTACACACCCGCGACCGCCGCGACTCCTCCGCAGACCCAGAAAATCTGGCCGTAGCTCAGGATTTGCGTCAGTTGGCCCTGGGTGATAGCTGCCGCCGCGATGCCGACCCATGAGAGCCAGCTCGCCGCGGCCTGCACTGCGCCTTTGATTTCCGGAGCCGGGCGGTGTTGCAGGACGGATACCACCGGTACGATGAAGAATCCGCCACCCAGCCCGAGAACGCCCAATGCCACCGCGAAGGCGCTTTGCGGAATGCCGGGCCAGCCGAGCGCGACCGCGGCGAGCGCCATCAGCAGCGTGCCGCAGGGAATGAGGCCGTATTCGATGCGGTTGCGGGAAAGCTTTCCGGCGGCACCGCTGCCCAGCGCGATGCCGAGGCTCAGCGCGGCCTGAAGCCATGCCTGCGCCGTGGGTGTGAGGTGGAAAATTTCTTTCGCATACAGCGCGAGGTTGATCTGGATCAGGGTGGCGATGAAGAAAAACGCGGTGTTTCCCCAGTTCGAGCGCCACAGATCGTTGTCCGTTTTCATGGTGCGCATCTGGGAGAAAATCTCGCCGAGGATGTTCCAGTTGAACTTACGGGTCGGGTCCGCCGGAGGAACCCGCGCGATCCCTCGGGCGGTGAAAACGCCGACGATCGCGAGGCCCGCGAGCAGGAGCCCGGAAATGCCCTCGCGATCCGGCAGCGTTTCCGCCAGCCAACCACCGGCGAAGGTGCCGAGGATGATGCCGATGAAGGTGAGCAGTTCCAGGATGCCGTTGCCGGCGGAGAGCTTCGGCGCAGGCAGGGCTTCCGGCATGATGCCGTATTTCGCCGGGGCGAAAATCGCGCTGTGCAGGCCCATCAGGCAGATGGCGGCGAGTTGCAGCGGGCGGGAGCCGATCATCAGCGCCCACGCGGCGAAGAGCATAATGCCGACTTCCGCGATTTTCACGCCGATCATCACCGAACGCTTGCTGTAGCGGTCCGCCAGCCAGCCGCCGACGGTGGAAAACAGCAGGAAGGGAATGGCGAAGAGCAGCCCGGTGTGGGAGGCGAAGGCGTCTTTTTCCTCCGTCGTCAGCGGCAGCGCGAGCACGAGGAAAATCACCAGCCAGCGCAGGGCGTTGTCGGAAAACGCGCCCTGAAATTGCGTGAACATGAGGTTCCAGAAACCGCGGGGCCAGGGTGAGGTGGAATTTTCGGACATGGGAAATCGGCGACGGCTCTTGTGGTATCACAGCGCGCGCCGGTTCCAATGAATCTTTCGGGGTTGAATCTTCCCCGGTCCGGACGACGATGCGGTATGGATCTGCCCGTTCTTTACGTGAAGCCCGGTTGCCCGTGGTGCGAGGATGTCGTCGCTTACCTCGCTCGGAGAAACATTCCGGTGAAAAAAGTCGTCGTTTCGGGGAATCCGGAAGCGATGGCGGAGATGGTCGCGCTTTCCGGTCAGCGCAAGGCTCCGACGATGGATTGGAACGGCGACGTGCTGGCGGACTTCGGCGTGGAGGAGCTGGTTCCGTTCCTGAAGGCGCGCGGTCTTTGAAATCGTGGCCTCCATCCTTGCCAAAAAATAAGCCTTCCCTAAGTTGGCGGGGTGAAACCCACTTCATACTTCAAATTCATTTTGGCCGCTTCGTGCGGATGGGTGCTTTCGGCGGATGCCCGGACGACGGTTTCCCTGGATAAGGAATGGTCGTTTTTTCAGGGCGAGGTCAAAGGAGTGGAAGCGGAAAGCTTCGACGCCTCGGGCTGGCGAAAGGTGGACGTGCCGCATGACTGGAGCATCGAGGGCGAGTTTTCCGAAAACGCTCCGACGACCGGTGACGGAGGTTGGCTGCCGAGTGGGGTGGCCTGGTACCGGAAGGAATTCACCCTGACGCCGGAACAGGCGAACCAGCGCGTGTGGCTGGAATTCGACGGCGTGATGGCGAACAGCGAGGTATGGCTGAACGGCAAGCTGGTCGGCAAACGTCCGAACGGCTATCAGAGTTTCCGCTACGATGTGACGGATTCGGTGAATCCGAAGGCCGCGAACCTGTTGGTGGTGAAGGCGGATACGAAAGATCAACCGGCGTCCCGCTGGTACACCGGCGCGGGTATTTACCGCCATGTGCGCATGGTGACGGTGGACCCGATCCACGTCGCGCCATGGGGTGTTTACGTGACGACCCCGAAGGTGGACGCGAAGTCCGCCACGGTGAAGGTGGAAACCACGGTGGAAAACCGGTCCACCGCTCCCGCCGAGCTGATCGTGCGTTCCTCGGTGGTCGCTCCGGATGGGGAAGTGGTGAAGACGGCGGAAACGCCGGTGAAGCTGGAAAACGGGAAATCCCAGGCCCGGATTCAGGAAATCGAAGTTGAAGCGCCGAAGCTGTGGGATCTCGAATCTCCGCACCTCTACACCCTGCGCACGGAAGTGGTTTCCGGAAAAACGGTGGTGGATGAAACCACGACCTCCTTCGGTATCCGGCACGCCGAGTTTCGCTCGGACACCGGCTTTTGGCTGAACGGCAAGAATTTCAAGATCAAGGGTGTCGCCCTGCATGCCGATGGTGGCGCGGTGGGTGCCGCGATCCCGCTGGCCGTCTGGGAACGTCGCCTGAACCTGCTGCGGCATCTGGGCGTGAACGCGATCCGCACCGCGCACAACCAGTTCTCTCCGGAGTTCCTCAGTCTCTGCGATCGCAAGGGCTTTCTGGTGATGGACGAGTTTTTCGACAGCTGGACGAAGGGAAAAAGATCGTATGACTATCATCTGCACTTCAAGGAATGGGCGCATCGCGATCTGCGCGAAGGATTGATGCGGGATCGCAATCACCCCTCGATCATCCTTTACAGCGTCGGCAACGAGATTCACGACACGCCGAAACCGGATATCGCCAAGCCGATCCTTCGCGGGCTGGTGGACATTTGCCATGAGGTGGATCCAACCCGTCCGGTGACGCAGGCGCTCTTCCGCCCGAACGTTTCCGGAGACTATCACAACGGTCTGGCGGACATGCTCGACGTGGTGGGTACGAACTACCGCGACCGCGAGCTGCTTCAGGCGTGGAAGGAAAAACCGACGCGCAAGATCATCGGCACCGAACAGCGGCATGAGCTGAGCACCTGGCTCGATTGCCGTGATCATCCCCAACATTCCGGCCAGTTCCTGTGGGTGGGCATCGATTATCTGGGAGAGTCCCGCCGCTGGCCGCTCACCGTTTTCAACGCCGGTCTGCTGGACCGTACCGGAGTCATCATGCCGCGCGGCGAGGAGCGCCGTAGCTGGTGGAGCGATGAGCCGATGGTCAGTGTTTTCCGCCGCGTCGGGAAAACCGAAGCGACGCCGAGCGATCCGGGCTACGAGGTGGTCGAGTGGGATCGCCGTCAGGTTCTTTTCCCGGACTGGAATCCGCACAACGAAGAGGCCCACGAGGAAAACGTGGAAGTGTACAGCAATGCCGCCGAAGTGGAGCTTTTCCTCAATGGCAAGTCGCTGGGTAAAAAACCGACGAACGCGGATGGCAGCAGCCTGAACTGGAAGGTCGCCTATCAACCGGGCGAACTGAAGGCGGTGGCATACCGGGATGGCAAGGAAGTCGCCTCGAATGTTCTGCGCACGGCGGGCAAGGCGGAGAAAATCGAGTTGAAAAGCGATCACACGAAACTGACCACGGATTTCCACAGCGTGGCGAACGTTGAAATCCGGATTCTGGACGCCAAGGGAACGATCGTGCCGACGGCGAGACAGAACCTGAAATTTTCCGTCGAAGGTCCGGGCAAGCTGGTTGCCGTCGATAGCGGAGACGTGGTGAGCACCGAGAAATTCGTGGCGAGCGAGCGCAAGGCCTATCAGGGGCGTGCGCTGGCGATCGTCCGCGCGACGGGTGTCGGAAAGATCACCCTGAAGGTGGAAGCGGACGGGTTGCCCGCCGCGACCATCGAACTCGCGGGAGAGTGAGCTTCTTTTTCGGATAGTGGTTGCGGCGAGACGCCGCAACCACTATCCGATCAGACGCACGTTGACGCTGTGAGATTTCCGGGGTAAAAGCGGCCGATGTCCGACGAGCCTGCGAGGTTGTTTCTTTCATCCGGCGCGGCGAGCGGTCCGGGGGGCGCGGAGTTGCGGGGTTCCGACGAGTGGTTTGCCGCAGTGGAGGATTACGCGATTTTCACGCTGGATCGCTCGGGCCATATCCGGGACTGGAACGTGGGGGCGGAGCGGATCAAGGGCTACCGGGCGGAGGAAATCGTCGGGAGCCATTTTTCCTGTTTTTACTCGGAAAAGGATCGATCGGAGGAACTTCCTGAGCGCGGGCTGAGGGAGGCGGAAGAAAAGGGAAAATTCCTGAACGAAGGTTGGCGCTACCGGAAAGACGGCGGGCGATTCTGGGCGAGTGTGACGATCACTGCACTCCGTTCGCCGGATGGTGCGCTTACTGGGTTCCTGAAAATCACCCGTGACCTGACGGACCGCCGGAAGGTGGAAGTGCTGGAGGAGACGGACCGGAAAAAAGACCGCTTTCTCGCGACACTCGCGCACGAGCTGCGCAATCCGCTCGCACCGATCCTGATGGGGGTGGAAATGATCGAGAAAGCGCCCGACGATACCGACGCGGTGCGTCATCTGGCGGGCATGCTCCGGCGCCAGATGGATCAGATGGTGCACCTGATCGACGATCTGCTGGATACTTCGAGAATCGCGACCGGGAAGATTTCGTTGAAACGCCGGATCGTGCCGCTGGCTGAAGTGCTGGAAAGCGCACGGGAAACGGTGGTCGCGACAGCGGCGAAACGGAGTCAGGATTTGAGGATCGAGATACCAAGTGTGTCGGTGATGATCGATGCCGATCCGCATCGGTTGGCGCAGGTGGTTTCGAATCTCCTGACGAACGCGGTCAAGTTCACGCCCGAGCGGGGGTGGATCCGGCTGGAGGCGAGGGTGACGGAGGATCGCCAGCTTGAGATTTCGGTTTCGGACAATGGAATGGGTGTGCCGAAGTCGGAGCAGAAACGGATTTTCGAGCTGTTCGAACAGGGCACACCGGGAGCCGAGGGTGGATTGGGGATCGGGCTGACGCTGGTGAAATCCATCGTGAACATGCACGGCGGGGAAGTTTACCTGCACAGCGAGGGTGCGGATAAGGGCAGCGAATTTTTACTGAGATTGCCGATCGTGATTTCCGGTGGAATGCCGGAGGAGGGATGTCAGGGAGAGGAAAAACAGGAGGTCGCGCGCAAGCGCCAGCCGAGGGTGCTGGTGGTGGATGACGGAAAGAACGCGGCGGATATTCTGACGATGTTTTTCGCCATGGAAGGCATCGCCTGCGAAACGGCTTACGATGGGCTGGACGCGGTGGAGAAGGTGCGTTCCTTCGGCCCGGATCTGGTGTGCATGGATCTGGGAATGCCGAGGATGAACGGCTTCGAAGCGGCGAAAGCGATCCGTGGTTTGAACGGCGAGGTGACTCTCGTCGCGCTCAGCGGCTGGGGCACGGAGGAGGACCGGAGACACACGGCCGAGGCCGGATTCGATCATCATCTGGTCAAGCCCGTGAGTCCCGCGGACTTGCGGGAACTGATCCGGCGCTACCTCACGAGCTGATCCGTTTCGCCGACAAGCCATCGGAAACGAACCATCCCTGTTTGCGGGCTTCGGAGATCATCGCCGTGGTGAACATGGCGGTGAGCATGACGAGGGGGCCGAGGATTCTGCCGGTGGAGGTATCGGCGAAGAAACGCGGCATTCCGAGGATGATGATGGCGACGACGCAATGGACGGAAAATACCGCGAGGGAATGCCGGCCGAGCAGGGACAAGGGAGCCCACTGGATTTCCCTCCGCGACGCGCGCGCCCAAGCGTGGATCAGGATGACGAGCAGCAGCACGTTGAAAAGCCGGACCGGAGCGAGGTTGTTTTTATTCGTCAGCAACCACCAGCTTTGTTCCGAAATGTCGTGATGAATCCACTCGTGACTCAGGGCGCTCAGGATGACGACGCAGACGAGGGCGCCCCACACATAGACGGGATGCAGGTGCCAGGAAGGCAGTGAGTTTTTCGACCAGCGGTGGCCGAGAGCCAGGCCGATGGTGTAGAGAAATTGCCAGGCACCGAAATTGAACGCGCCGGTATTGATGAGGCCGTGGACGCCGAAAAGATCGAGAATGGTGGGTTTCGGCGGGTCGATGAGATTGGTGATGGCCCAGATCACGGCGGAGATTCCGAGGACGAGCCCCATGCGGTTTTTCGAAAAGGCCCAGAGGATGATCGGGGAAATCAGCAGCAGTCCGCAGTAGGTCGGAAGCACGTCGAGCAGGCCCGGCTGATGGAGCAGAAAAAGTGTGGCGGTATAGGTTTCCAGCGGTTGGTGGAACCACGGCCACGGCGAGCCGACGGGAAGCGAGCCGGTGGTGCGCGAGTAGAACAGCATCCACAGGGAAATCCCGGCGATGCTGGCGAGGTGGGCACCGTAGATGACGGCACAGCGCTTGAGCAGCAGGCGGGAGGTCGGGAGCGGGCCGCTTTTCAGCCAGCGGCGGCTGTAGACGAGCCCGACGACGAGACCGGCGAGAAAAATGAATCCTTCGGCGGCGGTGGCGTAGCCGAAGGGCTGTTGGGTCAGCCAGCGGAAATCCGAGGTGATATGATTGAGAGCCATCAGAACCAGCAGGGCACCGCGCAGGGTGTCCAGCATCGCGTAGCGGGGACGGGTCGGTTCGGGAGTGGTTGTCAGCGTGGCTGGCATTGGCGTGATATTCTGCGGGAAGGGAGGGATGGCAAGGGAATCCGGAGTCAACCCCATCCGCCGCCGCCGGGGGTGTGGATGATGACGCGTTCGCCGGTTTTTGCCTGATAGGTGATGGAGCCGGGCAGGGGTTCTTCCCGTTGGTCGGGATGAATACGGATCTGGCTGCCCGGCTGGCCGTTTTCCCCGCCGTGCATGCCTTGCGGGGCGGTGAGGCGGCGTTCCGTGAGGAATGAGACGTTCATGGGCTCCAGAAATTCGATTTCTCTCGTGACGCCATCGCCGCCTCGGTGCGTGCCCGCGCCGCCGGAGTGCTTTCTGCGCTCGAAGCGGTGCAGGCGGACGGGGAAACGGTGTTCGAGAATTTCCGGATCGGTGATGGCGGTATTGGTCATGTGGACGTGGCGGCTGTCCGCTCCGTCGAAGGTGGGACCGGCTCCCGCGCCTCCGGCAATGGTTTCGTAGTAGCCGAAGGCGTCGTTGCCGAAGAGGAAGTTGTTCATGGTGCCGGGGCCGTGAGCGCAGAGGTCGAGCGCGGCGAGCAGCAGATCGGTGAGGCGCTGGCTGGTTTCCACGTTGCCACCGACGACGGCAGGGCAAAGCGCGGGATCGTCCGGGAAGTCCGGATTGAGGAAACCGCGCGGAAGTTTGAGTTCCACCCGTTCCAGCAGCCCTTCGTTGAGCGGCACGTCTTCATCGAGCCACAGCCGGAGCACGTAGAGGATCACGCTGCGGACGATGGCCGGGGTGGCGTTCAGATTGCGGGGATGGACCGCGCCGGTGCCGCTGAAGTCCAAGGTGAGGATGGCGTTTTCGATCCGGATGGAAACGGCGAGCGGGGTGCCGTCATCGAGCGTTTCCCGGCGGGAAAATGCCCGGCCTTCGTAGCGGACGAGCAGGTTCGCCATGAGCGCGGCGGAGCGGTTGAGGATGCCGGTCATTTCCCCACGCACGATCCCGGCTCCGTGGGTGGAGGCGAGCGCTTCGAGGGCACGCACGCCGTGAAGGATGGAGGCGGCCTGCGCTTCGAGATCGGCAAGGTTTTCCTCGGGTCGCCGGGAGGGATGGGGGGTGGTGGTGAAGATTTCCAGAGGCTTCGCGCCTTCGGCGGTGATCCATTTGAAAGGCGGGATGACGACGCCTTCCTCCGCCAGACAGCGGGCGGCGGCGGGCATCGAGCCGGGGGCGATCCCGCCGATCTCGGCGTGGTGGGCGCGGTTCGCGACGTAGCCGATCCGCTGGCCGTCCGCATCGAAGGCGGCGGCGATGACGGTGACGTCCGGCAGATGGGAGCCTCCGGCGGCGGGGTGATTGGTGACGACGACATCGCCGGGCCGGAAATCGATGCGCGAGGCGACTTCCCGGACGCAGACGCCGAGCGCGCCGAGGTGGACGGGGACGTGCGGGGCGTTTACGACCAGCCGTCCGTCGGCGTCGAGCAGGGCGCAGGAGTAATCGAGGCGTTCCTTGATATTGGTGGAAAGGGCGGTGCGACGGAGCAGTCCGCCCATTTCCTGCACGAGGCCCTCGAAGCGGTTGCGGAAAAGGGCGGCGCGGATTTCCGCGTCGTGACGGACGATGGGGGTGATGGAGGCGGTTTTTTCAAGCAGGATGGTCCGGCGTTTTCCCCGCCGCAGCGACCATCCGGCGGGGAGCACGCAGGTGCTGAAACGGTCCTGAAGGACTTGCGGGCCGTGGGCTTCGATTTCCCCGAACGTTTCGTCTTCCACTGCGAGCGCGGGTTCCTCGGCGACCACGCGCAGGCTGGCGCACTCGATCGGGCGGGCGGGTGTCGGCGGGTAGCCGTAGAGCTGGCGGTAGGAGGTTGCGAACAGGGAGGTCAGTCCGGCGAGGTCGATTTCCGGGTTTTCGACCTCGATTTCCAGTGGTGTGTCCTGCCCGAGCAGGCGCAACTGGGCGATCCAGCGGAAGGCGGGCTCGGGCAAATCTCCGGTGGCCAGTGCGGCGAGTTCGTGCCAGTGTTTTGTCCAATCGGTCTCGGCCAGCGGTTTGAGCACCTGCCGGACGGCCTGTTCCTGACGCCGTGCCTGATCGAGGCCCCAGGCGCTGAGCAGCCCGGCGTCTCCGGGGACGAGCACGCGGTCGATCCCGAGGTTTTCGGCGACGGCGCACGCATGCTGGGGACCGGCACCGCCGAAGGCGAAGAGGGTGAAATTTTCCGGCGAATGGCCTTCGGAGAGGGATACTCCGCGGATGGCGTCGGCCATTTTTTCGATGGCGATCGCCCGCAGTCCTTCGAGCAGTTCGCGCTCGGGCGGCGGGGTGACGCCATCGCGGCGCATGGCATCCATGAGGGCGGAAAGCTCGGCGCGGGCCGGGGCGGGATCGAGCGGAATGCCCGCGCCTTCGGGCCGCATCAGCCCGAGCAGCAGATTGACGTCGGTGACGGTGAGCGGGCCGCCGCGACCGTAGCAGGCGGGGCCGGGAAAGGAACCGGCGCTTTCCGGGCCGACCCGAAGCCTGCCGAGGTACCAGTGGCAGATCGAGCCGCCGCCCGCCGCGACGGTTTCGATTTTCATGGCCGGGGCGAGCACCCGGGCGGGGCCGATTTCCTGTTCATAGCGGTAGGCGAAGGGGCCGTCGAGGCGGGCGACGTCGGTGCTGGTGCCACCCATGTCGAAGGTGAGGACGCGGGGGAATCCGGCGGCGCGGGCGATGGCGTCGGCTCCGACTAGGCCACCGGCGGGGCCGGAGAGCAAGGAGTCCTTCGGCTGGTAGCGGGATGCGGGGACGAGTCCTCCGGCGCTGGTCATCATCCACGGTTCGCCCTCGCTCATGGCGCCGGAGACGTGGCGGGTGAAGGCGCGCATGACGGGGGCCAGCCATGCGTCGGCGACGGCGGTTTCGAGGCGTGACAGAAAACGGATCATGGGGGCGACGCTGGAGGAGGTGGTGACGTGGGAAAATCCTTCATCGAGCAGCCATGAGGCGATCTGTCGTTCGAGGGCGGGATTTTTCCACGAATGGAGCACGGCGACGGCGGCGACGGAAATGCCCCGGCCCAGCCATTCGCGGGCGCTGCGGCGGATTTCCGTTTCGCCGGGTGTTTCGAGGGGATTCCCGCTGGAATCGAGCCGGGCGGGGATTTCCACCACGGCGGAGCAGAGGGTCTCGGGGAGCGGCTGGTGGAGTGAAAACAGGCGGCTCCGGCGCTGGTCGCGGATTTCCGGCAGATCGCCGAAACCTCGGGTGACGAAGAGCACGGTGGGCGCGCCCTTGCCTTCGAGCAGGGCATTGGTGCCGCGCGTGGTGGCGACGCGGAAGTCCATCGCCGGGAGTTTTTCCGGATAGGGCGTGCCGGTGAGAATGCGGGCGGCGAGCACCGGGGCTTCCTCGCCGGTGCGGAGGATGAGGCGGTCGTGGGGGAGCGGCTGCGAAACCTGGAGCCAGCGGCCGTTTTCGCGTGAGGCGATGATTTTCCCGCCGGTCTCGACGGGGAAACCGATGAAACCGGCATCGTCGAAGCCCGGTTGCCAGCCGAGATCCAGCCAGCCATCGGCGTTACGATGAACGATCCGGGCGACCAGCGAGCCGTCCGAGAGGACCTTGGCGCGGCGCTCGGTCCCTTCCGGCGTCAATGCCCAGGCATCCGTAAAGGTGCCTCCGGTATCGACGCGGACTTTCCACAACATCGGTCCGGGGAAAGGAGGGATCGCCGGTTCACATGCGGTTCAGCTCGCGGGCGACGATCATGAGTGTCTCGCGCACGCCGGGAGCGAAGCCGCCGTCGGTCTGCACCGCGAGCAGGGCGTTGCCTTCGCGGATGAACTCGATGGGGACGGAGCCGGTGTAAAGTTTCAGGGAACCACCGCCGAAGCCGAGGTTGGTGAGGAGGCCCTTGAGGGCTTCCACGGAAGCGATGTCCTGGGTGGGCACGCGGGCGATGGTGCGGATGCCGGGAAGCGCGCGGGAGCGCTGGAGGATTTCATCGGCGGTCATTTCGCGATCCACGCCGAAGATGGCGCGAAGCTCGAGCTGGCGGATGGATGAGGAGTCGGAGAAATTTTCCTGGGATGCGGATGGGGCGGCAGCCGCCGCTGGAGCCGGGGCGGGTGTGGAAAAGACGCTGGCCGGTTGCACCGGAGCCGGGGGTGGCGGAGTGGCGAAGGCGGCCAGGGCTGCCTGGGTGGGAGTCGTGGCGGCGGGCGAGGCGGATGGCCAGGACGGGGAAGCCGGAGCGGGGCGGGATTCCTGGGGAACCGAGAAAGGGGAAGACGCGGGGGCGGCCTCGAAAGGAGGCGGGGAAGTCACCGCTTCGAACGGGGAGGCGGTGAAAGCCTGCGGAGCGGGAGCGGCTTCGAAGCCGAAACCTTCCTTCGGATCGGGAATCTGGAAGGGGGATTCGCCGACCTTACGGCGATCGGGGATTTTTCCCCCGCTGCGGGCGGGGTCTTCGATGGCGGTGAAGGGCGATTCCTTGGCAGCGACGGCCTGGAACGGGCTGGCGGCGGCTGTGTCCTGCACGACGGCGAAGGGGGATTCCTGCTGGCCGGAAGGTTGGGTCGGGAAATTCTCGAAAATACCGCGTTGTGTGCTCATGAGGGAAAATCGGTTGAGGGCTGGGGAAGAAAACAGGGGCTTTCTGGTGCGAAAAATGTCGGATCGATGCGAAAAGTCGAGCTTTCCTGATGAAAATCGTCAGGCGTAGCCGTTGGCGCCGAGGATTTTTTTGAGGCGGTTTTTGAGGGATACCTTGGAAGCAGCGGGCAGGCGATCGACGAAAAGCACGCCATTGAGGTGATCGATTTCGTGCTGCAACGCGCGGGCGAGCAGGCCGTCCGTTTCGATGACGAGCGTGGAACCGTCGAGTTGCGGCAGGGTGGCGCGGACATCGAGGGGGCGGCGGACGTCGGCGCGCAGGCCCTGGATGCTGAGGCAGCCTTCGGTGTCGAATTCCTTTTCCTGGCCGTATTCCAGCTCCGGATTGATGAAAACGAGGGGCATGATGCTTTCCAGATCGGTGTCCTCTCCATTGACGCGGAGGTAGGAAACGCATTCGGGATCGTGGGAAACGTCGATGACGGCGAGCCGGAGGTCTTCCCCGACCTGCGGGGCGGCGAGTCCGACTCCATTGGCATCGGCCATGGTTTCCAGCATGTCCTCCACGAGCTGGCGGAGGGACTCGTCCACTTGGGTAACCGGGCGGCAGCGTTGGCGAAGAACAGGGTGGCCGTATTGGACAATTTCTCGGATCATGGAATTGGACGGGAGACGGAATCTAGCGGGCTTCCCGGAGTCGGTCAAACCTTGAAGAGCCGAAATCCGGAAGGACCGCTGACGTTCACGTCGGCCCGGATCACAGATCCTTGCGGCGGAAGAACCAGAGGGCGGCGGAGAGGGGGAGGAGGATCCAGAGGCCGAGGATGGCGGCGGCGCCGGTGATGCCGGTGGCGGTGCCGAGGAGGTCTTTCATGAGCGCTCCGGTGTAGCCCATGAGGGCGGAGATGTCCATTTGCAGGAGGACGAGGACGCGTCCGAGGTCGATGGGGTTCATCGCGATCATGGCGATGGTGGGTTTTTCCAGCGGATAGTCGGAAAAGAAGGCGGTGGTGAAAAGGATGAGGCCGTCGTGGAGGATGGCGAAGTAGAACCAGAGCATCATGGCCATGCCGATGCCGCGGGCTTTGTCGCGGGTGACGACGGCTCCGAGGAAGGCGAGGGCGATGAAGATGACGGTGAGGGCAAGGCCGGTGGCGACGAGGGTGAGGCCGGTGGCGGTGGGGGCGTAGAGGGCGACGGGGAGGCCGACTCCGAGGAGGAGCGCGGAGCCGAGGGAGAGGGCGACGCCGGAAAATTCGGCGAGCAGGATGGTGCGGCGTTTCAGGGGCTGGGCGGCGAGGAGCTCGATGAATTCGTAGGAGTTGTAGAAGTGGATGGTGCCGAAAATGAGGCTGACGAGGGGGACGACGAAGAGGACGAGGCTGAGGAGGCCGATGAGTCCCTTGGTGGCGTCCCCGCCGAGGTTGAAGAGGCCGAAGGCGGCGGCGAGGAGGAAGAGGGTGTAGGCGATGACGATGCGGCTGCGGACGATGTCGCGGACGACGTAGAGGATGAGGCGCGTCATGGCTGGGAAGTGGCGGGGGTGGAGGCGGTTTGTTTCATGATGCGGACGACGATGCGGCTGAGCCGGGTTTCGCCGTGTTCTTCCATGAGTTCGCCGATGGGGCGGTGGAACTGGAGGCGGCCGTCGATGAGGTGCATGAGGTCGGTGGTGATTTCGTCGAGGTCGCTGAGGATGTGGGAGGTGATGAGGATGAGTTTGTTCCGGTCACGGGATTCGAGGACTTTTTCCTTGAGGATCTCGGCGGCGACGGGATCGAGCCCGGCGGTGGGTTCGTCGAGGATGAGGACGTCGGGGTCGAAGAGGAAGGCGAGGCAGGCACCGAGTTTCTGGCGCATGCCGCCGGAGAGGGTGCGGGCGGGTTTGTGGGCGAAGCGGTGGATTTCGAAGGCTTCGATGAGGTCTTCGTCGAGGCGATGGTAGGTGCCGCGGCGGATCTCACGCATCATGTCGAGGATTTGCCCGGCTTTGAGGTGGTCGGGAAAACGGCCGATCTGGGGCATGTAGCCGATGTGGCGGCGGAGGTCGGGGCGGGAGAGGTCCTGGCCGTCGAGGGTGAGGGTGCCTTTATCGGGGAGGACGAGGCCGAGGATGCATTTGATGAAGGTGGTCTTGCCGGAGCCGTTGGGGCCGATGAGGAGGACGGAGCGTCCGCGCTCGAGGGTGGCGCTGAAGTCGTCGAGGGCCTGGAGGCGGCCGAAGGTTTTGGTGAGGTGGCTGGCGGAGATCATGGTGCGGGCCGGAAGGTTTCGAGGGAATGCGGGCGCATGGAGGGGGCGTCGTCTTTGACGGTTTCCGGGGTGATGGAAGGGAAGGCTTTTTCGGCCTGGTCGAGGACGTGGACGATGGGACTGCGGAGGAGGAGGACGGAGGGTGGAACGCGATCGACCATGACGGCGTAGAGGCTGACGGGGCGGTAGGGGACGTCGCCGGTGCCGTCGCGGCGGAGGTCGTAGCCTTCGTATTTGTCCCAGTAGTTCGCTTCGAGGCGGTTGTCGCCGAGTTCGCCGGAGGCGGCGATGTCGAAGGCGTTGCCGGAGAAGTTGTTTTTGGAGAAGACGTTGGTGGAGCTGCTGGCGTTGATCTGGATGGCGCGGCCGTTTTCGCGGAATTCGTTGCCTTCGACGGTCATGCGGTTGGAGCCGTCGAAGGTGAGGGCGGTGGTGTTGCGCTCGAAGGTGTTCCCGGTGATGCGACCGCTGGTCATTTCCTTGAGGAGAAGACCGTAGGAGGCGGCGCCCCAGTTGAGGCCGAAGTAGTTCCGGGACATTTCGACATCGCGCGAGTACATGACGGCGACGCCGGCGCCGTTGCTCTGGAAGCTGTTACGGTGATAGGCGTTGCCGTGGGAGAACATGAAGTGGAGGCCGTAGCGGAGGTTTTTTTCCACCATGTTGTCTTCGAGGAGGGATTCGGTGGTGAATTCCAGATAGATGCCGTCGCGTTGTCCCCGGACGGTGTTGCCGGTGATGGTGGCGCGGGCGCAGTGCCAGAGGTGGATGCCGTTGCCGGTGTTTTGCTCGCGGTCGATGGCTCCGAGGATGTCGTTGCCGGAAATGCGGCAGTCGGTGGAGCGGGTGATGTGGATGCCGAAGTGGCAGTCGCGGAAGCGGTTGCCTTCGAGGGTGACGCGGGTGGTTTCGATGATCTTGACGCCGGCGAGGTCGGTCATGCTGCTGCGTCCGCTATCGCGGAACTCGAAGCCGGTGACGCGGACGTCCGGGGCGGTGATGGAGAGCATTTCGTGCTTTTGCCCGCCGTCGAGCACGGGGAAGCCGATGCCTTCGAGGGTGAGGGGTTTGGCGATGCGGAGGTTTCCTTCGCGGTAAACGCCGGAGTGGACCTTGATGACGTCGCCGGGTGAGGCGGCTTCGACGGCGGCGGTGACGGTGGCGTGGGGCTGGCCGGGGCCGACGTGAAGTTCCGCCGCCATGAGCGGGGCGGAGCAGATCAGTGAGAGGATGATTCGTCGCATTGGCATGCTTCGTCGGAGACGTTTTTCGAGGCTTGTTCCCATGAGAGGATCTTGCCGCCACCGCCGAGTTCGCTGTCCGCGGCGCGGGCGGCGGGTTCGTCGGGGAAGGCGGCGATGGTGCTGTTCATGGGGGTGCGCAGTTTTTCGTGTTTGAGGAAGAGGGCGTGGGTGACGGGGAGGAGGTGGTTGGTGCCGGTGCTGTCGATGACGTGGGCGGTGCCGGGGGTGTCGGCGTTTTCCCGGATGTATTTGGTGAGGCAGTTGACGTCGTCGAATTTGAAGATCTTGCCTTTGGCGGTGACGAAGGCGGAGCCGTAGCGTGGGTCGACGAGGAGCATCTTGCATTCGTCGCAGGTGTCTTTGCCGTGGGTGAGGGCGAGGGGGGCGGGTTTGCAGGCGGAAAGTCCGAGGCTGAGGAAGGTGATGGCGAAGGTGGCGAGGGTGCCGGAGCGGGGCTTGCGGCGGAGGATTTTCTTGAGCCAGCCAAGTTCGAGGATCAGGAGCAGGGTGGTGAGGGCCCCGGAGGCGATGAGGAGCCAGCCGCCTTTGTCGGGGCCGGAGTAGGCGACGAAGTTGAGGAGGCTTTTGTAGCCGATGACGGGCGGTTGATAGGACATGCCGGGGACGGAGATGGCGGCCTTGGGATCGAGGTTGTGGCCGTAGTCGTAGCCCCAGCGCCAGAAGTCGTAGAGGCCGAGCCCGGCTCCGAGGAAGAGGATGGCGGTGAAAATCACCAGCCAGCGGCGTGTGCCGAGGATGGGGGGAAGCAGGCCGAGGGCGATCATGAAGGTGAGGACGTAGCCCATGTAGAGGAATTCGGGAAACATTTCCTGTTTGATATGTTTCATGCCGATGTAGTGGTTGAGACCGTTGATGATCTCGTAATCGCCGCCGATCCGGTCCAGCCAGATTTTCATGTTGAGGCCTTCGGGGTACTGGGGTGCCCAGAGCTGGATTTCCCAGAGGGGGAGGAAGAAGCCGCCGATCATGGCGAGTGCGGCGATGGCGACCAGAATCCGGGTGACGGGATGGAGCGGTTGTTTCATGGGAAGAAAAGGGCGGCGGCCCCGCTGGATGGACAAGACCGCCGCCGAGGGATGCGGGGGAAGCCTGCTATTTCGGCGCGGTGTCTCCGATGCCGAAGCGGAGCGGGGTGTCGGAACCTTCTGGGGAAACACGGGCGTAGCCTTGCATTTCCTGGTGCAGCGCGGAGCAGAAGTCGGTGCAGTAGAAGGGCATGATGCCGACGCGGTTCGGCACCCATTTCAGGGTGGCGGTCTCGCCGGGCATGACGAGGAGTTCGGCGTTGTTAGCCCCCTTGATGGCGAAGCCGTGGGGGATGTCCCAGTCTTGTTCGAGGTTGGTGACGTGGAAGTAAACTTCGTCGCCGATCTTGATGCCTTCGATGTTGTCGGGGGCGAGGTGGGAACGGATGGCGGTCATGTAAACGTGGACTTTGTTTCCATCGCGCACGACGCGGGCGTCTTTCTCGCTCTTGGTGACGTAGGGGTGGTTGTTGTCCTCGATTTTGTAGATTTTCTTGGACTTGGGCGCGACGAGCGAGGCGGGGATGGCTTCGGCATGATGGGGTTCTCCGGCGGTCGGGAAATCGAGCAGGAGTTTCATTTTGTCCCCGCTGATGTCGTAGAGCTGGGCGGAGTGGGCGAGTTCGGGACCGGTGGGCAGATAGCGGTCTTTGGTGATTTTGTTATAGGCGATGGCGTATTTGCCGTGGGGCTTTGAGGTGCCGCCGCCGGGGATGGACATGTGGCCCACGGAGTAGAAGGTGGGGGTGCGGTCCAGCACTTGCAGGGTTTTGAGATCCCATTTCACGAGTTCGGAGGAGACGAACATGGAGGTGTAGGCGTAGCCTTTGTCGTCGAACTCGGTGTGAAGCGGGCCGAGGCCGGGCTTCTGCACTTCGCCGTGGAGGACGGATTCGTAGTTGAAGACGGAAATGCCCTCGAATTCGCCCTCGAAATCCTTGGCTTCGATGGCGGCCAGCATTTTATCGAAGGAGAAGACGGGGATGAGTGCCGCGAGCTTGCCGCTGCCGACGATGTAGCTGCCGGTGGGATCGGTGTCGCAGCCGTGAGGGGATTTCGGACAAGGGATGAAGTAAACGAGGTCTTTCAGTTCGGTGGGGTCCAGCATCAGCACTTCTTCCTCGACGGTGGTCTTGGCGGTGTGGGTGTGCTCGTCCCAGACGTTGTGATGGTATTTCGTTTTGGAGACGCGGCCCTTGCCTTGCTTGATGTATTCCTCGGCCTTTTTCCAGTTGAGCGCGCCGATGAAGTCTTTGTCTTTCTGGGAGGCGTTGACTTCGAGCAGGGTGTGGGCGAGCTCGGTGTTATAGCAGGTGAAGAAAATCCAGCCGTGGGATTTTCCTTTGCCGGCGCGGGCGAGGTCCATGTCGATGCCGGGAAGGATGACCTGGAAGGCGACTTTCATGCGCCCGGTGTCCGGGGCGACGGAGACCATGCTGAGCGTGCTCTTGAAGTTTTGTTTGTAAGAGCTGATAGGTACGTCGGGATTCGATCCCTCGTCATCGAGCGGTGTGGCGAAGCGGGAACCGGCGATGATGTATTCGGAGTTTTCCGTGATGAAGGGGGAGGAGTGGTTTCCGGAGCTGTTGGGGATTTCGAGGATTTCCTCGGTGCGGAAGGTCTCGAAGCTGATGCGGGCGACGCGCGGGGTGTTGTTGGCGTTGGCGAAGATCCAGCGTCCGTCGTGCTCGCCTTTGGTGAGCGAGAGGCCGAGGTGGTGCTGGTCGTCCCAGGGGATGAAGCCGTAGGAGGTTTCCAGCATGGGCTTGGTTTCCTCACTGTAGCCCCAGCCGGTTTCGGGGTCGGCGGAGAAGACGGGGATTTCGCGGAAAAGCCGCCCGGACGGGAGGCCGTAGACGGAAACCTGGCCGCTGAAGCCGCCGGAAGCGATGTTATAGAATTCGTCGTGCTGGCCGGGGGCGACGTAGACTTTGGAGGCTGCGTCGTCCGCGGTGGCGGAGACGAGGCTTTTCGGCTTGCAGCCGGAGGTGAGCACGGCGGCGAGAGCGAGCAGGCCGACGGCGTATGGAGTATGCGTTTTCATGGGAGAAGAAGGATTGTTAGTCGGATTATTTTTCCCCGTCGTTGGAGCGCATGAATTCGAGGAGTTCGCGGGCTTCCTGAGGGGAAACGTTTTGGTCAGGCATGCGGACGAGGCATTCTTCCAGCATTTTCTGGGCTTCGGGATCGGTATCGAGCATCATGTCCACGTTGGTAATCATGTTCATGATCCATACGGGTTCGCGGCGTTTGGTGACGCCCGCCCAGCCGGGGCCGACGAGTTTGTCGGCGGTGAGTTTGTGGCAGGCGAGGCATTTCATTTCATAGACCGCCTTGCCTTTGGTCACCCATTGCTGGTTGAGCGGATTGGTGAGATCCACGGATTTGATTTCCTTGCCGCGGGTCTGGGGCTTCTTTTTCGCGAGCTGGGAGGGAGAGGGGGAGGAGGAGGCTTTTCGTGTCGCCTGTTCCTTGGAGTCGCAAGCCGTGAGGAGGAATCCACAGAGGGCCAGATGGAGGATAGGATGGGTTTTCATGACGGTATCAATGGAGGAATGAAAGCATGATAGTCTGATAGAAACGCGAAGTATGAATGGTTTTCATGAAGGTGTCAATTTCACTGACGGGTCATGCGACTTCCGCGAGCGCGAGGGCGGCGGGGAAGAGCACGGAGTTTTCGAGATGGATGTGGCGATGGAGGTCTTCCTCGAGTTCCTGGAGTCCGGCGAAAAGCGCGCGGTAGGTGTTGCAGGCTTCGGGAGGCGGGACGAAGCCGTTGGTGAGTTCGCGGAGGCGGGCCAGCGCGGCTCCGGCGTCGTCGTGTTCGTGGAGCATGCAGGCGATGGGGCCGTCGAGCGGCATGGAGTTTTCCCCGCGAACCAGGGCCTGGATGGCGGGAAACAGCACCTGTTCTTCCTTGAGAATGTGGCTGTTCAGCTCTTCGGACATTTCGAGGAAGATTTCGTAAACTTCGACGAGGGAGGAGGTGTGGCCTCCGTGGACGCGGGCGACGCGGGCGGCCATGGCTTCGAGGCGCGGGAGTTCGGCTCTGAGGTAGTCGTGATGGACGGTGACGATGTGGCCGATCAATTCCGCCGGAGGAAGCAGGGCGGGGTTTTCGCCGCTGAGGACGGGGATTTTCATGCCCGCTTCGAGCTGTTCTTCCACGGTTTCCACCGGAATCCCTTTCGCTTCGCAAGCTTGGCGGACGGTGCGCCCTCCCTGGCAGCAGAAGTCGATGCCGAAAGATTGAAACACGCGCGCTAGCAAGGGGGATTCCGCGACGATTTCACCGACGGAGCGATCCGCCAGGGGAGTCCCGGCGGGTGAGAATAAAATTTCCGAATGACTCATGACAGTCTCACCCTTTGTCCGGGCGGGTCCAATTTCAAGAATAAAAGAAATCTTTTTCTTTAATTCCGGATTTCGCATCGACTCTCCGGGCGGATGGGTTAGGGTTTTTGTCATGTTTCATTACAGCAAGCTGGCCCAGGCGGGGATTTCCGCAGTGAGCTATCTCGCCTCCGTCGCGCCGGAAAACCGTTTGTGCGGCAGCGCGGAAATCGCCGAAGCGCGGCGGATGTCCCGCCAGATGATCGCCAAGGTCTTGACGATGCTGTCTCGCCACGGGGTGGTGGAAGGAACGCCGGGACCTTCAGGTGGCTATCGCCTCGCACGCCGTCCGGCGGAAATCACGGTGCTCGATATCGTGAGGGTTTTCGACGATCCGGAGGAACGGGTGATGTGCCCGTTCGGTCCGCATTGGTGCGGAAATGAAGCGCCTTGTCCGCTTCATGACACGCTGATGCGGCTGCACTCGGATGTGCTCGAGGCGCTGGCCTGTGAGACGTTCGAGCAGTTCGAGTAGGTGCCTCCCCCGAGTGAATGGCGGGGGAGGGGCAAGTTTTGAGGGGGGGATCGTGGTTGGGGTGGATGCCGCAATTTGGGTTTTTCTTCATTGCGGCGGGATGCCGCAACCACGATCCAGGTCAGGCGGGGATGCGTTTTTCCGAGGGTTGGTGATAGATGCGGCGTGAGTGTTCTTTCTGGCGGTCGCCGGACCAACTGGAAATGCGCTTGAGGTAGCCGATGATGCGGGTGGCGTGATCGACGTCCGGGGAGCCGCAGGAAGGGCAGTGGGATTTGGTGAGTTTGTCGATGTGGCCGCAGGTGTTGCAGCAGGTGACTTTGACGTTGGTGCAGAAGTAGTTGCAGCCGGTGCGAATGGCGGCGCGGATGAGTTTTTCGAAGGATTTTTCGGTGGCGTAGGTTTCGAGGTTGAGGTGGAGGGCGGAGCCGCCGTCGAGGTAGCGGGTGACGCGCTCGCCGTGGAGGATAAGCTTGTCGAGGATGTGGATGTCGTCGCGCTCGACGGGGTAGAAGTAGGAGTTGTAGCAGTCTCGCGGGACCTGATAGCCGTCCTTGCGGTCCCACTTGGCGAATTTGACGCCGAGGTTTTCGGCGGGGACGAATTCGGTATTGAAGCGGACGTTGTAACGGGCGGAGGCGGCGCGGTTGAGGGTGTTGACGCGGCGGAGGTTTTCGCTGACCCAGGAGATGTAGGTTTCGTTGTTGGAGGGATCGATGCCGAGAAATTCGGCGGCTTCGACCATGCCGTTGACGCCGATGGTGAGGAATTGTTTTTCCGGGAGGATGAGCTTGGCGGTGTAGATGGGGAGTAGGCCAGCGTCGTGGAAGTCCATGAGGATGGCGCGGCGGGCGACGAGGTAGCGGTGGAGGAGTTCGATTTGCTCGTCGAGGTCGCGTTTGTCCTGGACGAGGCGGTTGAAGTTCAGGGTCATGACCTGCATGGAGCCGGTCATGACGCCGCCGGCGCCGAGGGAGAAGGAGAAGTCGTTGTTTGCGTCCAGCGCGCTGCGGAGGCGGCAGCAGGAGGAGAGGCTGTCCACGGTGTCGCTGGAGTAGATGAAGAAGGAGTTTCCCTGTCCGAGTTCACGGGCGAGCATGGCGGAAAATTCGTGGTCTTTCGGCTCTTCGCGGTCGTGGATGAGGGCGGCGGTGACGACGGGGAAGGTGAGCAGGGATTTTTCTCGTTCTTGGTTGAACCAGCTCAGGAAGAACGCCTGAAGGCGTTTGACGCTTTCCCAACAGGATTTTCCGCCGTCGGGGAAAACGAAGTCTCCGAACATGTTGTTGAAGTAATGTTCATCGAAGATGGAGATGTTCCAGAAAACGCTCTGATAGTTCCGCGCGGCGGCGGGTTGGTTGAGGGCGTAAACGACGTGCTGGAGGTGGTTTTCGATCTCGCCGCGATGGGTCTCGATGTAGTTTTCGCCGTAGTCCCTGCGGGCGAAGTGATCGAAGCAGTTGAGGAATTCGACGGTGGCGCAGGCTCCGGCGAGGTTCGCGCTGACGGCGAAGACGAGGTTGACGAAGCTGCCGCAGAAGCTGGAGAGGTGCTTGGGTGCCTTGCTTTCTCCGCCTAACGGAACGAGGCCGTGATGGAGCAAAGGAAACAGGCTGACGCTCGCGCAGTAGGGCATAAAGGGCGAGGTTTCGTCATGGGTGTAGATTTCGTGGCGTTCGAGCTGCTGGCGGTAGCGGTCGGCGGTGGCCTGGTCGAAGAGCTCGACGAGCTTGCGCTGCATCAGCTCCCGGTGGATGTGGATGTTGGTTTGCTTGTGGATTTCGGAGGCGAGAACGGCGGCGGATTTCAGGCTGACGTTGGCGTTGGCGTCGACGAGGCTGCCGTCGGCGGAGTTTTTGGCGGCGATGTAGTGATCGATGAATTCGAGGTGGCGGTTCATAGGTTTTGCGGGGTGTGGGTGTGGATGGATCAGGCGGCGAGGTCGTGAATCGCCGTCGCGGAGGGAGAATTCCGGAAGCGGTGGGTGATGTCTTTTCCGGTTCGAAGATCGAGGAAACGCTGGTTGGTCGAGGGGTGGTCGAGCCCGCCACGGCTGGCGATGAAGGGGCCGAGCTTCAGGTAGTCGAGATGGACTGCTAGAATGTCCTCGATTTCATTCCGGCCGGTGTAGAGACAGGTGGAGAATCCGTGGGCTCGGGCGATGTGCAGGAGTTCGACCAGCGGTTCGGGCTGCCATTCACCGCCGAGGAAACAGACGCAGGTGGCGAGGCCGCGATACCGGGTGAGGGTGGCGGTGAAGGAAGCGGGGTCCAGGATTTCCCCGAAGCGGGGATTTCGCAGATCCGCGGAGTGGCATCCGGGGCATTGGAGGGGGCAACCGGTGATGGAATAGACCAGTGAAATTTCATCCGGCACTTCCAGGGCGCCGACGGTGTGACAGGCATATCGCAGAAGTAACGACATAACCTGACACTACTCTGAAAATTTCGGATGAATCAAATAAATTGTATGTGATTTTTGATAGTATACTACATATTGTGTGTATTGAGCAATTGACGATAGATTCCGGGTGCGGAAATTTCCTGTCGGGCACAGCTTTTGGGAATCGCGCGAGGGGACGAAAAAAAATTTTCCGGGGGGAAAAACGCCACATCATGTCGTGGGTGTGACGATGATTGATGGAAATGGATCCGTGGTTGCGGCGTCTCGCCGCAATGCAAGGGGAGGGGATGATGGGGCGGGACGCCGCAACCACGGTCAGGCTCTGCGCAGGATGCGGGTGCCGGCGACGAGGTAGTTCGAGCCGGACCATAGGGTGAAAACGGCTGCTACCGCGCAGGGATAGATGGGTGAAAACGGGACGATTTTCAGCATGACCCAGCCGAGGGCGAACATCTGGGCGACGGTGCAGACTTTTCCGCTCCAGTGGGGGGCGATTTTCACCTGTTTGTGGGCACCGGAGCGGAGAATCCACAGGCCGAAAACGATCACGCAATCGCGGGCGATGACGAGCCACATGAACCACGAAGGAATGCGCCAGTCGTTAGGCCCCCAATCGACATTGGCGAGTGTGACGATGGCGGAGAGGAGCAGGGTTTTATCGGCGAGCGGATCCATGAAGGCACCGAAGGCCGAGTATTGGTTGAAACGCCGGGCGATCCAGCCGTCCACGGCATCGCTGACGGAAGCGAAGACGAAGACTCCCAATGCCGCCCAACGTTGCCATTCCTGGGGATTTCCCGCCTGCACGGTGAGACCGTAGCTGATGGCAAGCACCACGAAGACCGGCACCAGACAGAGGCGCATGACGGTGATCTTGCTGGCGAGGGTCATGGTTGGGTGAAGAGTTATCGGTTAAAGGTGATCAGTGAAGAGCTGAAAATGAGAATCTTCCTTTTATCCCCTCACCGATACCCTTTAACTCCGCGTCATGAAACCTGAAATCGGCTCTTCTGCACCGGATTTTAGCGCGCCCTTGGTGGGTGGATCGTATCGGGATGGAGAAATGCTGACGCTTTCCGGCCTGCGCGGACGTCCGGTGGTGCTGGTGTTTTACCCGAAGGACAGCACGCCGGGATGCACCATGCAGGCGTGCGCGTTGCGGGACGGTTGGGAGGAATTGCGGGAAAAGGCGGCGATTTTCGGTGTGAGCGTGGATTCGGAAAAAAGTCATCGCCGTTTCATCGACAAGCACCGGCTGCCCTATCCGTTGATCGCGGATGTGGATCACGGAATCGTGGAGGCGTATGGCGTGTGGGTTCAGAAATCGATGTTCGGAAAGAAGTACATGGGCATCGAGCGGACGACGGTGGTGATCGGGCCGGACGGGAAAATCCGCGCGATTCTGGAAAAGGTGTCGCCGACGGGACATCTGGAGCAGCTTCGGGAAACGCTGGATCGTTCATGAGCTACCACAAAGATCACAAGAAATACAAAATTTGCCAAACCCGAGGATGGTCTGGCTGAACTTCTGTGATCTTTGTGTTCTTTGTGGTTCAGAAGCGATTTGAACGCAGAGTGCGGAACGATCGTAAAAGTCAAAACGCCGCAAAGGGCTGGACTCCCTGTCTGGAACGGCTTTTTTAACTTCAGTCATCCTGATGAGTTCAAAACCCCGCCTCAAACTTCCGCCCGGCCATGTCGTGGGCCCCGTGCTTGCGACGGGAAGTCTCGGCGTGCTGCTGGCAGGTGGTTTGTTCGCGCTGGGAGTGATTTCCCGGCTGGATGGCTGGGTAGCAGGTGTTGTGGAACAAGCGGGAGTGCGGGGTTTTCCGAAGGAACTGCCGCAGTGGTCTGTGTGGCTGGCCACGGTGGTGATCGCCTACGGGCTAGCGGCTGTGATTCTGGAAGTGCCGTGTGTCTGGCGGCGGCTGATTTTGTGGGTGAGCACGGTGATGCTGGTGCTGGGCTGGGCTCCGGTTTTGGGGTTGGCGGCGCATCGGCCGGAGATTTCGATGCCGTTGATCGCGGCGCTGTGGTCCGGGCTGTGCGCGCTGGTTTATTCGAGAAACCATCGCATGCCGGTGGATGATGAAGCTTCAACCCCTCTGGAAGCCGATGCCGAGGGCTGATTTTCCCGAACCGGTCCGGGAGTTGATCGGTGAGTTGAAGCGTCTGCCGGGAGTCGGGCCGCGCAGTGCGGAACGGATCGCGGTGTGGCTGTTGCAGAATCCGAAGGCCGCTCCGACCTCGTTGGCGGCGGCGCTGGTGGAAGCCGAGCGGCAGGTGCGTCCGTGCCCGGTGTGCGGATTTTTCGCGACGGAAGAGGGTTGCGCGATTTGCGACGATCCGAAGCGAGACGATGCGCTGCTGTGCGTGGTCGAGCAAGCGACGGATGTGTTGCCGTTGGAGCGATCCGGGGCGTTTTCCGGGCGGTATCATTGTCTCGGCGGGAAGTTGTCGCCGCTCGACCGGATTTCGCCGGAGGATCTGAAAATTCCCGAGCTGCTGAAGCGTCTGGAAAACCCGGAGCGGGAAATCGAGGTGATTCTCGCGCTGGGAGCGGATGTGGAAGGGGAAGCGACGGCGAATTATCTGGCCGATCTGCTGCGTGGGAAAAACTGCCGTCTCACCCGGATCGCGCAGGGCTTGCCGGCGGGTGGCGGGCTGGAGCACGCGGACGAGCTGACGCTGCTACGCGCGATGCAGGGGCGGAGAGGCTTCTGAGAGGCTGTCTGAAAATTGGCAGGGACGGGCTGTCCCAGCCGTCCGGTGGATGGCGGTTCACCTTGTCGTTGTGGGGGATTTCCTTGTTTCAGGGCCGCTCACTACCGGACGTTTCGGAGAAACGTCCCTGCCATTCCCTTTTTTCAGACAGCTTCTGAGAAAAGTTCCTAGCAAAAAAAGGAGGCGGCGGTTTCAGATTTCCAGTGCTTCGGATTTCGGCATCATCATTTTATGGAACCGACCCGCTGTTTGTGGCTGCCTCCGGATCGCCCGCTTTATACCGAATACCACGATACCGAGTGGGGCGTGCCTTCGCGCGATCCCCGGCATCTTTTCGAAATGATCTGCCTGGAGGGCGCCCAGGCGGGCTTGTCGTGGTGGACGGTGCTTCAGAAGCGTGAGCATTATCGGAAGGTGTTTCACAACTTCGTCCCGGAAAAGGTGGCGGGGATGACGGATGCGGAATTGGAGAAACTCGTGCTCGATCCGGGCATCATCCGCCATCGCGGGAAAATCTTCGCATTCCGTGCGAATGCGCAGGCATGGCTGAAATTGGAAAATCCGGTGGAATTCCTGTGGAGCTTCGTGGGCGGAAAACCGATCCGGAATGCCTACAAAACCCTCGCGGAATACCCGACGAAAACGGCGGTGTCGGACGCGATGAGCAAGGCACTCCGCAAGGCGGGATTCAATTTCGTCGGTTCCACCACGATGTACGCGTTCATGCAGGCGGTGGGCATGGTGAACGATCACTCGGCGGATTGTTTTTGTGGGAGAAAATAGGGTGGTGAAAGTGGCTGCGTTCATTCGATTCTCTCCAGAAGCTCGCGGGGAGGAAGATCGCAGGATGGATTTTTTCCGAACCAGCGATAGCGGCGGGCGGCGATGAATTGATAGATCCGGTTGCGGATCGGTTTCGGTACGAGACGGCCGGAAAAGGCGAGCACCCGCCAGTGACCGCCGAGAGCGTCCAGCAGCGTCAGGAAGGCGGCGGATTCGGTGAGAGTCTTTCCTTCGCAGGTGACGTGCATGCTGGTGATTTCCCTGACGCCGGAGGCTTGCAGGGTGGTGAAACGGATGCGTTTTCCCCGGTCCTCGGCGGCGAGGAAACGGATGAAACGGCTGCACATCAGGCATTCGCCGTCGTAGGCGAGGGTGACGGTTTTTTCGGAGGCTTTGGAGGATTTTCCCGCAGGGAGCCAGTCGGGATCGAAGGTGAAAAAGTGGATCATGAGCATGCCGATGCTGAGGTCGGCGAAGTTGACGGCGAACATGATGCCGAGGTGCATCGCGACGAGCGCCAGCCAGATCCACGGGCGGGTGCGTTTCCAGAGCGAGAGCGGGAGGAAGGCGAGCTCGGCAAGCAGGGTGCTCCAAGTCATGAGCGCCAGAAATCCGGATGGCAGGGCGAGCATGATGTCACGCATGAACCCGGGGCGGGCGAGCGGATTGTGGAGGAGGTGGCTCATCGCCGAGCCGTCGATCCAGCTCGGGGAAAACAGCTTGGTGTAGCCGCTGAAGGTGTAGCCCGCCGCGAGCAGAATCCACGCGCAGCGGAAAACCCATTTCGGCATGAACCACGGGGTCTCGTTCCGTGGTCGGGACAGGCTCAACGGCTCGCCGGTGGGGACGAGCGCGCACAGGAGCAGCAAGAGGCCGATGTAGGGGATGGAGGGATTGGCGATGAGGTTGTTGCGATGGAAAAGCGCGGTCCAGCCGAACCAGAGGATCACGGAGATGCCCGGGCGCATCCAGCCGAGCGTGAAAAGCAGGGAAAGCCCGGCGAGGCCCGCAACGATGGCGGTAACCCCGGCGGCGGGGATGCTCAGGGCGAGCGGATTCGGGAAAATGCTGTGGGCGGGATTGAGCGCCGGATTTCCGAGGATTCCCTCGTGGCCGAAGAGTTCGTTGGCGTAGGGAATGAGGTGGGCGAAATGGATCGTCAGGTAGCTTCCGAAGAGAATCCGGAAGAAGGTGAATTGCCAGGCGGAGAAGGTTTTCATGGTTGGGATGGGGCTGGGAATGTCCATGGGCCGCCGGTTTCTCCGGCGCGCGGGGTGATGGCGACTTCGAGTTGTTTCAGGTTTCCGGGGATGCCGAGCTCGGCGCGCAGGGCGGAATCCGGTGCGAGAGATTCGGCCAGCAGGTGATCGCGCAGCGCATCGGGAAGCCTCGGGGCGAAGGCCAGCGCGGCGCCGTAAACGTTCCGGCGGTTGTAGGGACCGCGCAGTTGGGAATACCACTCGGGATCGAGCGGGCGGCTCCATGGGTTTCCCTGTGGATCGGTGCCACGGATTTCGAAGCTCGCGGCGAAGGCTTCGTAGCCGTCCGCCTCGCAGAAAACCTTGGGAAACGGGGAGATGCCGCTGGCGAGGCCGATGCCGCGCAGGGTGCGGGAGTGCAGGAGGTAGCCGGTCATTTGCAGCGAGCCGATGACGAGCAGGGAAATCGCGAGGACGTTGCGGAGTTTCATGGTTTCACGGTTTCGTTGGAGGTTTTTCCCGCTTGCTTGCCCATCGCGCAGGCCCAGCGCTTCGAGCAGCCGAAGCAGGTGATGGGCATGCCGGGCGGGACCTGATGGACGTCGCGAAAGGCTAACATTTCGGTAAAACGCTGCTCGTTCTCGTTGGTGAATCCGCAGCGGGCCGGGGCTTTTTTCGGATTGTGGAAGGTGCCGAACATCCAGTCCCACAGCGGCAGGTCGGCGTAGTTCTGGGTGTGGTGCTGGTATTGGTGGTGCACGCGGTGGGATTCCGGGCGCTGGATCAGGGTGCCGATCCAGCGGGGCGTGCGGATGTTCCAGTGATAGAAATACTCGGCGATGGCGGTGAAGATGGTGTAGTAGGTCGCGGCGGCGATGGAGCAGCCGCACACGGTGTAGACGAGCACCGCGCTGACGATGGAGTTGAGGAAAATTTCCACCGGGTGCTTGTAGAAGCTGGCGAGCAGCTCGATACGCTGCGGCGAGTGGTGAAGCTGATGGCAGAGCCTCCAGAACAGCGAGGATTCGTGCCGGACGCGGTGCCACCAGTAATAGACGAATGTGGAAATGAAGTAGGCGATGAGCGCCGCCGGGATGTCTCCCAGCCGCTCGTTGAGACGCAGCAGGGAAAACGACGAAAGCCAGCGGTCCCAGGTGACACCGGCGAGGACGATCAGCCCGATCTGGGTGAGGTTGACGAAAAGAATGCGCAGCCACCAACCCCTGACGGATGGCAGCGGCTGGGCCGGCCAGCATTTTTCGATGACGATCATCAGGGTTGCGATGGAAAGGAGCAAAGGAAACATGAACGCACGGTGCCACGGAACCGGATCATTCAGTGAGTCGAAAAAAATTGTATGAATATCGATTTTATCGATGATCTGAAATCATGAGGAAGCCGCCGAACCTGCATCATCTGGAGTTGTTTTATTACGTGGTGAAAGGAGGTGGTATCACCGCCGCGTCGCGCGTGATGCCGTATGGAATCCAGCAGCCCGCGATCAGCGGCCAGATCGCGGCGCTCGAGGCGGAGCTGGGCGCGCGCCTGTTCCAGCGGCGGCCGTTCACGCTGACACCGGCGGGAAGGCAGCTTTTCGATTTCATCGCACCCTTTTTCGGCAAGCTGCCGGAGGTGGCGGCGCAGATCGCGGGAAAGGCGTCGTCGCATTTGCGGCTGGCGGCACGGGCGATCGCGAGCAGACAGCACCTGCCAGCGATCATCGCGGACATGCGGGAGAAGAAACCGGAGCTGGAAGTGAGCCTGATCGATAGTTCTCAACGCCGGGTGTTCGAGATGCTGGAACGCGAGGAACTGGACCTAGCGATCATGGAAATCGATACCGACACACCGCCGGGGATTCGGATAGAACCGATCGTTTCCCTGCCCTTCGTGCTGCTGCTGCCACCCGGGATGCGTATGCCGAAAGGCGGGCTGAAGGAACTGGCGGCCACGTGCCCGCTGATCCGCACGCCGTCCGATACGCCGATTTCCCGCCTGCTGGAAAAAGGACTGTCGAAACGCTCGATCCACTGGCCCGCGAGGATCGAAGTCGCCACGGTGGACCTGATCGACGCCTACGTGCGGAAGAAGCTCGGGGTGGGGCTGAGCCTCCGGATTCCCGGCGTGGAATTCTCGAAAGGCGTGAAGGTGATCGAGCTGGAAAATTTCCCCGGCGTGACCATCGCGGGCCTCTGGCGCGGGAAGCTTCATCCTCTGGCGGAGGAAGTGTTGGGCCGGTTGAAGCGGATCGCGGGATGAGCGGGAACGCTCCGGAACTTGCGGTGGAGGAATCGCCGGGTAGGATGCGGGAATGAGTCGTCGATCGAAACAGCGGGCCGGAAAGCCGGGAGCGCGGAGCTGGAAGACCGTGGCGGGCGTGGTGCTCGGGGTGGCGGTGCTGGGCGTCCTGATCGGCTACGTTTCACTGCGGGTGTATCTGCACGGTGAGGGCTTTCGGAAATTCCTGTCGGAAAAAGTGAGCCGGTCCGCCGGGGTGAAGGGTGAGTTCGGCGCGTTCGAGTGGAGCGGGCTTTCGGTGGCGACGGAGGGATTCCACGCGGAGGGAAATGGCAGGCTGCGGAAGCTGGACGCGGATCGGCTGCACATGGAAGTCGGCCTCGGCGGGGTCGGACGCGGGGTGTGGATTCTGAAAAGCACGGTGCTGGACCGGCTGGAACTGGAGCTCGATCCCAAGGCGGAAACGGGGCGGAAAAAGGAGCGTGAAGCGAAGGAAGACACCCCGGCGGTGAAGAGGGCGAAACGTTCTCCGTGGCTGCCGGATGAAGTGGAACTGGCGGATCTGGATTTCCGTCAGGTGACGGTGCGGACGCTCACCACCAGCGGCATGGTGGCGGCGGAAAACGTGCGGCTGCGGGCACGGCAGGCACCCGGCACCAAGTCGTTTTCGGTCGATCTATCAGGAGGGAGATTTTCCCTGCCGATGAAGCATGTGCCGGTGCTGCATCTGGACGAGGCGAAGCTGCGCATCCAGCCGGATATGGCGTTTCTGGCCCACGCCGGTCTGCGCGCCGAAGGCGGCGGGCGGGTGGATGCGCAGGGCGAGTGGGAAAAGGCGTCGAAACGGGTGGAAGTGGACGGGAATCTCTCGGGTTTCCGGTTGGAAAATCTGCTGGATGAAAACTGGGCTCGGCGTTTGCAGGGCGATGTTTCCTCGTCCTTCCGCCTGCGGGCGGATCGCGATGCGGAGCTTTCGAGCGAGGGCGATCTGGTGGTGAAAAACGGCGTGCTCACCGCGCTGCCGGTGCTGGATGTGCTGGCGGCCTACGCGGACACCCGCCGTTTCCGCTCTCTGCCATTGAGCGAGGCGCGGGCGCATTGGGAGTGGAAAAAGGGCGAACTGCGGCTGAGCGGGTTGGTGCTGGAAAGCGAGGGGCTGATCGCGCTGGAAGGCTCGCTGGCGGTAAAGGACCGGAAAATGGAGGGAGAATTTCAACTCGGCCTCGCCCCGGGGATTCTGGCAGGGCTGCCCGGTGCCGAGAGAAACGTGTTCTCGCCGGGCGCGCGCGGACTGTGGTGGACGCCGGTGCGTGTCTCCGGATCGGTGGATGACCCGAAGGAGGATCTCAGCGATCGGCTGATCGTGGCGGCGGGCGTGCGCCTGTTCGAGTTTCTGCCGGATGGTGGCGCGAAGGTGCTGAAATACGGAGGCGATGTGCTCGGTGAGACACCGGAAGAGGCGATCGAACGCAGCCGGAAGCTGATTAAAGAGGGGGAAAAAACGGTGCGGGAGGCTAAGGGGATTTTGAAGGACTTGCTGGGTAAATGAACCACAAAGATCACAGAAAACACAAAGGGCTCTGGATTGATGCTTGCAAAAATAGAGTGACGAAAAATGAAGGGCACCGCGAATCTTACGAATCCAGCGAATAAAAGAATTCGTCTGATTCGCTTGATTCGCGGTGCCTTTCCTACACATGCGCCTCTCTTCCGTGGGTGTTCGGTTCGTCATAGCCTCAATCAGAAACCCTTTGTGTCTTTTGTGATATTTGTGGTTGAAACGAAGACATTCATGAATTCAGCAACCACTTTCTAATCATTTTCGGAAAGTTTCATTTTTGATTTGCTAGAACATGGCGGGATAAGGGCAGGGTTGCCCCGATGCATGTTGGAAAAAATAGACCGGACGGCCGATCGGGAGGTTTTTCCTTGTTGGAAATTTGTCTGGTGATGCTGGTGGCGACCTGTTGTGCGGCGGCGGGCGTGGTGTGGTTGATGCCATCGTCCGCGCAGGAACGAAAAACGGTGACGGACGAAGCGATCCGTCTGGTGGAACAGGCACGGGCTTCGGCGCTGGCGAGCCGGAAGCCGGTGGTGATGGCGATTGAGAGCCCCGGCGATTTTTCGGATGTTTCCTGTTATCGGTTGGGGATTTTTTCCGTCGAGGATCGTTCCGACGCTGGAGACGATGTGCTTCGGGTGAAACAGATCCGGCGCTGGCTGGAGGTGCCGGAGCGGATCGTGATTGCCGCGGGCGCGTCCGATGATTTGCCGAATGTAATGGATGCGCCGAAGCGGATCATTCGTTACGGTTCGGAACATGCTCCGAGGGAAACCGTGGTGAGGTTGCTCGAATTTAGCGAGGAAGGCGGTTTGAAAAGTCCGCCGGGAGAAGGGCCGGTGATCCTCCGAATCGCGGAAAGAAAAGGCGGAACCGGAAGTGCAGCGAGCGAACGGGAGGAGCGGTTGAAAATCGGCCGGGTGAATGCGCGTGCCTATCGATTTTAGCGATGAGAATGACCTCACGATCGTTCGTTTTCGGTTTTACGCTGATGGAGGCGGTGATTTCACTGGGCGTTTTGGCTGTGGCCCTTCCCGTGGTATTGGGAGCCATGGCGAGCGGGGGAAAGGTGGCGGACGAATCCGTGACTCTCAGTCGCAGTCTGTGGATGGTTCCGGTTTGCCTGCGTGAAGTGGACGAGGCGAATGACGGGGTTTCCCGATGGTTTGGGATGGAGGAATCCGGAACGTCCGATGAAAAAGCCGTGTTTCCGGAAATCGGGGATTGGGGGGCATTGGCGTTTGCGCCGGACGGGCGGGTTTTGCGGGAAGTGAAGCAGGCCGATTACGCGGAGGGATTGCGCGCGGTGAAGGGAACCAGAGGTGCCGTGATCGTCAGGATCGACCGCATGGAGGCAAGCGAATCGCGGTCGGGAATGAGCGGTTCGGTTCTCAGGATTCGGATCGAGTCACCAGCGGTGGCGTCGGTAGCGCACCGGATGAAGCGGGATTTTTACACGAGTGATGGACGATGAGGGCTTTCGGGAAATCGCGGGGATTCACATTGGTCGAATTGATGGCGGCGATGGCGGTGAGCGCGGTGGTTTTGTTGGGTGCGGCGATGTTGCTGAGTGAAACGCTGGACCACCACGAGCGAACCTCGAATCGGGTGAGCGTGCATGAAAACGCCCGCATCGGTTGGAACCAGTTGCGTGCGGATCTGGAGGCATCGGTTTCGCATCGCGAGGCGGTTTTCGAATGTCCGGACACTGATTGGCCACGGGCGAGATTGGGCATGTTCCGGTTGTTGACGGATGAGATGCAGCAGGAGGAACAGCGGGTCGCGGATCTGGGAGCGGTGCATTATTATCTCGAAGACCTGACGCTTCAGGGAAAAACGGTGCGTTGCCTGATGCGCGGGGTGCGTGGGAGTGTGGATACTTTCTCGGCATTGAAGGAGGGAGAGACGGCGGAGCTTTTCGTGAAACGTCCGGTATTCGATGAACCGGTGATGATCGGGGTGATGTCGTTTTGGGTCGAACCGAAACGATGGTTGAGCGGTTGGGTAGGATGGACGCGGGAGAATGAATCCTTGCCGGAGGCGCTGGAGGTGCGTGTGGTGGCGGTGAGTCCGAGGCTTGCGGCAAGATTGGGAAATCCGGCGGACTGGAATGGGGAAGGGCGGTTTTTGAAAATGTTAGGTCGTCCGGAAGATGCTGCGTCGAATCCGGATTTCGAGGTTTTTTCAGCGATATTTCCCTTGGGTGGTCATGGAAAGTAATGGACGCGGAAAAGCAGGTTTCGTGTTGCCGGTGATGTTGATTCTGCTGGGTGCGCTGGTGATTCTGGGGGTGGGACTGTGTGTGGTTTCCGGTTTGGAAAAGACGACCACGGGCCGTTATCTGGAGCGGCTTCAGGCGGAACTCGCGGCGGACGCGGCCTTGCGGGATGTTCGCGCGCTGATGGAGAAGGAAATGGCGAATGACGAATTTCTGGTCATCGGCGCGAGCCCTCCTGAAGGCGCGACGGAGCGTTCGCCGGTCGATTTGTTCATTGCGATGGGAAGTGTGGAGGAGGATCAGGTGAAATTCCGTTACCGTCCCTTGTTCAGCGCGGAATCCGAGCCGGAGGAAACCGGTTTTCTGGAAGCGCCCGTTTCGGAGGAAGTGAAGGGAGAAAAGCGCTGTCGTTTCCAGCCGTTGTCTTATCTCGATGAAGTGGAGGTCACGTGGTGTCCGATCCGGGATGAAGCGGGAAAGACGGTCGCCCGTTACGCCTGTTGGGTGGAGGATTCGCAGGGGAAACTCGATCCGCGATTCGTCGGGAACCTGAAGGGAAAGGAGGAAACGCATGAGAGGGCGAAACCGCCATTTCCCGCGCCGGGGTTGAATCCCGATGCGGATGAGGAAGGACAACCGGCATTGGATCAGATTCCGCTATATGCGCTGGATCCGGATGCGACGGAGGAAGAACAGGGAGAGTTCGGCAAGAATTTGATAGAAAATCGCGGACTTCTGATTTCGCCGAAGGCGGGGCAAGGGGTGCTGGACTTGGCGCATCCGCTGGAGCGGGATGAACGGGGGATTTTGATCGATCCGAAGGCGAGGGCGCTGGAAGAGCACACGTCGGGGCTGATTCGGAGTTATGAGGAGAGGCCGATGATTCCTTATGTGGAGGGAATCGAACGCGAGATGATGGAGAAATCCCGCCTCAATCTCAACGCGCTGTTGGCGCAGGATCGGCGGGATGCGGTCGACGAAATGGTTACGTTCATCGATCGGGCGTATCCCAAGTTCAAGGATCGCAAAGGAGGATTTCCGGAGGATTATTTGAAAACGTTGGCGGCGAATGCGCTGGATTACGCCGATGAGGATTCGGAAGCGTCGATGGAGGAAGGAGAGTATCGGGGAATCGATTCGTATCCATTGCTCAGCGAGATCGCGTTGCAGGTGAATTATCTCGGACTGTCGAAGCAGGATGGCCGGAGCGTCATGACGTTTCGTTTCAAGATGTTCGCGGAGTTGGTGAATTTGACGAACAAGCCGGTCAAGGGCCGGGCGCGGTTGAGTTATGAAATTTCGCTGCCGTTGGAAGGCATCGGAGCGAATCCAGGGGATGTGGCGTTCGATTCGCCCGAATTGCTCTCGAAGCCGGAAGTGGCGGTTCATGACCTGACGAAAATCGGGGATCGTTACTGGTCCGTCGAGGTGGAGGTGGATCTGCTGCCGAACCAGTATCGATGTTATCGTTTTTACGATGTGATTTACCGCATGGATGTCGGCCCGGATACGATGGATTTTCCGCCGGATACTCCGTTCAGCCTGAATGAGGAAAAAGGAGCGTCGGGTTTGTCGCTGCGCTGGAACGACCGGGAGGTGGAGCGGATTCCACGGATTCTGCGGCAGGCGGGGCTGGTGTATTCGGTGAAAAACGGTGTGGTTTACAGCGGTTACCGCATCGGTAAAACGGACACCCTGACCAAAGCGGCGGTGCCGGGGCTGGTGTATGACGATTTCCCGGACATGTATTATAATACCGGCGACGCGCGGATGAGCCATTACCTGCGCGAGGCCGTGCTAGACGAGAACGCCTATCCGGAAAATGCCAGCCCGAACCGACGGAATATTCGAACTAACATTTATAAGGCGGATGTTCCTCAGAAGCCGAAGGTTTACGCCCGGGTGATGCCGTCCGAGTGGCCGGATGGAGGGCACAACTCCGCCGTGGGATCATGGACGCCCGGCACGTCCGACAAGACGGAGATGACGGATGTGAAATTTCAGTTTCCTTACGATCCGAAGATGGCGGATGCCGCGCCGCAGGCGATTTCCAACGCGGGACGCTTTTACAGCGTGACCGAGCTGGGACGCGTTTTCGATCCGATCATGTATGAACCGACATTCGCGAACCCGGCGGAAACGATGTCTTTGAAGAAGAGCGGGAGAATGCCTGTGGGAAAATTTTCATGGCCGGATGTGGATGGCAGTCCGCCGAGCGGGTTTTTCGGCGGCGGCAATACGTTGCGGATCGGCAGGCCGGAGCATCCGGATTTTTGTTTGAAGGAGGAACCGGGGATGTGTGCCGCCGGATTGCTGGATTTGTTTCATGTGGGGCAATCGAGGAACGAGGAAAAATCGAAACGTGAAGGGCCGCTGGTGAAAATTCAGGGACATGTGAATCTCAACACCGCTACGCGGGAAGTCCTGCGGACGATCGCCAGCGGGGCGTTGGTGATGGACCCTTTGCTTTCCAGACGCACGGCTTCGGAGCATGAAGGCGCGCCGTCCATGGCTCCGCCGGTGGAACCGCTGGAACTGAAAGCGCCGATGTTGGAAAAGGAGGCGGACCGGATCGTGAACGCGATTGTCGGAGGCAGGCCATATGCGAGTCCGTCGCGGTTGGCGGATTTGAAGGACGAAAAGGATCGGTCGGTTTTCGGGAACCGTGAACTTTACAAGGACGGCGGAGAGATCGAATGGAACGATGCCGCGGCGGAGGAAGTGTTTGCGAGGATGTATGAGGCGGGCACGGTGCGTTCGCGCAATTTCCGGGTGTGGATCGTGGCGCAAGCGCTTTCCGCGCATCCATCGGCGGATGACGAACCGGAAGTGCTCGCGGAGGTTCGGAAGGTCCACACGCTGTTCGTCGATCCCGGCGAGCGTGACGAAGAAGGGGGCATCGTGCCGAAGGAATGCAAAACCCGCGTGATTTTCAGCCATGGATTTTAAGACGATGATTCGGGTGATGGTGATTTTTTCTCTACTTGTTCCAACGATATGGGCGGAGGAGGAGCGGGGGTATCTGCGCATTTTCAACGCGGTGAATCGTGGCGAGGGAAGTTTGCAGGTGAGGGTGAACCGGGAATCTCTCAGTCCGGAGGGCTATGCGCTTGGAGATCTGACCGGAGGGATTCCTCTGAAGCCCGGGGTCTATCGAATCAATTTCGAACGCGAGGGAACGCTCCCGGCAAGGACCCAACTGACCGTTCATGCGCGTGAAACGACGGTCCTGATTGCTTATGTGGAGGCGTCCGACCGGGGGGATGAAATCCGGACGTTTCGATTGAAGCCGCGCGAGGTGACGGATTCCCGGATGGTGACCTTGGTTTCGGTGGCGGGTTCTCCAAACCTGAAGCCGGAAGTGAGGCAGGTGGACCGGCGGTGGCGCGCATATTCCCTTGAGCGACTGAAGCCGTTGGGTTTCGAAAATCTCCAGCCGTCCGCTTATCTGACGCTGCGTTGTCAGGGGCGCGAATTCACCACCCGCTCACTGGGCGAATCGGGGCATGCGGTGATCGTTTTTTACGAAGACGAACAGGGCGGGCTGCGGATGAAGTCGTATCTCGATTACGTCTACGGAAAGACCTTCGGTCCATAGGATGCTGGCTTTAATCTCCAAAGATGTTGAAAACGAGCCGACGTGAACGTCGGTGCTCCCTCTTCTTGGAGAAAGGACGCCCTTATCCCAGCAGCCAAAAGAGGAGTGTGAGCGCGCAGATCGTCAGGAGAATGGCGAAGGTGATCTTGATCCAGCTCCAGGGGTGTTCTCCGGCGATTTTTCCGGTGTAGCCGTTGATGACGACCTGGAACGATTTCCGGCCGTAGGTGTAGGAGGCGAGCCAGACGGGGACGAGGATGTGCTTGAAGGTGCGGCCTTTGTAGATGGAGGAAACCTGGAGGTTCTGATGGGTGTCACCGGGGACCTCTTTGGCGCAGAGGCGGTAGATGGCCTGGTCCATCTGGTTTTTGCTGAGGGTGGAGGCCTGACGGAGATCGACCTGATAGCGTTCGACGGTCCAGCCGCGGACGTATTCCGGGGCGTAGGGTTTGAGTTCCTTGACGGTGGGGAAGGGCTCGACTTTCCGCAGCAGCTCGAGGTGCACGCCGACGGTGCCGGGGACGAGATCGTCGTCGAAAAAATGGGAGAGCGAGCCGGAGCTGGATTTCCAGTTGGTTTTCCGGACGCGCCGGTAAACGGTGCGACCTTCGGAGTTTCGATAGGGTTCGTTGACGTAGTAGTGATAGCCGGAAAGGGCGGTCCAGGTGGCGTCGACGTGGGCATCGAAGGTCCAGTAGGGGAGGTAGATGCCGTGGAGAGTATCGGTGAGGGCGATGCGCTTGAGTTTGTTAGGTGCGAACCAGCGAGAGCCGTACCATTTCCGGAGGGAATCCCGCACGCGGGTGGAGGGGATGGCGACGGGCAGCAGGCTTTCCGGGGTGATGAGACCGGGCATGTCATCGACGGCGACGATGGCGGGCGAGCCGCAGAAGTCGCAACGCTGGGCGATGCGGGTGGAGTCGAAGACGCTGATGGCGTGGCAGCTCTCGCATTTGACGGACTTTTTCCAGTCGTGCAGGCCGCGATGATGGGGCGGGGTGGTGGCGAGGGCTTTGAGCAGGTCGTGCTCGACGATGGTGGCGCCGAAGGAATCCTGGCCTTCGGTCCACGGCACGGTGGTGCCGCAATACGGGCAGACGAGCGCCTGCTTGGCCGGATTCCACTCGGCATCCCCGCCGCATTCCGGGCAGGGATGCTTTTTCAATGCGCTGACTTCCGCCATGGCAGGGGCTTATTCGGCCAGGAAGGTATCGAGGGCGGTGCGGGTGATGCGGTAGGAACTGCCGATTTTCTTGCCCTTGAGGTCACCGGCTTCGAGCGATGCGATGACGTCGGCCTCGGAAACGCCGAGCACTTCGGCGACCTGCGCCGGGCTGAGGAGTTCGGGGATGCCCGAGGCAACGACTGCAGCGGCGGCCGGAGCGGCCGGTGCGGCACCGGGAAGCGGAGGCGGGGTGGCCTGCATGGATTTGAGCATTTCCTGGGCGATGCCGAAGCCCATAGCCATTTGTGCGGGCATGGCCGCGGCGGAACCTCCATCGCCGCCCTTGGTCATGGATTCGGCCATCTGGAATTTCACGTAATCGTTGAGATTCCCGATCACGTTCATGCTGGAGCGCTTGTCGATGGCGGCTTCGACTTCCGGGGGCACGGAGACGTTTTCGACGATGAAACTGGTGATCTCGATGCCGTATTTGGTGATGGTCTGCGGGTTGATGAGCGGCAGCAGGGCTTCGCCGAGCTCGCCGTAGCGGGAGGCGACATCGAGGGCGGGGACGCCGCAGGAGGCGAGGGCGTCGCTGAAGACGCTGACGATGCGGGAGCGCATGGTGTCGGCGAATTCATCGAGGCGGAAGTGGTGGTCGGTGCCGGCGACTTCCTTGAGGAAAACGGGAGCGTCGACGATGCGGAAATCGAAGGTGCCGAAGGAGCGGAGGCGGACGGCGCCGAAGTCCTGGTCCCGCATCATGATGGGGTTCGCGGTGCCCCATTTGTTTCCGGTGAAGAGGCGGGTGGTGACGAAATAAACGTCCGCTTTGAAGGGGGATTGGAAGCCGTATTTCCAGCCTTTGAGCTTGGTGAGAACGGGGATGTTATCGGTGACGAGGGAGTGTTTGCCGGGGCCGAAATTGTCGCCGAACTGGCCGAGATAGACGAACTGGGCTTGCTGGCTCTCGCGGACGATGAGCTGCGCGCCTTTTTTGATCGCCTTGTCCTCGTCGGGAAAACGCCAAGCCAGCGTGTCGCGCGAGTCGTCGTTGAATTCGATGATTTCCAGCAATTCGCCTTTGATGAATCCGAGAATGTCCATGGTTTTACGGGGATAGAGGGGTTCTACTAAATCTGAAACGGGGAATGGGGCAAGGAGAAGGTTAATGGGTCACGGGTCACGGGTCACGGGTCACGGGTCACGGGTCACGGGTCACGGGTCACGGGTCACGGGTCACGGGTCACGGGTCACGGGTCAC
>JASGEP010000034.1:0-30798 GCA_047606285.1 Luteolibacter sp. | reverse complement strand
GCATTTCCTCTTCGTTGCGATAGATGAGGTTCCATTCCATGACGTATTCCATCCAGGCCTTGCGCGGGTTGCTGTCGGCGACGTTGGTGACGATGACGATGCCACCGGGTTTCACCATGGTGCAGAAAAGATCGACGAGACGTTTGCAGACGCGCTGGGAGAGGTAATCGAAGAGGCCGGCGCAGTAGACGATGTCGTAGTTGTTGAATTCGTCTTCTCCGCCTTGGGTGGCGGCGCGGAGAAGCTGGTGGACGGAGCGCTGGAAGTAGCGGACGGGCGTTTCGCGGCCTCCGGCCATGCGGGCTTCCTGGATGCGTTCGCGGGTGTATTCGAGGGTTTCGGAGTTGAAGTCGAGGAGGTCGATTTCCGCGAGGTCGCTTTCGTCGTAGTCGCGAAGGAAGCGCTGGATTTCGACGGCGGGGCCGCAGGCGAGGTTGAAGACGCGGGTCCTGCCTTTGCTGACGCGGCGCTCGCATTCGTTGCGGATCTTGTCCACGAGGAAATCGATGCGGTTGCGATGGGCGACGACGGGCTCGGTATTGAGCAGGGCGAAGTTCAGGAGCTTGGCGAAGGCGGAGGAGCCTTCGTAGGGGTTCCTGAGCATCATGTTCACCATTTCGTAGTCGCCGGCGTAGCCGAGGGGCTTGGTGTAGGTGCGGTAGAGGAAGGGTGAACAGAGGACGATGGGGTGAAGTTCGCGGCGCACGTAGGATTTGTGGACGGCGGCTTCGGCTTCGCTGATTTCCTGCGCGACGTCTTCGAAGCGTTCCATGGAAGGGAGGACTTCCTCGACGACGCGGGATTCGATTCCGGAGAAAATTTCGTTTTCCAGTTCGTCCCGGCGGCGGGTGACGGTGGTGCGGATGCCCACGTCCACTCCCGTGAGCCAGTGCTGGACGCCGGAAAGCATGCTGGAGAGATCGGCGACGACGAGCTTGAAGGGATCCTGAACTTTGTTAGCGGATTTCCATTCGCCCATGAAGCTGGAGAATTGTCCCGCGAGGTCCTGCGGGGCTCCTTGCGGCGAGGCGCCTCCGACGACTCCGGAGAGGAAATCGACTTCCACCCAGCCTTCGTCGAGCATCGCTTCGCAAACGAGCACGATGCCGGTGTTGAGCAGGTTGCTGACGACCGCCTTGCCATGGTAAAGGAGGCGGCGTGAGGCCATGATGCGGAAGTCTGATAGAACCTCCGACAACTGCAGGATCGAATAAGGATTATAAACCTCGAAGACGACCGAGTATCTTTTGATTCTGAGCAGGTTTGCCGTCAGTTCTGTGCCTTGACTATTCCGGCATGTGATGACGCTCTGTGACGTTTCGGAAGGAAGATCCATTAGATGGGTGGAATGAACGGATATTTCCTGAACCGTTTTTCCATTGATCGCAAGCTTTGAAACACCGGAACATGCATCTTTGGAGAAGATGTTTCAGGACGGAAAAGGAAAATCTAACCATGATTTCCCAATTCCGGACATAACTCGTGCCGAGATATGGACAGGAGATGAAAAAATCAACCTTCGCGGCGCTTGCGGACCGCTTCGGCGAGGGTGTCCAGGGTGTGGACGGTTTCTTCCCAGCTCATGCAGCCGTCGGTGATCGACTTGCCGTAGACGAGGGAGGAGGTGTCCGGGGTGAGCTTCTGGTTTCCTTCCACGAGGTTGGATTCGATCATGACGGCGCTAATCGCTTTCGAACCGTTTGAAATCTGTTGGGCGATGTTCGCGGAAACCTGTGGCTGGTTGCGGTAGTCCTTGAGCGAGTTGTCATGCGAGCAGTCGATCATAACGGAGGCGGGAAGCTGCTGTTCACGCAACAACGTGGCCGCGGCTTCGACGCTGGCGGCATCGTAATTCGGCCCTGACTTGCCGCCGCGGAGGATGAGATGGCAGGAATCGTTGCCGGAGGTGGAAACGATGGCGGAAACGCCTTGCTTGGTGACGGAAAGGAAATGGTGGGGGCGGGAGGAGGACTTGATGGCGTCCAGTGCGATCTGGATGGAGCCGCCGGTGCCGTTTTTGAAACCGACGGGCATGGAGAGGCCGGAGGCGAGTTCGCGATGAATCTGGGATTCGGTGGTGCGCGCGCCGATGGCGCCCCATGCGATGAGGTCCGCGACGTATTGCGGGGAGATGGTGTCGAGGAACTCGGTGGCGGCGGGGACGCCGAGATTGGCGAGATTGAGCAGCAGGCCGCGGGCGATGCGCAGGCCGTGGTTGATGTCGAAGGAGCCGTCGAGATTGGGATCGTTGATGAGGCCTTTCCAGCCGACGGTGGTGCGCGGTTTCTCGAAGTAGACGCGCATGATGATGAAGAGGTCGTCTTTCAGCCGTTCGGCTTCGGCCTTGAGCTTGTGCGCGTATTCGATGGCGGCTTTCGGGTCGTGAATGGAGCACGGACCGACGACGGCGAGCAGGCGGTCGTCTTCTCCTTTGAGGATCGCTTCGGCCTGGGCGCGGGAACTGGCGACGAGCTCGGAAGCTTGCTCGGTAAGAGGAAGGTAGTAAGCGAGAACCGCCGGGGAAATCAGCGGATCGAGGCCGGTAATGCGGAGGTCGTCAGTGCGGTGGCGCGTCACGCGGCCGAATGTGCAGGCTCGGTTGGCAATACGCAAGATCGTATGGCCTGATTGGAAGCAGGTGGAGGGTTTTGGGTTGTGAAGCCGACGTGAACGTCAGCGGTCCTTGCTTGCTCTTTCCATCAACCATCAACTTTTGAAAGCGTGTAACCGTCCTTCGCGTCTTTGACGGCCCAGCCGAGTTCGGCGAGTTCGGCGCGAAGTTTGTCGGATTCCGCCCAGTTTTTGTTCAGGCGGGCCTGCCAGCGCGTTTCGGCGAGTTCGGCGATATCCGCGGGGATGGTTTCGGTGGTTTCCGAAATCTCGGGGAGTGTCAGACCGAGTGCGGTGAGGGTTTTTTGAAGTCCGGCGAGGGCGGAGGCAGCGTCCTGGCCGGTGAGTGTGGAGGATTCCTTGAGACCGGTGAAGATGCCACCGAGCGCGCCGGGGGTATTGAGGTCGTGATTGAGACTGTCCCAGGCGTCCTGGAACGGACCGAAGCCGGCTTCGGGATCGGCGGTCGCGTCGCCTGCACGGATGGCGAGGCTGCGAGCGCCTTTGGCCATTTTGGCGAGGGCTTCACGGGCTCCGGTGAGGGAGGAGAGGGTGAAATTCAGAGGTTTCCGGTAATGCGCGCCGATGAGCACGTAGCGGGTTTCCATCGCCGTGTGGCCCTGTTGGGCGAGGTCGCCGAGGGTGTGGAGATTGCCTAGGGATTTCGACATTTTGCCGCCATCGACGAGCAGGTGGGTGATGTGGAACCAGTGGGCGGAAAAGTGGCCGCCGCAGGCGCATTGGCTCTGGGCGATTTCGTTTTCGTGGTGTGGGAAAACGAGATCCACGCCGCCGGAGTGGAGGTCGAAGGTATCGCCGAGGTATTTATGAATCATCGCGGAGCACTCGAGGTGCCAGCCGGGGCGGCCGTCGCCCCATGGAGACGGCCAGTAGTTTTCGCCATCTTCCGGGCGGCGGGCTTTCCAGAGCACGAAGTCGGAGAGGCTGTCTTTTTCGTATTCGTCCGAATTCGCGCGGGCGTTCTGGGTTTTTCCGAGATCGAGCTCGCGTTCGTCGAGGTGGGAGAGCTTTCCGTAGGCGGGGAAGGAGGAGATTTTGAAATAAACGGAACCGTCGTCCGAGGGATAGGCGTGGCCTTTTTCGACGAGGGTGGAAATCATTTCGATCTGCTCCGGGATGTGGTCGACGGCGCTCGGCTCGATGTGGGGAGGGAGGCAACCGAGGGCGGCGCAATCGGCGTGGAATTTTTCGGTCCAGCCACGGGTGAACTCGATCAACGGGAGGCCGGATTGGCGGGAATCCCGGATGGTTTTGTCGTCGACGTCGGTGATGTTCCGGACGTGGAGGGTGGGAATGCCGCCGGTCTCGAGGGTGCGGCGGAGGACGTCCTGGAGTACGAAGGTGCGGAAATTTCCGATGTGGGCCGGGCCGTAAACGGTGGGACCGCAGCAGTAGAAACGGAAAGTGGATCCGTCGATCGGGCGGAGGTCGCGTTCGGTCCTGGTCAGCGTGTCGAAAAGCCGCATGCGCGGATGTAAGCAGCCGGGCGGTTCTCGGCAAGAGAGGTTTTACCTTTGGCGGCGTAAAAACAGGGCGAGACCGAGCGGGGCGAGTAACAGACTGCTGATTTCCGGGATGGGACTCGTTTGGATGGGAATATGGAGGACTTTGGTGGCGTGGCCTTTTTCGAGGATTTCCACCGGTACCAGTGACGGTGGCGTCTGGAGATTTTCAGGGATGGCAACCGGTTGGGATGAGGGATTTTTTTGAATTTTTTCCAAAATCCAGAAACCGGAGGCCCCGCAAATTGCGCCCGCGAGCAGGATTTTTATACCGTTTTTCCATTTCACGATGGGGTCAATCTGGGTTTTTCAAAAAATAAATCAAGCTTTCTTAAATATTTCTTTGGTTCGCGGGCTTGGATTTTTGGACGGACGGGGGGTATGGTGCGGAAAATGACGCAGGCAAGGGATCCGAGAATCAAGCAGGTGGTGCTGAGCATCCTATTTTTCATGGTGCTGACGGTGACGGTGGTGCTGTTGTTATACGGATGGCGGAAGGTTCCGGGTTTGTTAGGCGAATGGTTGGGGGTGATGGTGGGAATCATGTCCACGCCGTTTTTCCTGGAGGCGACTTTCGTGATCATCGGGATCGTCACGGTGATTTCCCTGAATATCTGGCGGCGTCACAAGGAGGGGGACGAGTTGGTCTATCTGGAGCAGGTGACGGGGCCGGATGTGCCCGGGGACTTGCCGGATACGGCGAAGTGGGCGGTTTATTCCAATGAGCCGTTGAAGGGTGTGGAGCCGACCCGTCTCGATCTGGCGGAAGGCGCGCTGGCTCTCGGGGATTTCAAGGCTCTGGAGGGCTATCTGTCGGAAATGTCGGCGGAGGAGTTGAAGGAGAAGCGGGTGATGAAATTGCGGATTCGTCTCGCGCGGGCGACCGGGCATGTGGCGTTGGCCGAGCGGCTCGCGGATGAATTGAACTGATACCTAGGGCTACCTCGTTTTGGAGATCACCGTGTTCCTTGAATTTCGCGTCTTTGCTGCGAATGGTTTTTTACCGCAAAGCCGCCAAGGTCGCGACGAGACGCAAAGCTTTGGAAAATGGAGGATTCAGGTTCAAGCGAAACGCAGAGACGCCGAGGCCGGGGAGAGGAACGCTGAGTTTTACTTTCATCTTTGCGAACTCCTTCGCGACCTCCCCGCCTCCGCGTTTCGCTTCACTTGAAACCATTCATCGTCCCGGCTTTGCGTTCCTTCGCGCCCTTGGCTGCTTTGCGGTAAATCGAATTCAAAAGACTTCCGTCGATGATGCTGGTTTTCAGAAAGTTCAAAATGAGGGGACCCTGAACTGATACCGGTTCTGGCTCGACCCTTGGGCGGTGGTGATGCTATGAATCGGGGCAGCATGATCCCGAGCGAGCTTCAGACCGTGAATGTGGCCGAATTTTCCAAGATGGCTTATGGGGATATCGGCGGATTCCGCGAGTTGGCGGCGGAGTTTTTCGAGGATATGTCCGGCCGGGTGGTTTCATGGAAACCGCTGTTGGAGGAGAACGACTTCGACCGTCTGAGGGAGGAACTGCACCGCACGAAAGGCGGCGCGGCGATTTTCGGACTGGAACGGATTGTGGCGATCATTCGTTCTCTGGAGGAGCCGGAAAGTCTGGAGGCGAAGGGTTTCGATCTGGCGGGTTTCGAGGATGAATTGCGGGCTGCGGAAAAAGCGGTGGCGGAGATCGAAGGATGAAATTTTTCATGACGGCTCCGCTTTCAGCGCCTGAGAAGGAATTGCGCTTCACCAGATCGGGGCAGGCGGTGGGGTTTTGGCTGGCTGGCGCAGTGCTTGCGACAGCCGGGCTGACGCTGTTGGCGACGGCGCTGTATCGGGAAGAGAATCCGTTTTTGCCGCATCCGTTGTGGGCGGTGGTTCCGCTGTTTTTTTCAGGGTTGGTGGCTCAATGGGCTGTAAGGCTTACCCGACATGCTTATGTAATCCTGACGCCGCTCGGGATGGAGATTTTCTCGTTTTTCCGTCCGGCTCGCGGGATGCAGATGATTTCGTGGCAGGAAATCCGGGGCGCGGAAGTGAACGCGGGAGAAACGCGGCTGACGCTGCATTTCAATGAGGAAAAAACGTCGGGCATTCATCTTTCGCTGAAGCCGATCCGGAAAGATCGTCGCTCGTTGCTTGCCAAGGCTGTGCTCGGGCGGGTATCTCCGCGCAGCTCCTGAGAGCGGAAATTTTTCCCATTTTAAAATCATGCGTCCTCATTCCAGGCAAATCCTCTCGGTGGAAGAAACCTTCGGCCAGAACGGCTGGCATTGCGAACTTCTGGAGGGACGTGATGTGCTGCGGGCGAGTTTCGATGCTCATCACACCCGCATCGATTTGTTTGCACAGGCGCATCCTCCGCTCAATGCGCTGAGTATCGTGACGGAGACGCCGCTGGTGGTGCCGAAAACGCATCTTTCCTATGTGCTGGAGCTGCTGGCGAGGGCGAACAAGCAGCTCACGCTCGGTGGTTTCGAATACGATCTGGATCGCGAAATTCTGGTTTTCCGCATCACCAATCTTTTCGAGCGGGAGCGCTATGACCGCGATATCGTGGCTTCCATGGTGCACTGCGCGATCGCGGAAATGGACAGGCTGGTGCCGTATGCGGCGATCGTCCGCGGGACGCATGCGGAGCTTTTGCCGGATCTGGATCTTCCGCGCTTGCTGATGCGGGAGGATATTCTGCCGCCGGTGCCGGGGGATGAGGAAGAGGAGGAGTATTGAGGGGTGAAAGGTGCCGGGTGATCGGTGGTTTCGCTTCTGGACGAGGCTGGAAGATCCGCCTAGAGTTCCGTTCGTGAAAATCCCACGTGCTCTATTGATTTCCGCCGCGCTTGTTTCTCCGGTTTTTGGGGGGAATGTCGCTTTTTCCGGCTCTCATCCTACCGATTCCTGGGAGTTTACCTTGGAGAGCGGTTACCTTTGGAATGTGGGAAACAACACCGATATCGATTACGAGATCGTTCCCACGCAGTTGACGTTCCGTTCGCCGACGATGTGGACGTGGTACGATGGAGCGGACGGCGCGAAGCTGGTGGTGAGAAACCGTTTTTCCGCGATGTTCGAAGGAATCACGGTGGGGCCGGAAGATTATTATATTGGAGTGTCTGCCGCTCCTTCGATCGAGTATTGGTTTCCTTCGCAGAAGACCTCGATTTTCTTCTCGATCGGTGGCGGTGTAGGATGGATCAACAGTGCGGGCGGCGAGCAGGGACAGGGGCAGGATTTCACGTTCAACTGGTTCAGCCAGCTCGGCGTGCGGCAGGAAATTGCTGCGAGAACGTCGGTGCTCGCGGGGGTGTATTTCGTTCACCATTCCAACGGCGGGCAAACCGATCCGAATCCGGGGATCGACGCGCTGGGGTTCACGGTGGGCGTGGGATGGCAGTTCTGATAAGGAGCGGGGACACTCATGTCCCCGTTTTCAACCAAACAGATGGGGACATGAGTGTCCCCGCTCCTTATGCCAGAATCTGGTCGAGGACGTAGGGGAGAATGCCGCCGGCGTTGAAGTAATCGACTTCGGCGGGGGTATCGAGACGGACCTTGAGCGGGATTTCAAGCGTGGTGCCATCGGGTTTGTGGGCGACGAGGGTGGCGGGTTGCATCGGCTTGAGTTCACCGGCGATGCCGAGGACGTCGAAGGTGGCGTCGGATAGGTCTTTCACTTTTTCGTAGTCTTCCTTGTCGATGAAGTTCAGCGGCAGCACGCCCATGCCGATGAGGTTGGAGCGGTGAATGCGCTCGAAGGATTTGGTAATCACGGCGCTGACGCCGAGGAGGCGGGTGCCCTTGGCGGCCCAGTCGCGGGAAGAACCCATGCCGTAGTCTTCGCCGCCGATGATGATGAGCCGGGTGTTTTCTTTCTGATAGGCCATCGAGGCGTCGTAGATGAAGGTGGGCTTGGCACCGGCGATGGCGGGGATTTCCTGATCCGGGGCGGAGACGCCTTCGTGACCGAAGTATTGAGTGTAGCCGCCTTCGATGCCGGGGCACATGAGGTTTTTGATGCGGACGTTGGCGAAGGTGCCACGGGTCATCACCCGGTCATTGCCACGACGAGCGCCGTAGGAGTTGAACTCGGCCCGTTCGACGCCGTTTTCGAGCAGGTACTTGCCGGCGGGGGAGGTCGGCTTGATGGAACCTGCCGGGGAGATGTGGTCGGTGGTGACGGAATCCCCGAAGATACCGAGCGGACGGGCGGCGAGGATGTTTTCGCTTTCACCTTGTTTGGTGGTGAAAAACGGCGGGGATTGGACGTAAGTGGATTTGGGATCCCACTTGTAGGTTGCGCCGGTGGAGCCGGAGATTTCGGCCCACTTTGGATTCGCGGTGTCGACGTTGCCGTAGAGTTTTTGATAGACCGTTGGATTGAGGGCGGTGTCGAGCTGTTCGCGGATTTCGACCTGGGAGGGCCAGATGTCCTTGAGAAAGACAGGGTTTCCGTTCTTGTCGTTGCCGATGGGCTCGGTGGTGAGATCGAGATCGACGCGACCGGCGAGTGCGTAGGCGACGACGAGCGGCGGACTCATGAGGAAGTTCGCTTTGATAGATCCGTGGACGCGGGCTTCGAAGTTCCGGTTTCCGGAGAGCACGGAGGTGCAGACGAGATTGCCTTCGCGGATGGCGGATTCGATGGAGGGGTGAAGGGGGCCGGAGTTCCCGATGCAGGTGGTGCAGCCGTAGCCGACGGTCTGGAAGCCGAGTTTGTCGAGTTCCGAGGAGAGGCCGGTGGCATCGAGGTAGTCGGTGACGACGCGGGAGCCGGGGCCGAGGGAGGTTTTGACGTAGGGGGCGATGGTGAGGCCCAGAGCGTTGGCTTTTTTCGCGACGAGACCGGCGGCTAGCATGACGCTCGGGTTGCTGGTGTTGGTGCAGGAAGTGATGGCGGCGATGAGGATGGAGCCGTGGGCGAGCTCAACTTCGCGCGGGCCGTCGGGGAAGTTGTCTTCGTCGATGACGTCGGGCGTCGGACGGTTGGACACCATTTCGACTTCGTTCTGGGCGGAGCCTTCGAATTTGACGTGGTTGCTGTCGGTGGAAAGCAGGGAATCGACGGAGAAGCCGGCTTTTTCCTTCATGGAGAATTTCACGCGGCGCTCGCGTTGATCGGAGTTGAGGCCGAAGCCGCCAGCGGAAACGGGGGTGGTGAAAAGGGTGTTGAAGGTATCGCGTAGTGCGGGGACATCGATGCGATCCTGCGGGCGCTTCGGCCCAGCGACGGAGGGGACGATGGTGGAGAGGTCGAGTTCGAGGAGGTCGGTGTATTCGCAATCGCCCTTGTCGGGGATGCCGAAGAGACCTTGTGCCTTGTAGTAGGCTTCGACGGTTTCGCAGAGTTCTTCCGGACGACCTGTGCCGCGAAGGTAGGAAATGGTTTCTTCATCGACCGGGAAAAATCCCATGGTGGCGCCGTATTCGGGGGCCATGTTGGCGATGGTGGCGCGGTCGGGCAGGCTGAGGGCCTTGGCGCCGGGGCCGAAAAATTCGACGAACTTGCCGACGACGCCGTGTTTCCGGAGCATTTCGGTGACGCGCAGGGTGAGGTCGGTGGCGGTGACGCCTTCGTTGAGAGAGCCGTGGAGGTAAACGCCGACGACTTCGGGGACGAGGAAGGTGACGGGTTGTCCGAGCATCCCCGCTTCCGCTTCGATCCCGCCGACACCCCAGCCGACGACGCCGAGGCCGTTAATCATGGTGGTGTGGGAGTCCGTGCCGACGAGGGTGTCAGGGTAGTAGAGGGTCGATGGTTGATTGTTGATGGTTGATTGTTTTGAAAGAACGCCTTTGGCGAGGTATTCGAGGTTCACCTGATGGACGATGCCGATGCCGGGAGGGACGACGGAGAAAGTCTCGAAAGCTTGCTGGCCCCATTTGAGGAATTCGTAGCGTTCGCGGTTGCGGATGAATTCGATGGCCATGTTGCGGTCGAGAGCGGTTTGGGAACCGGCGAAATCGACCTGTACGGAGTGGTCCACGACGAGATCGACGGGGACGAGCGGCTCGATTTTTTCCGGTGAGGCTCCGCGGGCGACGGCGGCGTCACGCATGGCGGCGACATCGACGAGGAGGGGCACTCCGGTGAAATCCTGAAGAACGATGCGGGCGACGGTGAAGGGGATTTCGTATTCACCAGGGTTCCTGGCGTTGTAGTTGGCGAGGTTCCTGACGTCCTGTTCGGTGACCTTGCGGCCGTCCACGCAGCGGAGTACGGATTCCAGCACGATGCGGATGGATACCGGCAGTTTTTTGAGATTGGGGAAACCCTGTTCGGAAAGGGCGGGAAGGGAGTAATATTTTCCCTCGGTGCCATAGCCGGTTTTGAAAGTTCTGAGAGTATCCATGAAATATTGATACAACAGGAGTCCTGAATCTTCCAGAGGCATTCCACGCAAAGAGCCCTTGGACCTCGCGGACCCAAGGGCTCATGAAGTGGTGCGGACAGTCCGTCGTTAAAACGCGACCAGTTCCTTCACCGGCGGGGCGAAGGTGGTGAGGTCGATGCCTTCGACGGCGACCTTGTATTCTTCCAGACTCGGCGTGCGGCCGAGGATGGCGGAGAGGACGACGACGGGTGTGGAGGAAAGGAGGGATTCTCCCTTTTTGCGATCGGAGTCTTCGACGACGCGGCCCTGGAAGAGGCGGGTGGAGGTGGCCATGACGGTGTCGCCTTTTTCCGCCTTCTCCTGGTTGCCCATGCAGAGGTTGCAGCCGGGACGCTCGAGATACATCATGTTCTGATACTCGGTGCGGGCGGCATTTTTCGGCGCGTTGTCGTCGAACTCGAAACCGGAATATTTCTGGAGGATGTCCCAGTCGCCTTCGGCCTTGAGTTCGTCGATGATGTTATAAGTCGGCGCGGCGACCACCAGTGGAGCGTTGAACTCGACTTTGCCCTGGGCCTGCTCGATGTTTTTGAGCATTTTGGAAACGATCTTGAGGTCTCCCTTGTGAACCATGCAGGAACCGACGAAGCCGAGATCGACGGTTTTACTACCTCCGTAGTAGGAGAGTCCGCGGATGACGTCGTGGGTGTAGCGCTTGGAAACGTCCTCGTTGTTGACGTCGGGGTCGGCGATCATGGGCTCGTCGATGATGTCGAGATCGACGACCATTTCGGCGCGATATTTGGCATTGGCATCGGGGGCGAGGGGTGGTTTTTCCCCGGAGCTGATTTGAGCGATGCGCTTGTCGGCCTTGTCGATGAGGCCTTGCAGGACTTTGTTTTCATTGTCCATGCCTTTGTCGATCATGATCTGGATGCGGCTCTTGGCGATTTCCAGAGATTCGATGAGGGTTTCGGGCTGTGAAATACAGATGGAAGCTTTGGCTTTCATCTCGGCGGTCCAGTCGGTGAAAGTGAAGGCTTGGTCGGCGGGGAGGGTGCCGATGTGGACTTCGATGACGCGGCCCTGGAAGACGTTTTCGCCGAATTTTTTCAGCATCTGCGCCTGGGTGGCGTGAACGACGTCGCGGAAATCCATGTAGGGCTTGAGAGTGCCCTTGAAGGTGACCTTGACGGATTCGGGGATGGGCATGGTCGCTTCACCGGTGGCGAGGGCAAGGGCGACGGTGCCGGAGTCGGCGCCGAAGGCGACACCCTTGGACATGCGGGTGTGGGAATCGCCGCCGATGATGATGTCCCAGTCGTCCACGGTGAGGTCGTTGAGGACCTTGTGAATGACGTCGGTCATGGCGTGATAGCCGTCTTTCGGATCGCGGGCGGTGATGAGTCCGAAGCGCTGCATGAAGGACATCAGCTTTGGAATGTTCGCCTGTGCTTTTTTATCCCAGACGGAAGCGGTGTGGCAGCCGGACTGATAGGCGGCATCGACGATGGGCGAGATGACGGTGGCGGCCATGGCCTCGAGCTCCTGGGAGGTCATCAGGCCGGTGGTGTCCTGTGAGCCGACGATGTTGACCTTGACGCGGACGTCGGAACCGGCGTGGAGGGTGAGGCCGGGTGTGGTGCCGACGGCGTTGCGGTTGAAGATTTTTTCGACGGCGGTGAGTCCCTGTCCTTCGTGGGAAATTTCCTTGGAGGGGGCGAAAACGGCGGGAGGGGTGATTTCCAGCGTTTCGGCGGCGAAGGTCTGGAGTTTTTTGCCGAAAACGATGGCGTAGGAGCCGCCGGCACGGATGAACTCAAGCTTCTGCGGAGTGAAGGCGGAGGAGATATCCGCCAGCACTTTGCCGTTGCCGTAGAGTTTTTTCTCCCTGGTGTTGATGGTGAGGAGGGTGCCGGTTTCGACGGAGTAAGTTTGTTCCAGAACGGGGTCGCCGTTGGCGTCGGTGACGGTTTTGCCCTTGGCGTCGGTTTTTTTGACCCAGTTTTTCAGGTCGAGGCCGATGCCGCCGGTCACGCTGACGGTGGTGAGGAAAATCGGGGAAATGCCGTTGGTGCCCGCGACGATGGGGAAGATGTTGACAAAAGGAACGTAAGGGCTGGCCTGCTTGCCGGTCCAGAGAGCGACGTTGTTCACGCCGGACATGCGGGAGGAGCCGACGCCCATGGTGCCTTTTTCCGCGATGAGCATGACACTCTTGTCGGGATGGAGTTTTTGCAGGGCTTTGATTTTCGCCTGGGCTTCGGCGTTGATCATGCACTTGCCGTGCAGCTCGCGGTCGGAGCGGGAGTGCGCCTGATTGCCGGGGGAAAGGAGGTCGGTCGAAATGTCTCCCTCGGCGGCGATGAAGGTGACGACCTGGACTTCCTCGGGAACGGGCGGGAGTTTCGTGAAAAACTCGGCGGCGGCGTAGCTTTCGAGCACTTCTTTCGCGATCGGATTGCCCGCCTTGTAGGCTTCTTCGAGGAGTTTGGTGTCGGCGGCGTAGAGGAAAACCTGGGTTTTGAGAACTTCGGCGGCTTGTTTGGCGATTTCGACATTCTCACCGAGGGCCAGGTTGAGGAGGGTCTGGATGGAGGCTCCGCCCTTCATGTGGCCCAGCAATTCGAAAGCGAAAGCGGGAGGGATTTCTTCAGCCACCGTCTTACCAAGAATGATTTCTTCCAGGAAACGGGCTTTTTCTCCCGCCGCAGGGGTGGTGCCGGGGAGGGTGTTGTAAATCAGGAAGTTGAGAGATTCCTTCCGGTGCTCGTTGGAAGGGTCTTTGATTTGAGCGATGATCTCGGCCATCAGTTCGCCGCTATCGATGGGTTTGGCATGCAAACCTTCGGCTTTGCGTTCCTCAATTTCTGCCAAGTAGTCCAGATACAGGTTCATGTTTGTTAAATCGATTGAGCGGATCGTTGTGGTAGATTAGCGGCGGATTGCGCGATGACCGGAGACGGGCGGGAGGGTTATGGAAGACGGGGGATTTGTCAAAATCGTTCCCGTGCTTTATGCGAAATGGATTCCGGGAAATGAGTTGGGATTGAGAAGGTTCCGCATCGGGTGAGGGGTGGCGGAATTGAGCAGATGATGCGCCAAGAGGGCGGGGAATTGTGCGAAAAAAAGCCCCGCTCTGAGGCCAGAGCGGGGCGGAAAGGCCGGGATGGGATCAGTTGTAGGAGGGCGTTTTATGGCGCTTGAAGTAGCCGTCGCCGGTGTAGGTGGAGGCGGGATAGTCGGGAAGCGGGCCGGCGTCCGGAGGCAGCGGGATGTTGCCGATGGTGGAGTCTTCGGGTTGCGAATAGGCGATGTTCACCGGCGTGCCGACCTTCACGAGGCGGAAGAACTTGGGTGCGAGGTTTTCATGCATCCGGATGCAGCCGTGGGTGCAGGGGTGGTGTTTGACCCAGCCGGTATGGAAGCCGTAGTTCGCCTTGAATTCGCACCAGTAGGGCATCGGTGTGCCGGTGAAGCTCCAACCCGCGGGTTTCTTGGCCAACAGGGTTTTCTGCACCTGATTGCCTTTGTAGGCATAGCCGTGGGAATTCGCGCGTTTCTTTTCCACCTTGCTGAAAATGGTGAAATTCCCGGATGGCGTCGGGGTGCTGGAGGTTCCGACGGAGACCGGCATGACGAGCAGGGCTTCCGAGCCTTCCATGACGTAGACCCGCTGCTTGCTGAGGGAGACCTTGACGCGGACTTTATTGGGATTGGAGGGCAGTTTGGCGGGACGATCGTAGGCCTGATAGGCGGACAGGCCGGAACCGCCGGTCTGGGTGCCACACGAGGAGAGAGCCACGGCCAGAACGGCAGAGGAAACGAGAGGGAGGATGGATTTCAGAGTCATAAGCTGCGAATTCCCGCGACCGTGGCATACGTGGCGGGAAAAGCAAGCCAAGGAGGGAATCGGGCGCTTATTTCAGGCGTTCCCAGGCATCGACCTTGTTGCCGATGAACCACACGGATGCCCGGGTGTAGGGAACGTAGGCGATGTCCGGACCCAGGGCGAAACTCGGGTAGTAACGTCCCCAGCCGTAGCCGAAGCCGCCGTAAAAGCCGGTGGTATAAACGGGACGGCTGCTTTCATAGTCCCAGCGTTGGGCGAATTTTCCGTTGCGATAGCCTTCGGAGCGTCGGTCCGGGTAGCCCCAGGCGAGTTCGACCGCTTCGGACGACATGCCGCGGGAGATATTGCCCTGGCGCACGAGTTCTTTATGCCGGGTCGTGAGGCGTTCGAATTTTTCGGGATTTTGCTGAATCCGGGTCTCCGGTGTGGAAGGTGCGCAGGAGACGCAAATCACGAGGGAAGCGAGGAGTGGGAACAACAACTTCATGCGCTAACCTATGCATTTCGCGCGATGAATGCAAACGATGAGAAAATGTTTTCCGGATTGGCTCAAACGAGCTTGCCAAGTCTGAAGACCGCGCAGCAAGCTCGCTCCGAACGTTTTCTCAAAGCAAACACCATGTCCGAACTTCTCGAAGATGATGACCTTTCCGCAGCCCTGAAAAAGTGCCCGGAATGGGAGTACGAAAAAAAATCTCTGGTCCGTACCCTTGAGTTCGAAGAATTCATGGACGCGATCGATTTCGTGAACGACCTCGCCGATATCGCGGAAGAGGCGCAGCACCATCCGGTAATCACCATCAATCACTCGAAGGTGACGTTGAAGCTGACGACTCTCGATGCCGGTGGAGTGACCGAGCTCGATGTCGAGCTGGCGAAGCGGGTGGACAATCTGGTGGACTGAATTTTTCCCTGAAAAAGCGCGGCGGCTGTGAGGCTGTCGCGCTTTTTTGTTTTGGAAGATCGGTCGGATTGGTCGAATCTGACAGATCTTTTATCGGGGTAACATCAGTTCGTCTTCGGTGTAGCCGGTGAGGGATTGCAGGCCTTTGACGAGTTTTCTCAAGGTCAGGAAAAGGAAGAGCATGATGGGCACACCGATGACGAGGAAGGAGTAGCCGGTGATTTTTCCGACGAGCTGGTTATAGACTTCGAGGGCGTCCGGCGCGGTGGCGTTGAAGCCGCGGAAGAACCAGTGGACGACGGCGAGATTCATCAGCGAGCTGAGGAAAAACGAGGAGGCGAACATGAGCGTCGCGTTGCGGAGCAGGTCGGCGTAGGCGGGTTGGGCGGAGAGGGAATCGATGCGGGTTTCGATTTTCGGGATGTCGAAAAACGAATCGTTGTAGAGAAAGGTACGGATGAGCGGGGTGGGGGTGCGGTGGGAGGTGAGCACGGCGATGCCGAGGATCAGGGGGATCATGGCTTCCTTGATGGCGAAGAACCATGCGGCGTTCGGTTTCACGCTGCCATCCTTGTTCCAGAGATAGAGCGTGAGGCCGCCGGTGAGGAGGACGGAAACGAGGCCGAGGGCGGAGAAGAAGTTGCCTTTGCGGGTTTGGATGAAGTGCCAGATGCCGTAGCCGAGGGGCAGGATCAGGGCGAGAATCATGGCCTTGAGCGGGCCGATGTGCCAGAAGCGGGCGGTTTTTCCGAGTTGTTCCTGCAATGCCGGGTCCTTGCTCAGGTAGCTGAGGATGACCACGGGGATGAGGACGTTGATGAGGATATTGGCGAGCGGGTGCTCCTGGGTGGGTTTGTTTGCGGGCATGGGGGATGAAGGAAAAAGTGTCAGCGAAGAGAGGCGAGAGGGAGGAAGAGACGCAATGACTGATCGGAAAGACGCTGAAAACCGTGCTTTTGATAGAAGCCGACGAGCTCCTCATCGGCGGCATCGACAGCGAGGCCAATGCCGCCGGTGCCTCGCATGGAAGTTGCGGAGATTTCCCGGGCGGCGGCAAGCAGAAGTCTGGCGAGTCCTTTTTCCTGCCATTCCAGAGAGACGGCCAATCGTCCCAGAAGAACAAGGGGGACGGTCATGTCGGGCAAGCCTTTGGAAACACCCGGCCAGTTTGCAGCTTCCGCTACGATGGTGGTCAGCGTGAAATATCCGAGAATGAGAGAGGGGCGTGGTGCTTCACGTTCGATGAGGACGCGAGTGACGCTCACCCCTTTAAGGAGATGGCCTTTGGCGGTCTGTTTCAGGTAGCGGTCGAGAGATTCCTTCCCGCAACGAAAGTTTCCCCGATCGTGGTGGTCCGCCAGGATTTCAAGATCGTATGCGGACATGAGCGGCAAGATCCTGAGCCGCTTCTTTGGCAGCGGGAGTGATGAGGGGAGGATTGGCTAGAAGGTGCTGGATTTTCCGTGACTCTTTGAGGCTGAGTTTCCAGCGGGTTTCCTCTTCCAGAACCCGCTCGGTTTCCCGCGTGACGGCTTCGATGACGAAAGCGGAGACGGATTGGCCACGAATGGCCGATGCTTGTTTGAGGCGCTCGGCCGTAGCAACTGGAAAGCGAGGGTTGATGCGAACGACGGGCTGGCCGCTTTTAGTTCGTGGAGCCGTTTTCATGAGGGGAGATTACCGTGGGTCCGAAATTCTTCAATTTGGAAATGACACCGTTTTGGCGCTGATTTGTGCAAAAAAGACGGAAATTGTCGTTCTCTACAAAAAAGACCCCGGGTTTTTCACCGGGGTCTTTTGTGGGAAATTCCGTTTTTTACACCGTGCCGAAGATGGTCTTGCCGGTGGAGAGGAGGTCGTCGGCGGCTTCCTTGAGGCGGTCCGCGACGGAAATTTCGGCTTTTTTCAGGTAGGACCGTGGATCGTAGGCTTTCTTGTCGCCCACTTCGCCGTCGATCTTGAGCACGCCTTCCACGTTTTGGAACATGTGGCGGGCGATCGGGCGGGTGAAGGCGTATTGGGTGTCGGTGTCGATGTTCATCTTCACCACGCCGTAGTCGAGCGTTTCGCGGAGGTCGCTTTCGGAGGTGCCGGAGCCGCCGTGGAAAACGAGGTCCATTTCAGCGTCCTGACCGTGCTTGGCGATCACGGCGGCCTGTCCGTCGCGGAGGATGGATGGCTTGAGCTTCACCGCGCCCGGCTTGTAAGAGCCGTGGACGTTGCCGAAGGTGGCGGCGAAAAGGAAGCGTCCGATCGGCTGGAGCGCTTCGTAAACTTCCACCATGTCTTCCGGAGTGGTGTAGAGTTTTTCGATCGGGAGACCGGAGGTGTCATGGCCGTCTTCCTCCCCGCCGACGCAGCCGGCCTCGACTTCGAGAATGATGCCGAGATCCGCGCACTCTTTGAGGAGTTCCTTGGAAATGCGGAGGTTTTCTTTGAGGTCTACGACGGAGCCGTCGAACATGTGGGATTGGAAAAGCGGGCCTTTGCCTTCGGCGATGCGCTTGCGGGAAGCTTCGAGGAGCGGCTTGAGGAAACCGTCCACTTTTTCCGGATGACAGTGATCGGTGTGGAGGGCGATGAGGACGTCGTATTTTTCCGCGAGCAGGTGGGCGGCTTCGGCGAGGACGATCGCGCCGAAAGCGGCGTCATTGACTTTGGTGCCGGAGGCGAACTGCCCGCCGCCGGTGGAGACCTGGATGATGCCATCGCTCTTCGCTTCGGAGAAGGCGCGGAGAGCGGCGTTGATGGTCACGATGGAGGTGACGTTGATGGCGGGGTATGCGTAGCCTCCTTTTTGGGCGGCATCGAGCATTGCTCTGTACTGGGCAGGTGTTGCAATAGGCATGACTGTTTTTTGGTAGGTGGACCGAGGGCCAATCTCAAGGCGGAATCCGTGTAAATGGAGAATAGTTCTCCGGCCAGCGGCTTGTGACTTGCCAAGGATGAAAAGGGTCGATTGGTTCGGTAAAAGAAACTCATGACTCAGAGCGATCCGATTGTTTGCAAACCGACTCCCTGGTTCCTGGTGCGTGCGGCGGCCATGTTACTGATGTTCAGTGTGTTTGCCGTGATGTTCTACATGGATGGCTCGGTCGGATACCGGAAAAAGAACGAGTCGTATTACCTCCATCAGGCGTTCCAGCAGGCGAACAAGGAATTTTCGGCCATGAACACGAACCACGCGCTGACTCCGGAAGCGTGGAAAACGCACGCCGAGGCCCAGTCCGTGGCATTTCCGGAGGATGTGTCGATTTTGCCCAAAGACCTGAAACTGCCGATGCCGTGGCCGGAGATTTTGCACGACTACGAGCGGATGAAGCCGCTCCAATGGAATCTGTTGTGGAAGGACTATACCGCGCGGAATGGATTGAGTTTCGGGGTGCCGGACGAACCTTACAGCGCGGAACAAATCCGCGATCAATGGATCGTTTTCGCGATCTGCTGTGGGTGCGTGGCCGTGAGCGCGTTTTTCCTGATCCGGACCAGTCGCCGTTCCCTTCAGGCCGATGACGAAGCGTTCACCGCCGCCGATGGCCGCCGGATTCCCTATCGTTCCATGAAGGTGCTGGATCTCCGGAAATGGGAGACGAAGGGCTTGGCTTTCGTGGAATATGACGATGGCGGCGCGGATTCCGGCAAGACCGGCAAAGCCCGCATCGATGGGCTGACGTATGGCGGATTCAAAAAAGAAAAGGGCGAACCTGCGGAATGCCTGATGCGGCGGATCCGGACTTCGTTTTCCGGAGAAATCCTTGAATACACGGAGGTTGCCGGAGAGAAACAGGAAGGGATTGATTCGCCCTCCGCATAACGCTATTTTCACCGGATCAGCATTTCCCCCAGCCCCTCCTTTTTCAGTTTTTCAGTATTGCCAAGCCCGGCCATCTGGAAGTAACCAACGCCAACGCGAATATTAACCAACGCACCTCATGTCAGACAAAAGCATCGAAGCCCGAGTAAAAGATATCATCGTCGACCAACTTGGCGTCAGCGCCGACCAAGTCACCCCTGAAGCCAAATTCGTCGAAGATCTTGGTGCCGATTCGCTCGACACCGTTGAACTCGTCATGGCTTTCGAAGAAGAATTCGACATCGAAGTCCCGGACGAAGAAGCTGAGAAGCTTCAGTCCGTCGGTGACGTGATCTCCTTCGTCACCAGCCATCAGGGCTGATCCGGGGAGTAGACACTTTCTCCAAAGGGTGGACTCCAGTCGGTGTCCGCCCTTTCTTTTGCAATGTGCGGGAACTGCGGGACGTTTTGCTGATGCATTCACCAGACGATATTCAATACGCGTTGGAAACCACGAGAGTGCTCCATGAGCCGGATCGCAGGATCGAGACTTTCGGGCAGACGCGTTTTGAATTCCAGCTCATCAGCGAACTGATGGACCACGCCGGACAGGTGCGGGTGCGCACCGGCGAAGTGGAGGCGATGCGTCCGCGCATTGTCCGCCCGACGGCTTATTCGGAAGTGGAGCTGGAGGGCTTCGATCCTTCCGCCCGGGAAAAATTTGATCGCCTTGTCGAAAAACTGCGGGAGCAGGGGAAAGACCTCGCTTTCCTGCAATACGGATTCCAGTTCCGCCGTGGACAGGTGCGGGAAGAACTTGTCCACGACTCCGTCGAGGCGGTGAGGGATCGGTTGCTGGAAGAAATCCGCAAGAGCGGAAATCCCTCGCTGGCGATCATCGAGGGAGTGGACGACGCTTGGGAGATTTCGCTCCTGAAATTTTCGTTCGAAATCATTTTACGGTCCCAGGAAATCAACGCTTTCGATTTCAAGCGTCGTGGGCTTCTCTAGTGCGCAGCGAGTTCCCGAATGAGCATCTGGACCCTTATCAAACTGATCGCCGCCATCGTGGTTCTCGCGATGATGGGATTTACCGGCATGTTGGCCTATCACATTCTGGTGAAACCCCAGGGTGGAATTTTCGAGAAAATCGCGCCGAACGCGAGTCCGGTCCGCAAGGCGGAACCGAGGACGGATTTCGCGAAGATCCTCGACGCCACCAAGGCTCCGGAAATCGATCCCGGTGAGAACGTTTACGAAAAAGCGAGTGAAGCCATCGCGATGGGAAATCTTCAGGAAGCCCGCGAACGGCTCAACCACCTGATCTTGACCTTTCCCGGCTCCGCCCGCGCTCCGGAAGCCCGCCGGGTGATAGGAGAGATGAATCTGGACGAAATTCTTTCCGCCCAGGGGCCGAAGCACAAACAGGTGCACACCGTGGTGCGCGGGGATTCGTTTTTGCGGATCGCCGGAAGATACGGCACCACTCTGGAAGCTCTTATGTATTTCAACGGAATGACGGATTTCGCCGGTCTCCAACCCGGCGAGGAACTCAACGTCGTGCCGCTGAATTACAAACTCATCATCGAGCCCGAGCGGAAGTCGCTCTCTTTGTGGGATGACGGCAGCTTCGTTTGCGAATATCCCATCGCCCATCTGGCCGGGGCCACTCCGCCCGCCGGAAAAACCGTGATCGATTCCAAATTCGGCCTTTCCGACAACCGGCAGGTGCAATTGCCGAGAAAGGAATATCGCGGGGCGGACAAGGTCATCCGCCTGAAAAAACCGGCGATCATGATCCGGGAATTCCGCGCCGACGACGAAGCGGGCGGCGGCATTTTTCTCAATCCCGAGGATATGGAAGAACTCAGCCTGCTCACCCGGCCCGGAAATGAGGTGGAAATCCGCAAAACTTCCCGCTAACCTCTCCCAACGTTTTCTCCCTCCAGCATCATTTTCTTTTCACCATGCAGCTTCTCGAATTCGAAAAACCCGCCGCCGAGCTTGAACGCGAGCTTGAAAAACTCCGAGTCAAGGCCTCCTCGCAGAACATCGACATGACGGCGGAAATCTCGACCATGGAGCGCAAGCTGGCGGAAACCCGGGCGGCCATTTACCAGAACCTGACGCCTTGGCAGCGTGTCCAGATCGCCCGTCACACGAACCGTCCCTTCATGCTCGACTATGTTTCCCTCGCATTCACCGATTTCTGCGAACTGCACGGAGACCGGCACATCGGCGACGACGCATCCATGCCCGGAGGTTTCGCCCGCATCGGCGACCAGCGTGTGGTCGTGATCGGCCACCAGAAAGGCCGGGACACCAAGGAAAACCTGAAGCGTAATTTCGGCAGCGCCCATCCAGAAGGCTACCGCAAGGCACTGCGCCTGATGAAAATCGCCGAAAAATTCGGCCTTCCCGTCATCACCCTCATCGACACTCCCGGAGCCTTCCCGGGCATCGGCGCGGAAGAGCGGAACATCGCGGAAGCGATCGCCTTCAACCTGCGTGAAATGATGCTTCTCACCGTGCCGGTCATCGCCGTCGTTCTCGGTGAAGGCGGCTCCGGCGGTGCGCTCGGCATCGGCGTGGCGGATCGCGTGCTGATGCTGGAAAACGCCTATTATTCCGTCATCAGCCCTGAAGGTTGTGCCGCGATCCTCTGGAAACACCGCAAGCACGCTCCGGAAGCGGCGGAAGCGATGAAACTCGTCGGCCCGGATCTCAAGAAACTCGATCTCATCGACGATGTGATCGAGGAACCGACTGGCGGCGCGCACCACGACCACGTGGCCACCGCCGAGGCGTTTCGTGAAGTGGTACTCCGCCATCTCGGAGAACTGCAAAAACTTTCCAAGCAGGAACTGCTGGACCAGCGCTACGAGAAATTCCGCCGCTTCGGCGAATGGCAGGAGCAAGCGTGAAATAAGGAGGGCGGACATTCCTGTCCGCCTTTTCCAAAAGCATTGCCGGAAGCGTTGGAGAAAATTGGAGCGTGGACTTCAGTCCGCCCCGGAGAATCCAGCCACCGAAGCGAAACGGACTGAAGTCCGTGCTCCAATTCCGGCAATGGGGCTAGGCGAAAAGAAAGTAAACGGCCAAGGCGAAGAAGCCGAACCACACGGAAGCGATGTGGGTGATATTCAGCGAACTGGCGCCCGCGGTTTCCGACGGATCGTCACGGTGCCTGCCAAAAAAGCGGTCGAAGTGGATCAGCAGATAGAGACCGAGGGCCGACCAGCCGATGATGAAAAGCACGAGGAAGATTTTCAGGACAATGACCATCTCGGCCTTACGATGAACCGGTTCCGGGGGAAATCAAAGCACGGGTTTCCGGTGGAGCGGGCAGTTCGGGGATTTGTCAGGAATCAGCACCGGTAGTGGGCTGGTTGTCTGCATCCGCTTCAGTTTGTTGATCGGATAGTGAGTGTTTGGACCAGTCACCGATACCGAAGTGTCGGAGGGCAAGTAACGTCAAGATGCCTCCTCCCAGCATTGAGGTCAAAGTATCCAGAAGATCACTCGAAGGGACTACTGTCACGGGAGGGGTGAAAAAACTGTAGATCAGACCGGCAATCCAGCCATAAAGATACAATTTGAAACAGTGCTTGTACTCGTAAAAAATGGATACCCATCCACAGATCCATAAAAATAGGATCAGTAACCCAAGTCCTCCCCAGAAGAGGTCGAAGGAATTAAGGGAATTGCTTGTGGAATGGGGGTTACCCGGGACCAGAAATGCTCCACATACCAAAAGCGTGATTTCCGCTGAGGTAAGAGTAAAAAGTGCTTTACGAAGATTCATGATTTATCGGGTTTTTGAACGAGTGACTCAGAAACTCATTCCGTGGGCACCGCTTCCGCAGGCTTGGATTCCGCGAGCAGGGCTTCGGCGGTGAGTTCGGCGAAGGAGCCGGGAGCGCCCGCGTAGTGGATTTTCCGCTCGCCATCGAGCACGTAAACGAACGGCACGGCGGCGACCCGATATTCGTTGGTGAGTTGGCGGGAAGGGTCGGAGAAGTTCCGCCAGGTCACGGTATTCGCGCCTTCCAGTGAGCGGAGTGTTTCCAGCGCGTCGCCGTTGACGCCGAGCACGACGAAGGGTTTGTCCCTGAACTTGGTGACGAGGCGATTGGTGATTTCCACCACATGGGTTCCTTCCGGCATGTTGCTGTTCCAGAACAGCAGAACGATGACCTTGCCGGCGTGGCTTGAAAGCGAAAGCGAACGGTTGGCGGAATCTGTGCCCTGGAGGTCCGGAGCGATGCGGCCCTTGGTGAGGTAGCGGATGAGATAGAGTTCATCCTCGGCGATTTGCAGGACGGGTGTGCCGTTGATTTCCATGTCGGGGCTCTGGATGATCGCCTTGCGCAGGGCGGTCAGGCGCTTGCGCATGATGTCCGGTTCGTCTCCCAGGGTTTTCAGGCTGATGGCGTAGCAGAGGGCGGCGATGCCCTGGATTTTCGGATCCGGATTGGTAGTCTGGATTTTATCGAGGAGCGAGATGCTCCGGGGATCGGGGGAAAAGGTGAGGGCGTGACAGAGCCGAGTGAGCTGGTTGCTTTGCAGGTGTTTGGATTCGACGGCGGCCAGAATGGAATTTCTCTCTTTGGCGAAGGCCTGGGAGGGAGAGCTGTTGGGTTGGCTGGTGATTTCCAGAAACCAGGCGGCGTGATCGAGCGCCCATTCCTGATCGAGGGATGTGCCGATGGCTTGCCAGACCTGGCGGGCGGCGTTGGCGGCATCGGGGCGGGTGGCCTCGGCGGCGGCGCGCGCTTCCGGCGTGGTGGCGGTGCTCATGGTTTGAGCCCATTGTTCCATCGCCTGTTGATAGGTTTTTTCAGCTCGTTCGGCTTCGGCCGGTCCGGCGTTGGCAGTGCCCAGAATGGCCAGCGATGCGAGAGCGAAAAGGGTGAGGCGTGGATTCATGGGAAGAGAAAGGAGCGGAAGAAGCATGAGGTGGATCGGGATTTTTTCAAACCTCCTTTGCGGAGAGAGCGGCTGCATCGAATGAAGCCGCGGCGATGAGTTGGCGGGCCTGGTCGCGTGCCCATTGGTCCGCGTGGACGACGGCTTCGAGGGTGGAAGAAGGGAGCGGCTGGTGGGCGTCCATGACGGCGGAAACGCAGCGCCAGATGCCGGGGAAGGAAAGTTTACCGGCACGGAAGGCATCCACGGCGATTTCGTTGGCGGCGTTGAAGACGGCGGGCAGGGTGCCGCCGACGGTTCCGGCGTGGCGGGCGAGATCGAGCGCGGGGAAGTCTTCGGTGCGCGGTGCTTCGAATTCGAGCTTGGCGAGAGTGGGGAAATCGAGCGGTTTCAGGCCGCCGGGAATCCTTTCCGGCCAGGTGAGCGCGTACTGAATCGGGAAACACATGTCGGTGCGGCTGAGCTGCGCGAGCACAGAGCCGTCGCGGAATTCCACCATCGAGTGGATGATGCTCTGCGGGTGGACGACGACATCGATGCGGTCCATGCCGATGCCGAACAGCCAGCGGGCTTCGATCATTTCGAGGCCTTTGTTGAACAGTGTGGCGGAATCGATGGTGATCTTCGGTCCCATGTCCCAAGTCGGGTGCCGGAGCGCCTGCGCGGGGGTGACGGATTCGAGCTGATCGGCGGGGAGCTTGCGGAAAGGCCCGCCGGACGCGGTGAGGATGAGGCGGGAAACCTCGGCTTCCCCGCCGCGATGGCCGTCGAGACACTGGAAGACGGCGTTGTGCTCACTGTCCACGGGCAGCAGTTTCACACCGCGTTTTTCGGCGGCGGCGGTGATGACTTCACCGGCCATGACGAGGATTTCTTTGGAGGCGATGGCGAGGTCTTTCCCGGCTTCGATGGCGGCGAGGGCGGGGTGCAGCCCGGCGGTACCGACGATGGAAATGAGCACGATGTCCGCTTCGGCCAGCGTGGCCAAGGTTTGCAGGCCTTCGGGACCGACGTGGATTTTCACGCCGGGAGGAAGCAGGGCGCGGAGCTGGGATTCCTTGGCGGGATCGTAGATGCCGACGTGCCGGACGCCGGTTTCGCGGGCCTGGGCGGCGAGTTTTTCCACACTGCCGCAGGCGGCGAGGGCGACGATTTCGATTTTTTCGGGCAATTCCCGCGCGACCTTGAGTGTGGAGGTGCCGATGGAACCGGTGGAACCGAGCAGGACGACGCGACGTTTCTGGGTTTGGCGGGAAGGCATGGTCGCTGCGGTCAGGCGAGGGGCAGGAGCACCCATTTCAGATAGAAATAAAGGGCGGGCGCGGTGAAGCAAATGCTGTCGATGAGGTCCAGCGCACCGCCGATGCCAGGCAGGATGCTGCCGGAGTCCTTGGCCTGGAGGGCGCGCTTGGTGACGCTTTCCGCGAGATCGCCGATGACGGCGAGCACGGCGAGCAGGAAGCCGAGGAAAATGACGTGGCCCCAGCTATGAAAAATCGAGAGATGGTCGGGCGAGAGCGCGTAGAGTCCGCAGGCGGCGAGTTGGGCGAAGATCAACGCGCCGACGAAGCCTTCCCAGGTTTTTCCCGGACTGACGTGAGGGATCATCTTGTGGCGGCCGATCAGCGAGCCGGTGATGTAGGCACCCATGTCCGTGAACTTGGTGACGGCGAGTAGCCACAGCAGGAGAATGGCGCCGGGTACGGCTTCTTCGCCGGGGACCATGAAGGTGAGCCGAGCGGCGAAGTTGAAGAGAAAGGCGATGTAAACGAAGCCGAGGACGTTCGCGGCGACGGAAAGCAGGGCCTCGATGCCGGTGATCCGGTGCCGGAGCTGGAGCGTGAAGGCCCCGGCGGCGGTGATGAAGATCGCGGCGGTGTCGATGTCCGGCGGAAGATCCTTGTGGCCTTGAAGGATGAAGGCGGAAAGCGTGCCGGTGTAGGCGACGGCCATCAGCAGGCCGAAGCGCGGAAAGCAGTGAATGCCCGCGGCTTTCAACATGCGGAAATATTCGACGGTCGCGAGAACGGCGAGCACGCCGATGAGGCCGAGGTAGGCCCACGGTCGCATGCTGAGGAGGGTAGTGGCGACGACGGCCCACAGGAACAGGGTGCTGCCCGTGCGTCGGACGAACGTGCGGGCTTTCGAGGGAGAAGAAGGTGGCGCGGTTCCAGCCATGGGTGGATGGAATCCAAGCCGGACAATGAGTCCGTGGCAACTCATTCTCACGCAAAGTGCCCGGCCCGGAGAAAACGGGATTTCCACAACTTTCGTGAAATTGCCCGGTTCCACCACGTGGCGGGATCGCCATTGTGACTTCAAATATCCAACCCCATCGAACCAATGAAAACCACGACGCTTATCACCCTCGGTGTGCTGGCCGGCAGCTTGAGCTTTGCCGCCGCGCAGGAGGGCACCACTGAAAAAACCAAGCCCGAACGCAAGATTCCGGCTGAGGTCCTCGAAAAATTCGATAAAGACGGCGACGGTAAGCTGTCCGAAGAGGAAAAAGCCGCGATGAAGGAAGCTCGGAAGAAAGAAATGCTCGAAAAATACGACAAGGACGGTGACGGAAAATTGTCCGACGAAGAAAAGGCGGCGATGAAGGCCGACCGCAAGAAGCACCGCGGCGGGAAGCCGGAGAAAAAGGAATAGAGCCGGTTTGCCTCGTGCCGATCGCAAAAAACCGCACTTCGCAGGAGGTGCGGTTTTACCGTTTCAGGGTCTTACCGCCGTGAGCGGAGGAGGGAGCGGAGCTGTTCGACTTCGAGGAGGAGGTCGTGGATGAGCTTCAGTCCGGAGAGATTCGTCCCGCAGGTCTGGCGGATGTGCTCCAGGCGGCGGAGTGTGTGGAGGTCTTCGTCGTCGAAGGCGTCCGGCTGGGAATGAACGAGTCCGTGCTGCTGGTAGTGGAGGATGGTTTCCGAGGAAATGCCGGTGAGGGATGAAACGATTTCCAGCGTGTAATGAGTTTCTTGGCTCATGGCTCAGGCGTGGCGGGGATTGAAGTTCGAGGTGTCGCGGAGTTTTTCCCAGAGCTCGCGTTCTTCCGGCGAGAGGCGGGTGGGGGACTGGATGGTGAGGGTGGCGTAGAAGTCACCGCGTTCGCCGGTTTTTCCCTTGGGTAGGCCGCGGCCTTTGACGCGGAGGTGCTGGCCGGTTTCGGAACCGGCGGGAATTTTCAGCTTCACGAGGCCATCGAGCGTGGGAACCGGGATTTCCGCTCCGAGGACGGCTTCCCAAGGGGCGAGGTTGAGCTCGTGATAGACGTCGTGGCCTTCGGTGTGGAAATCCGGGTGGGCGGCGTGGCGGACACGCAGATAGAGATCGCCCGCGGGGGCGTCGCCACTGCCCGGTTCGCCTTCACCGGAGACGCGGATGCGTTTGCCATCGGTGACACCGGCGGGGATGCGGACCTGGAAGGAGCGGGTTTCGGTTTTACCGGTGCGGGGATCGGTGCTTTGCAGGGAAATGGAGCGGAGCGCGCCGTGCATGGCTTCTTCGAGGGAAACGAGGATGTCGCCCTCGATGTCGCTTCCCCGACGGTTGGGGTACGCTCCGGCTCGGGTGAATTCGCCTTCGGAAAAGCCGTAGCGGCTGGCTCCGCTGAAGTATTGCTCGAAGAAGTCGCTGAAACCGGTGCCGCCGAAGTTGAATTCCGGTCCGGCACCGGTGGGACCGCCATCGGAGTAGGCCGCGCCGGGAACGGGGCCGTTTTGCCAGTTGGCGCCGAGTTGATCGTACTTCCGGCGTTTTTCCGGATCGCCGAGGACTTCGTAGGCTTCGTTGATGGTTTTGAATTTTTCCTCGGCGGCGGTCTTGTCCTTGGCGACGTCGGGATGGTGGATGCGCGCGAGTTTTCGAAAGGCTTTTTTGATTTCCTCGGCGGTGGCGTCGCGTTTTACGCCGAGCGTTTCGTAGTAGTCTTTGAAGTCCACGGTGTGATGAGGTGAAAGATCGGTCGGATCAGGCGGGTCTGACTGATCTAATATCCAAAACCGGAGGCTCTCAACGTTTCTTCCTGCGGATTTTGAAAATGAGGAAGAGGATCGCGAGAAAAACGCCGCTGGAGGTGGCTAGCAGCCAGGGTGGCGGGGGAATGCGGGCCTTGAAGCGGGTGACGACGGGGCCTTTCAGGGCGTCTTGGAGAGGAATGTCCCAGACGAGGGTTTTGCCGGAGTTTTCGGTGCGGGTGGCATTCGATTCCCGCGCCGTCGTGGGAAGGTGGACGATGTAAACGAGGCGGTGGTTTTCCAGTTCCTGTTTCGGAAGCCACGCGGCGGCGGGAATGGCTTTACCGGCGTGGATGGTCCGGGAAAATTCCAGGTCGAGTCCCCGCAGGGCGAGGGAGATGTCGCCACGGAAATGACGACCGGTTCCGGAGAGGGTGGTGGAATCTCCCGTGGAGCGGAGTTTTTTGAAATCCCGCACCGAGCGGAAGGCGACCTTGACCGTGACCTTGAGCTGATCTCCCTGATGGATGACGGAATGGTCGGCTTGGCTGAAGGCGGTCTGGTTCTGGAGAAAATCGGCGATTTTCCGGCGGATGGCTTCTTCCCCGCCGCCGAGGCGCACGGCAAGGGCGGGCAGGGTGTAGCTGAGTTCGGCACGACCGCTGCCATCGGCCTCGATCCAGTATTCCTCGTGGCCGTCGACGCAGGAAACGAGCAGGAAAGCGGCGAGCAGGGCGAGGAATTTCAGAATCCGGGATTTCATGCCTGCTGATCCACGCTGCGCATCTGGATGTCGCCGATTTCCACGTGGGAAGGGGCTTCGAGGATGGTGAGAATCGCGTGGGCGACATCGGCGGCGGTGAGCATTTTCATGGAGGAACGCGTCTGGCGCAGGGCGTTTTCCCGGCCCCGGAAGTATTGCTCGAGCAGCGGGGTATCGACGAAGCCGGGAGAAATGGAGGAGATCTGGATGGGGGAATGAATGGCCCGAAGTTCCAGCCGGAGGGCATCGGTGATCGCGCGGACGGCGAATTTCGTCGGTGCGTAAAATCCGCCGGTGGGAGGAACGCGGTGGCCGCTCATGGACGAGACGTTGACGATGCGACCGCCCGTGGCCGGGAAGTGCTTGAGAGAGAGCTGGCAGCAGAGGGTGAGTGCCATGACGTTGACCCGCCACATTTCCTCCCAGTCGGTGGAGTTTCCATCGATGATACGTGATAGGTAGGCGACGCCCGCGCAGTTCACGAGGGAGTCCAAGTTACCGATCTGCCGGAAAATGTGGGAGATGTCTTCACGCCGCGTGAGATCCGCCTCGATGGGTGTGACGCCTTCCGGCAAGGCTCCGGGGCGGCGGGTGACGCCGAAAACCCGGGCTTCACGGGCGACGAGGAGTTCGCACAATGCTTTGCCGATGCCGCTGGACGCGCCGGTGACAAGCAGGGTTTTTCCTTGGAGCGGGGATGTCATGTGAAGAGTTTTTAACCGCGGATGAACGTGAATGAACGCGGATGGAAGAGGTTTTTTTTGGTTTAAGCGAAACGCAGAGACACTGAGACCGCAAAGAAAAGCGCGGAGTTTTTGAGAGAAGTAATCATTTCTTAAATCTGCGTTTATCTGCGTTCATCTGTGGTTAAATTGATCTTAAATTCGCGATGAATTTGGTGAAGAACTCCGCGCCGTGTTCGAGAGCGGAGATTTCGATGAATTCGTCGATGGTGTGGGCTTGGTCGATGGAGCCGGGGCCGATGCAGATGCTGGGAATGCCGCCGTTGGAAAGGTGGGCTGCGTCGGAAAACCACGGGGCACCGGCGAGGCGGGTGGCGGGGTCGGTGGCGAGCAGGGCCTGAAGGATCGGGTGGGCGGGGTCGGTCGCCATCGGTGGGTTTTCGTGGGCGGTGAGGAGCTCGACGGGAAGGTGGTTTTCCGCAAGGGTAAGTTCGAGGAGGGCGAGCGCGCCGCCTGCCTCGGCGAGGGAAGGGGTGATGCGGATGTCGAGCTGGGCCTCGGCGTGATCGGGCACGATGTTCGGGCGGGAGCCGCCGTGGATGACGCCGATGTTGAGAGTGGATCTCCCGAGGACGGGGTGGGTGTAGGTGGCGAGTTTTTGGCCGAGGTTTTTATCGAGAAAGTCGAGTGTGCGGGCGAGTTTGAGAATGGCGTTTTCACCGCGCTCGGGCTGGGAGCTGTGGGCGGCCTTGCCGGTGGCGCGGAGGGAGGCCCAGAGGGAGCCTTTGGTGACGTGGACGACCTGCATGGAAGTCGGTTCTCCGACGATGGCGAAGGTGTATTCGGAGGCGTATTTTTCCGCGAAGTTCTTGCTGCCCCATTGGCAGGATTCTTCGCCCATGAAGGCGACGAAATCGACGGCGACGGGGAGGGTGGCGAGTTTTTCGCGGTTTTGGAAGAGTCCCCAAAGCATGGCGGCCATGGGGCCCTTGGTGTCGGAGGCGCCGCGTCCCCAGAGTTTTCCGTCACGGATTTCTCCGCCGAAGGGTTCGACGGTCATGCCGCCGACGCCGACGGTATCGAGGTGAGGACCCAGCAGGATGCGCGGACGGCCATCGCGCGGGGCGAAGCGAGCGATGAGATTCGGGCGGCCGGGGCGGATTTCTTCGAGGGTGACGTCCGCTTCCCAAGACTCCAGTAAGCCGCGAAGGTGCTCCGCCAGGGCAAACTCGCCGGTTTTTTCGGTGCCGGGGAGGTTGTCGGGGTTCACGGAGGGGATGCGGACCAGCTCTTGGAGAAGGGTGGTGGCGTCTTTCATGGGGGGAATTGTCCGGCAGGATGGGAGGTGTGGCAAGAGTGGATGGTTTTATAGGGCTTATAGGGCTTATAGGGCTTATAGGGCTTATAGGGCTTATAGGGCTTATAGGGCTTATAGGGCTTATAGGGCTTATAGGGCTTAT
>JASGEP010000033.1:0-41553 GCA_047606285.1 Luteolibacter sp. | reverse complement strand
GAGCGTGCGCCATACCAAGTGCGCCCACCCAACCGGAACATGCTCGGATGGCGGAATTGGTAGACGCGCTAGACTAAGGATCTAGTGGGGAGACCCGTGGAGGTTCGAGTCCTCTTTCGAGCACCATCCCGTTGAGGATGAACAAATCAGGGAGCCAGCAATGGCTCCCTTTTTCGTGCCAAAATACAGGCTTCCAAAAGCTCCGCTGGCAATTCGCTGCCAGTTTTGAACTTCATTCTTCCACCGAAAGGCATCCGCAAGCATCGGATTGCACCCATGCTCACATTTCAGAGCGGAGACAGTTCTTTCCCGGTTTTTGGAAAGGTCCAATCACCGCAACAGGGCGTTCAGGTGCGACCTGCGAAACCGAAAAACGCCTCCCGGAGTTCGTTTGGCTTGCAGCTTTCCCTTCTTCACCCAGCGATGCAGGGTGGCGATGGAAATCCCCAAATGGCGGCAGGCTTCGTAGGAATTGATCCACGGTTCCTCTGGATTTACGGCAGGCGTATTCGAGGGACGACTTGGCGAGGTATCTGGTGACTGCATTTGACCAGCCTTTCACATCGTCGGTCGTCGCACGTTCCTACTTGAGTGCAAACTTGGCGGAGCTTTCTCAGGACATGGCTCGCCTAATACTTTATCCGATGGTTTCAGTCGCTCGCCATATCGTGTCGAAATTACTCCTCTCGGAAAACAGTCCGAGCCTCTGAATTACTTTGTTCGACATGTTTCCGCTCATGTTTTCACTGGCTCAAAATCGCGATCCATCTCATCTATTGAAGAATGCAGGTTCTCGTCAGATTGGGCGAATCTCTCGAAACCTACATTCGTGAGAAACTTCATACCGCCGTCAAAGCTCCACCTTGCTGCCCCAACTGCCAAAGTTCGCACAAGCTGCGAGCACTAGGGTACTACGAACGAGGAATCGCATCTACCGGCTATCCTGCCTATCGTCGATTTTTTGTTCGGCGGTTCAGGTGTCCGCATAAACGGCGGCGGTGATGTGGATGTCCGAGTGGCGGAGATAACGGCTTGCTGCAAAAATACCATGTTCGGAGGCGATGATGCTGCCGATTTCTTTCCTCAGAGTGTGGATAGGCTTCAGCGGAGGCACTCCCTGTTGCTTCAACCACCGGATCAAGGTGGAAAACTCGCGGTTGCACCGGTAGCGCGGTCCTTTTTCCTGACCCACCAGCTTGGGATCAACCGGACTGTTGATGACAAATAGCGCGGTGGGGTTTTCACTACTATATCGTTGGAAAAGATGCGGCGTCGATGAGTTCACCGACGGTCGAACAGGACGGAGTTTCCGCCATATTATCGGGCCGGTAATCCGCCAGTCCGGCTTCCCATCCCTCGTTGACGATTTTTGAGAAAAGATCGGCCGCTTTTCTCGCCGCTTCGCGTTGATTCGGGGTATTGAGGCAAATATGGTTGCGGCGGCTTTGGAATGAAATCCGACACGAGTAATCCGCTGCGCCGTGGTTTTTGAAAAGCCGTCCTGCTGCCAACCAGTATCGGGCATCACTTTTGGAGTAGGAGCGCTTAGGAATTTCCGCTGGCAATTCGCTGCCACTTTTCGCATCCATGGATGCGCGTGGATGACTTCGTTTGATAGACATTATTTTCCCATTGTATGATGAAATACAACGAGTTGCTAAAAATTATCTGTATGTATTCGCACTCATCCGTAATCGTTGAAAAATCGTTAATCCCCTGACTAAGGATCTAGTGGGGAGACCCGTGGAGGTTCGAGTCCTCTTTCGAGCACCATCCCGTTGAGGATGAACAAATCAGGGAGCCAGCAATGGCTCCCTTTTTAGTGCCTTGGCGGGAGGGAGGCGGCAATTTTGAATTTCCAGCCCGGAGAGGTTCGATCGAACCTTACAGCATTTATGGAATTCCGTAGCCATCTTTAGGAAGGCGATTTTCGTGCTGAGACGTTGAGTTGTCTTTCAATATCAATGAGGCCGATTGCCAAAAATAGATGCGATGGGCTTGGCGCGGGAGGTGATTTCGGAATCGAGGGTGCTCATAAATGAACATGGATAGAGAGGGGGCAGATTCCGATACCATTCTTCAATCTGTGTTCGTCCGTGTTCATCATTTCATAGCGGACAATACGAATGACTTATCGCCACCTATAAAATGCGAGAATGTGTTTTCATCATCGCCCGAGTATTCAGAGGAAGCAAATGTATCCTTTCAACTATCTGTCAGGTGAGTTTGGCATGGCTGGCTCCATCGAGCACTGGCTCCATCCATTATTTCGCCTCAAGATGTCCCGAATTTACCTCATTCCGATCTTTGGGGTGGACTCAAAGATGGTGCGCGATACTGGGTTCGAACCAGTGACCCCTACCGTGTCAAGGTAGTGCTCTACCACTGAGCTAACCGCGCTTTGGGATGGTGTGCCGTGTGGGCGGCGCGAAGCTAGGATGAGGGTGCCATGGGATGCAATCCCTTTTTTACTGAAAAATAAACAGGGGGCCGGAAGGCCCCCTGCTGTAAGGAAAACATCAAAGCACAACGCGAACAGCCGGATCGCTCCGGAGAGCATGACGAAGCTGTTGCGGTGAAGAAATCAAGGGGTTGGCGCGGCTGCCGAGGCAGAGGCTTTCTTGGCTGGAGCCTTCTTCTTCGTTGTGGTTTTCTTCGAGGCCTTTTTAGGAGCGGCCTTTTTCACGGCTTTCTTCGAAGCTGCCTTTTTGGCGGTTTTCTTCGCAACAGCCTTTTTCGCTGTCTTTTTGGCTGCTTTCTTTGCCGTTTTCTTGGCTGCTTTTTTAGGAGTGGCTTTTTTGATTACGGTTTTTTTCGCCGCTTTTTTGGCGGTTTTCTTCGCGCTCTTCGCTACTTTTTTTGCCGCTTTCTTCGCTACCTTCTTGGCGGTTTTTTTCGCTGGAGCGGGTTTCGCTGCTTTTTTAACGGCTTTTTTCGCCGTCTTTTTCGCAGGGGCTTTGGCGGTTTTTTTCGCCGGGGTTTTCTTCGCGGCTTTTTTAGCCGGAGCTTTCTTCGCTGATTTTTTTGCAGCCATGGTTTTGTGTCGTTGGAGTTCGCGTTCGATGTTGGTTTTCTCTTCCGGCGTTAGGTGACCGGTGGAGAGGATTGCGAGGAGCGCCTCGCCGAGGCGTCCTCCAAAAGCGTTGGTAAGAAAATCCCGAGTGGCTTTCTGAACGATTACTTCGTGTGAATATGCCGCTTCATAAACATCCGCCCGTCCGATCCGCTTGCGACTTACCAGTTGTTTTCGTTCGAGATTTTGCATGACGGATAGCACCGTCGTATAAGCCCGCTCCTTGCCATCGGGGAGAGTGTCGTGAATTTCCGCCACCGTCGATGGACCCTCCTGCCACAATACGGATAGGGCTTGGAGTTCCAGATTGGATGGATGGGATGGCGTTGCCATGTGAGTTAGGGGACTCTTAACTGATGACGATAAAACTAGTAGTTTGGTTATCCGTCAAGTTTATTAATGCTTATAATTAGGATTTTTTAGTAAAAACAAATCCTAACATAGTTATCGTTTGTCCTGAGGTGGCGGGTTTTCGGTTTCGGTGGATTGGAAACGGGCGATAGCGGGATCGATTTTCGCGAGTGAATTCCAGAATTCATCGTCGGCGGGATGACCGTTGAAGAGAACCTTGCCCGCCGGAGAAATCAGTATGACGGAGGGCAGGGTCTGGATGCGAAACAGTTTGAAGAATGGTTGGTCTTTCGGATCGATGGCCCAGAGTCCTGCATCTCCAGGCTTCTTGTTTTCCAAGGATTTCCGGGCGTCAGCGATCAGGTCGGGCTGGGCGTTCGGAATGAGGGAAAGGACGGCGATTCCGCTAGAGTTCAGCTTGCTGGCGGTGGTGATGAAACCGGATAGGCTGTCGAGGCATTCGTTGTTCCAGGGTGACCAGAAATGGAAGAGCAGCGCTTTTTTTTCCCGGGCGAGCGAGGCGATGGATGCCGGAGGAGATTCTCCGAGGAGGGGTTGGACGGAAACGTTGAAATCGAGGGTGAGCGCGTTCATCGCGTCGGTCATGCGCATGCGTTCGATGTTGGTCGCGAACGCCGCTCCCTGGCGGGGGCTGAGCCAGAAGGCTTCGGTGATGTGTTTTTTGAAACCGGATTTGTCGCCTTTCTGGAGGGAATCGATGGCGTGGGCGTATTCGATGACGGCAAGCCAGTCTTCCTCGGTGCTGAAAATTTCGGATTCGGCGATGTTGAAGCGTTCCTTTTGCTTGAGGAAGTCCGGCAGCATGGCGGCGATCGCGGAGTCTTCGTTGCGATCGACATGATAGAGGAAACGTGCTTCGAGGATGACCTGTTCCTTCACACCTTGTTTGCGTGCCTCTTCGATGGCTTTGGCGAACGAGGCGTCGGATTCGCGTTCCGAGAGCAGGTTGTCCAGTGCGGAGATGCGAGCGGAAGGCGTGTCGTTGCCATTCGGAGCGGGAGAAGAACCGGAAGTCTGGCTGAAAGCCAGTCCGGCGCTTAGCAGAAGGGGGGCGAGGGCTCGCATGAGGTGGAGATGAATGAAAAAGCCCGCCGGGATGAACCGCGGCGGGACTGGAGAATCAACGGGCCGGGATGGTCAGTTTTTTGCCCAATACGACGACATCGGATGTCATGTTATTGGCGGCCTTGATGGAGGAGATAGAGACGTTGTATTTTCTACTGATGGTCCACAGGGAGTCGCCTTTGACTACGGTGTGAGTGGTGCCGCCGGATCGGGCAGGGGAGGAGACGGCCGGTTGGGAGGTGGAAGGTGTTTTTTTCTGCGGAGTGAAGGATGTGTCGCCGGATGTGTATGAGGAGTCGGCGATGGAACTGCCACCGGAATTTTCCTCATAGGCGGCGGGGCTGTCGTAGACCGGATTGGAAGGGGTGGAAGAGGGTGCGGCGTAGGATGAACCGCTGTCTCCCGTGCCATAGGGATCGGACATATCGTAGTCGGAGCGGTTGGCGCAGGAGGCAAGTGCGATCACTGCGAAGACGGAAGCGAGCAGACGAATCGGTGTCATTGAGGTGATGTATAGGGTTGGTTGCGTTAAATGAAAAGGATGGAAGTGCATGTTTTTTCGCAGCTTCGACGATGAGGGTGAATTTTTTGGCAAGTGAAAGTGAAACGAGTGATGACGTAGGGCTATTCAGTGTGAGGTTTGAAATTTTTCGAACGATGGATGATCTATCAAAATGTCTTCGCGTTTGGCAAAAAAGCGGGAGTGTTTTTCAATCCAGGCATGTCTTTGGAAGCGGTGATTTTCGATTTCGATGGAGTGGTGGTGGATTCTCATCATGCGCATGAACGTTCATGGTTCGAGCTGGCGGCTGAGTTGGGTGAAACGCTGACGTACGAGCAGTTTCACGAAACGTTCGGCCAGCGAAATGAATCGATCATTCCTTGGCTCGGTTGGGCGGATGCGATGGATCATGCGAAGATCCGGAGGCTGGGGGATCGCAAGGAAGTGTTGTATCGGGCGATTCTGGAAAAGGAAGGAATCGTTCCGTTGCCGGGAGTGGTGGCGTTGTTGAAGAAGCTGGGAGAGGCGGGAATTCCCACGGCGGTCGGCACTTCGGCGCCGCGGGCCAATATCGAGTGTGTGTTCCGCTTGTTGGGGCTGGCGGATGATTTCAGAGAGATTTCGGCATCGGAAGATGTGAGTCGCGGGAAACCGGATCCGGAAGTTTTTTTGAAGGCAGCAGCGAAGCTGAAGGTGAAACCGGAAAATTGTGTAGTGATCGAGGACGCGCACGCGGGGATTCGCGCCGCGCGGGCGGGTGGGATGAAGGCGGTGGCGGTGACGACCACGCACGACGCGGATGCTCTCGCAAGGGAAATGCCGGATCTGGTGGTGGATTCGCTGGATGAACTGGATGTGGAAAGGCTGGGGAAATTGTTCGCTTGTTGAGGTTGTGTTTTTTCTGGAACGGCACCGCGAATCGGGCGAATCCAGCGAATGAAGAAGATTTGCCTGATTCGCGGTGCACTTCATTTCTATTTGATGAGCATCGATAGGGAGCGATGTCGGAGTTTTGTCTTTTCCAACTTCGAATCTTTGCATGAATGCCCGGGTGACCGATGAATCCGAACCCCAGAGCCCGGTGGAGGTGATTGCGCTGATCGCGCGAGTGTTGCTCGGCTGCTGGTTCGTTTACAGCGGCGGGATGAAATTGTTCGGCACGGGATTGGAGAGGTTCGTTTATGATATCGGGAATTACCGGATGCTCGCGGCTCCGTGGGATGTGGCGGTGGCTTATTCGCTGCCGTGGGTGGAGGTGGTGGCGGGGCTTTGCCTGATGCTGGGAATTTTCCGCCGGGGCGCGCTGTTGGCGATCGGCGGGCTGGTGCTCGTCTTTTCGGTGGCGATCGGCTGGGCGTGGGTTCATGGGCTGGATATCGCCTGCGGTTGCCATGGCGGGGACGAGGAAATCCGTTACTGGGCGAAGGTGGCGGAATTTTCCGGCTATTTCCTCTTGCTCGCGTGGCTGTGGTGGATGGAATCGCGGCATGCGCTACGCCGAACGTCTCCAGCAACGAATTGAGAAAACAGGTTCCCGGCTTTGTGTGGGGCTCGATCCCCGGCCGGGTGCTGGAGGTGTGGCCGCGGCGGGGGATTTCCTGAAGCGGGTGATCGGGGAAACCGCCGCGTATGCGAGTTCCTACAAGCCGAACATGGCGTATTTCGAGGCGATGGGCATCGAAGGCATTCGACTGCTCGAGGAATTGCTCGCCGGGATGCCGGAGGATATTCCGGTGATTCTGGATGCGAAGCGCAGCGACATCGGCGAGACGCAGAAATACTACGCGCAAGGATATTTCGCCGGATGGAACGTGGACGCGGTGACGCTGAATCCGTTCCTCGGGTACGATTCGATCGAGCCGTTTCTGGATTGGAAAGGAAAGGGGATTTACCTGCTGGCGGTGACCTCGAACGCGGGGTCTGCGGATTTCCAGCGACAGACCTTGGCGGATGGACGATCGGTTTTCGAACTCGTTACGGCACTTGGAGATCGTGCGGCGGAGGAAAAACGCGAGACGGACGTGGGCTACGTCGTGGGCCTCACCAATGCGGCCGGCGTGCTCGCAAAAATCCCGGATGCTCCATTGCTGGTGCCGGGGCTGGGCGCGCAGGGTGGAGATCTGGCGTCTCTCGCCGCGGCGGGTCGCACCGCGCCGGATGTCATCAACGTTTCCCGGGGAATCCTGTATGCCGCCGACGATCTGACCTTCGCGCAACGGGCGGAAGCCTGGACGAAAAAAATCGCTGCGGCTTACGCAAAGTGATGCAGGTTTTCCATGCGCAACAGCCGCATGTCTGCTAGCATGAATTCTGTGCCCACACCCCCAGATCCATTGTCCAACCTCGGGAGACCTCAATATTCCGGTCTGATGCCCCATAAGGGATGGCCGGGAAGAAACCTGCGCTTCTTCCGGCATCGCATCGTCCCGGGCATGTTCAGGCGGGCGGCGGGCAATATGTCCGATCCGGTGCTTTCGCCGCCGGGGGACGGGCGCGTCCGCGTCACGTGGATCGGGCACGCGTCGTTTTTTCTCCAGTTCGCCGGGCATTCGGTGATCGTGGATCCGAACTGGGCGAACTGGCACGGTCCGGTGAAGCGGCTGCGCAAGCCGGGCCTGAAACTCCGCGACGTGCCGGAAGTGGATCTGGTGCTGGTGACGCACGCCCATTTCGATCACCTGCACAAGCCGAGCCTGAAAATCCTCAAGGCACGCGAAGGCATCGTCGTGCCGCGCGGCAGTGTTTCTCTGGTGCGCAAGCTGGGATTCCCGGCGGTGCACGAGATGAAGGTGTGGGATCAACTGGCGCTCGATGAGCTGGAGGTGATTCACACGCCGTCCCATCATTGGGGAGCGCGTTTTCTTCATGACGTGCACCGGGATTACGGCGGTTACATTGTGCGCGCCGGTGGCAAGAGCGTTTTCCATTGCGGGGACAGCGCTTATTTCGGCGGATTCCAGGAGATAGGCAAACGCTTTGAAATCGACATCGCCCTGATGCCCATCGGTGCTTACGACGCGCCGAGCGGACGCGATGTGCACATGAATCCGGAAGAAGCCGTGAGAGCGTTCGCCGATCTGGATGCGAAAGTGATGATCCCGATGCACTACGGGACGTTTCCGCTGGGGAACGAACCGCACGAGGAACCGATCGAGCGTCTGTTGCTCGAAGCGGACCGCCTCGGTATCAGCGAAAAAGTGCTCATTCCGGAAGAGGGAGTCGGAATCGAGTGGTGAAGCCGGAGATTTTTTCGGGAACGGACGTTCTTTTGCGGTATCGTTACCGGCCATGAAACGCCGATCCGCTCTTGTGCTTCTCGGAATACTGCCGTTTCTGACATCCTGCGAATCCCGAAAAAACGCGATGAATACCCCAGCCAAAACTCCCGCTCCTCCTCCTGAAATTCCTCACGGCGCTGAAATTGCCACGCTTGGAGCGGGTTGTTTCTGGTGTGTGGAAGCGGTGTACCGGCAGCTCGATGGCGTTTATTCCGTGACCTCAGGCTACATGGGAGGCGCTGTGGAAAATCCGACCTACGAGCAGATCTGCGAAGGAGACACCGGTCATGCGGAAGTGGTGCAGGTGGTTTTCGATCCGGAAAAAATCAGCTTCGAGCGTGTTCTCGCGTGGTTCTGGGAGTTGCACGATCCGACGACGCTGAACCGTCAGGGCAATGACGTGGGAACCCAGTATCGATCCGCCATTTTTTATCATTCGCCCGAGCAGCTCGAAATCGCGCGAGCTTCCAAAGAGGCGGCAGGGAAACATTTCAGCCAGCCGATCGTCACGGAGATCGTTCCCGCCAGCCGGTTCTATCCGGCGGAAAGCTACCACCAGAATTATTACGCGCTGAACAAATCGAAAAATCCTTACTGTCGATTCGTGATCGAGCCGAAGCTCAAAAAATTGAAACTGGAGCATTGATTGAATGTCCGGGTTTTTCAAAAAATCCGGCTATTTCCTTTGGCTTTCTTGACTTTTTAAGAGGATCGATCACACTTTGCTCCTACACATGGCAAGACAACGGATGGCAGCGACTCAGTTGACCCGCCTTGAGGCCCGCACAAGGGCGATCAAGGGCGCGGGAAGTCTGACGTTCGTGGTGTTTTGTGTAGCCTTGGGTTTCGTGGTGGTGGCCACCGCGGTTCCCCAGCGGAAAAAACTGGCTGAGCTGGAAACGAAACTGCGTGAGACCGAGAGCCGCGAGAAACTCGTCATGGCGGAACGGGAAGCGTGGATGACCGAGCACACGGCATTGCGTGAAGACCCGGAATTTCTGGAAATGCACGCCCGCGACCGGCTGGCCTATTACAAGGAAGGCGAGCGCGTGCTGAAATTCCGCCGCTGAGTTTTCCAAAAGATCCGTCTGATTTGACGGAGCGGTCCGATCTTCTTGGCGTGGTAGCGGACATCAGGTAAACAGGGCCATGCGGAACGATATCGAGCGTGTGCTCATCGATGAAGAGGTGATCCAGCGACGGCTGGATACACTGGCGGCGAAGATCGGGAACGATTTTCCCGAAGGGCCGATGGTGGTGATCGTCTTGCTGAAAGGTGCGTTGGTGTTCGCCGCCGATCTGTTGCGGAGAATCCCGAGGCCCTTGGTGGTCGAGTGCCTGAATGTGGCGAGCTATCATGGCGGGACGGAGAGCTCGGGTGTGGTGGATTTCCTCGACCGTCATTTTCCGGAAGTGAAAGGCCGTCACGTGCTACTGCTGGACGATATTCTCGACACCGGCAGAACTCTCGACGCGGTGAGGGAAAGGCTGCTGGAGGAAGGTGCCGCCGCCGTGCATACCGGCGTGCTGCTGGCCAAGGACAAGGCGCGGGAGAAACACGTGGAAGCGGACTACGTCGGCTTCGAAATCGGCGACGAATTCGTCGTCGGCTACGGATTGGATTACAAAGGGCTCTACCGCAACCTCCCGTTCGTGGGAGTGCTGCGGGTGGAGAATCGATAAGTTCTACGGCGATTTTCGGAATTTCCTATCAGTTGTGCGAAAGGGGTTCTCGCATAGAACCGCGGAGCTTTTCTTACATTTTCAATAAACTCGGTGCCTCTGCGGCTCTGCGCGAGATCCTATGAAAGTCGAGGTGCCGGTTGCAAAAAATGACCTAACGAAAATGTTTCACGATCGCTGAAACCAGTCCCGGAATATCGTGCTGGGAAGCTTCGATGTCCGGTTTTACGTCGTGTTTTTTCAGTGCCTGACTCGTCACCGGGCCGATGCTGGCGGTGAGACAGTTTTCCGGCAGGTCGATGCCGAGGTCGAAGAAATGATCGACGGTGGAGCCGGAGGTGAAGGTGATGAGGTCCGCGCCTTCCGCTTCCAGCCGGGCGCGCGCGCCGGTGGGGTCTTCGGTTTCGGGAACGGTCTGATAGGCGATGCATTCATCGACGATGGCTCCCATTTTCGTGAGTTCCTGGCCGATGACGTCGCGCGTTTCGGCGGCCTTCACCCAGAGCAGGGTGAGGTTTTCGATGGACTCTTTTTTGAAAGCGTCGATCAGCCCTTCCGCGACGAAACGTTCCGGGATGAGATCCACCGTGAATCGATATTCGTTGATCTTCTGCGCGGTCGCCTTGCCGATCGCGGCGATGCGCGGATTCCCGAGGCTGCGGGCGTCTCCGTAGGTGGCGTAGAAGGCGTCGAAGAAACGCTCCACGCCGTTGGGACTGGTGAAAATGAGCCAGTCGTATTCGTGGGCGTGGGTCACCATTTCGGCGAATTCCAAGCGATCGGATGGAGGTTCGATGCGGATGGTCGGCAGCTCGATGACATCTGCGCCGAGCGCCTGAAGCTGTTTGCTGAGATCGCCCGCTTGTTCGCGGGTGCGGGTCACGACCACGCGCTTGCCGAAAAGAGGGCGCTTTTCGAACCAATTGATCTTCTCGCGTTCGTTCACCACGCTGCCGATCACGGCGACGGCGGGAGAGGAAAAGTTTTTCTCCTCGGCGATGTCGGCGATGGTTTCCAGCGTGCCGGTGATGGTCCATTGCGAGCCGGTGGTGGCCCAGCGGGTGAGGGCGATGGGGGTGTCCGGCGCGGCTCCGTGATTGATAAATTCCGTGGTGATTTCCCGCAGGCGGGCGACGCCCATCAGGAAGACCTTGGTGCCGGGTGCCTTGGCGAGCTGGGCGTAGTCGATGGAGCTGTAGCCTTTCGTCGGGTCCTCGTGGCCGGTGAAAATCGTGAGCTGGGTGTTGTGATCGCGATGCGTCACCGGAATCCCGGCGTAGGCGGGGCCTGCGATGGAGGAGCTGATGCCGGGCACGATCTCGAACGCCACTCCGGCGGCGGCCAGTTCGGCGGCTTCCTCGCCGCCACGACCGAAGATCATCGGATCGCCACCTTTCAAGCGCACGACGGATTTCCCGGCCCTGGTTTTCTCGACGATGATCTCGTTGATCTGGTCCTGAGGCACGGCGTGGTCCTTCGCGCGCTTGCCGACGTAGATTTTTTCGCAATCCGATCTGGTCCAGCCGAGGAGCGATGGATTGCTCAGCGCGTCGTAAACCAGCACATCGGCGGTTTCGATGAGTTCCTTGGCGCGGAGAGTGACGAGGCCGGGATCGCCGGGGCCTGCGCCGACGAGATAACAAATGCCGGAAGTGCTCATGAGAGGGATTGGAAAAGGGAAAGGGCGAGGGCGAGGGGAGAGACGGCGGGACCGGTGACTTCACCGGTTTTCGGAGTGCCTCCGGCTTCCGGGAAAACGCGGGCTTTCAGGTGCATTTCTTCGCCTTCGATGGACGAAAATACGCCGACGGGGGTGTGGCAACCGGCGTCGAGCAGACGGAGAAATTCACGTTCCGCCGTGACACGCAGCCATGTTTCCCGGTGGCCGATCGCTTCGCAGCGCGTACGGCTGAGCGTGTCGTCCGCGCGCACTTCGAGGCCGATCGCGCCTTGCCCGGCGGCGGGGAAAAATTCGTGTTCCGGCAGGCGGGTGGCATGGAGGCCTGCGAACTTCGTCACCGGTTCGCTTGGAGCGCCTGCGGAGGGCAGCGGTAAAAATCCGAGCCTTACCAACCCGGCCTCCGCGAGCAGAATGGCGTCGTAGGTTTCGTTTTCCGCCAGCTTGCGCAAACGGGTGGGAACGTTGCCGCGAAGGTCGATGACCTTGAGGTCAGGCCGCAGCCACTGGATCTGCTTCGCCCGGCGGACGCTGCTGGTGCCGACGGTGGCACCTTTCTTGAGCGCGGCCAGACCGCCGGGTTCACGCATGACGAGCACGTCCTTTACCGGAGCGCGTTCGAGCACGGCGGCGAGGGAGAAACGGTTTTCGAGAATCGTCGGAAGGTCTTTGAGACTGTGCACGGCGATGTCGATTTCACCCGAGGCGAGCGCTTCCTCGATTTCCTTGATGAACACGCCTTTGTCGAAGGTGCCTTCTTTTTTCGCCACCTCGCTGAGCGAGACATCGGTGCGGCGGTCTCCGGTGGTGGTGATGACCTGCCGCTGGATACCGGCGTGAGGAAATGCGGCCGCCAGCAGGCCCTCCGTGGCCGTGGCCTGGACAAGCGCCAATTCGCTGCCGCGCGTGCCGACGATGATGTTTTCGAAAGAACCACTCATGCTTGAGGAAACCGGATGCCTCTCCATGTCCCCGCTGCGCGGTGGGTGCAAGCCATAAGAGGAAAGTTTCCGCTGATGACGTGAACCTTATAACCTGCGAAACGCGATATTTTCCAAGGATTCCTGCCTTGCCGCGGGAGGCATCGTGGAGATGATCTTCCTCCGGTTTGTCCGCCCATTCGTGGCGTCAAAGTCCGGCACCGACGTGAAGTTTACCGATGAAAAGAGAAAAGAAAAACCGGCTGAGAAAGCTCCTGAAAGTTTCCGGCATTTCTCTGCTTTATGGTCTGGGGCTCTTGCTTCTCATCTGGGAGTTCGGCGCTTTGTGGTACGATTGTCCCGGGCCGGTGGGGGTGAAACGTGCGGTGGCGCTGCTGTTTCTCCTCGCGGTGCCGTTACTGGTTTTTCTGAAGAAACGCGCATTCCGGATTGTGGCGCTGGGCCTGATGCTGGCGGTGATGGGGTGGTGGTGGACGTTGAAACCTTCGCATGACCGTCCGTGGCAGACGGATGTCGCGAAACTGGCGTGGGCGGAAATTTCCGGGGACGAGGTGACGCTGCACAACGTCCGGAATTTCGATTATCGCACGGAAACGGATTACACGCCGAGGTGGGAGACGCGGAAGGTGAAGATCTCGCAGATCACGGGCATCGACCTGGCGGTGACTTATTGGGGATCGCGCTACATGGCGCACCCAATCCTCAGTTTTCAATTCGCGGAAGGTCCGCCTGTTTGCTTCTCGATCGAAACGCGCAAGGAGGTCGGCGAAAGTTATTCGGCGATCGGCGGTTTTTTCCGGCAATTCGAGCTGATTTACATTGTTGCCGATGAGCGCGATGTCATCCGGCTGAGGACGAACTACCGGAAAGGCGAGGAGGTTTACCTCTATCGCCTCAGCTCCTCTCCGGAGAAGGCGAGGATGCGTTTCATGGAATACCTGATCGCGCTCAATGCTCTGAAGGACCGGCCACGGTGGTACAACGCGGCGACCTCGAACTGCACCACGGCGATCCGCACGCAGCGGGCGATCAAGGACCGGACGCGCTGGGATTGGCGTTATCTGGTGAATGGCTGGGCGGATGAGATGCTTTACGAGCGAGGCTCGCTGGTGAAAAGCGGGCTGGAGTTCAAGACGTTGAAAGCCCTGTCCAGGATCAATCCGGACGCCAAATCCGCCGATCAATCTCCCGATTTTTCGGAAAAAATCCGGCGCAATCTACCCTTGTTTCAAACGAAGGATTGATCGGAGTGCGTGTGCGGTGCTTCCGGGGCTTGCGGTGGGGGAAGGCGGGTGGTTTGCTGAGGGTGCATGAGAGCTCGCCTGACCAAAGATTTTTGTTTCGAAGCCGCCCACACTCTCCCCAGTTTGCCGGAAGGCCACAAATGCCGACAGATGCATGGACATACGTTCCGGCTGGAAATTTCCATCGAAGGTGAGGTGGATGAGACCATCGGGTGGGTTTACGACCACAAACGGATTTCCGAGGCGATGGCTCCGTTGATCGAGGTGGTGGATCACGCGTATCTGAACGATGTGGAAGGCTTGGAAAGTCCGACCATCGAGCGCATCTCGGCATGGTTTTGGCGGAAGCTGGAACCGAGCCTGCCGGGGTTGTCGGAAATCGTGGTATGGGAAACCCCGACCTCCCGCTGCTCGTTCAGGGGCGAATTCTGATTTCACCGGAGGACCGGGAAGAGGGGGAATCGAATGACCCGGGCTCGCCGGGAGCGGTGGGTCCGTATTCCGTCCGATTGTGTCTTGCCAAAGCGTTGAAAGCCCGTAGGTTCCCCGGCGAGCAGGTTTTTCCCTACCTCCTGATGCCCGTCTTTGGCCGAACATTCACCGATCCAGCCCTTTCTCATGAGTTTCATGGGCGATGGATTCGGCCTGCGGCCAGAAATCAGCGGAACTTCCTGCCTCACGAGCGGCGGCTCGAACCTTTTACCGGTTCAGACCCACGCGATGTCTTCTCCGCTATCGCAGCGCAGCATCCTTCCGGCACCAGGAAATCGGTGGCCGGAGCCTTGTCGGTTCGCTCGCACGGTCCATCCAGCATCGCCGGACGCCAGTGCGTCGCGCCAGGGCCGCTCGTCCCAGACCAGACCCATGCGAAAACATGTCCAACGCAACCAAAGACTCCCAGAATAATTCGGGAGAAAGTCGTCGCCGCCGCTCACGCGGAGGTAAAAACCGTCGCAATCAAAACCAGGAACGTCGCTCCGGCCAAGGAAATGGCCAGAATCAAGGCCGCCGCCAGGAAGAGTTTCGCCCGAACAAAGGCGCCAGCCGTCCGGCTCGTAGCTATGCTCCTACGAAACTGACCCTGTGGCAGCGTTTCCTGAAGCTTTTCGGCCTCTACAACGAGCCGAAGCGTCCGGAGCGTCCCCCTCAGCCACCGAAGAAAAATCCGCAGCAACAACAGGAAGGCCGTTCGCCGAAATCGAACGTCCGCAATGCCCGCAGCGCCGAAGGAACCGAACCTCAAGCCGGTGAAAAGCGTCAGCGGAGTGAAAAATCCGAGCGCCGTAGCCGGGGAGGAGACCGCGACAGCGTGGAATCCGCCCGCGTGTATGTCGGCAACCTGTCCTACGAAGTGACCGAGCAGGACCTTCAGGAACTCTTCAAAGGCATCGGCCCGGTCCGCAACACGGAGATCGTTTACAACCGCTCGACCCATCGTTCGAAAGGCTACGGATTCGTCGAGATGCTCAACGTCGATGAAGCGAAACGTTCGGTGGAAGTTCTCCACGACCAATTCTTCATGGGCCGCAAGCTGATCGTTTCCGGTGCCAAGTCGAAAGGCCAGGACGAGCGCGAAGACAGGGAAGAGCGCACCGAGCGCAAGCCCCGCCCCGTGGTCGTAGCCCCGATCCCTGAGGAAACCGTGGTGCCGCTTTCCGAAGCTACCCCGGAAGTCGTCGTGGAAGCAGCGGTGGAAAATGTCGCCGCCGTCGGTGCTCCGGAAGTGATCATCGAAGCCGTCGAGCATCAGGTGGTGGAAGCCGTTGAAGCCGCGGAAGAAGCGCCCACTCAGGAAACCCCTGCCATCGAGGAACAGAAGGAAAAGCCTGCCGAAGGCTGATTGTTCCGCTTTTTAACATCCCGAACCCTCACCGGATTTTCGCCGGTGGGGGTTTTTCGTTTTCGGGCAGGACAGGTAGGAAGTGGAGGAAAACCTCCTTTTCAACCCTGACCGTTTCCGCGTTCGCCATCGACGAGGGCTGAGATACCCGCCTGCACACGATATGCTTCCACCGCGTCACGTTGCCGGACGGCCTCCAGTTCGAGCGCGGTGAAATCGATTTCGGACCATTCCGGAATCCTGGGTGAGATTTTGCCAAGGACCCGCCACAGCAGCCGTTTCCCCTGAATCCCCAGGCAAAGCATTTCGAGCGCTTCGAACATTCCCAGCTTTCCGGGTTCCAGCCCTTCCCACAATAACTTCAATCGCCCGGCTTTTTCCGTGAGACTGCCCGCGATCTGAAGAATCGCGCTGTCGCGCTGGCCGATTTTTTTGAGGAGGCTTTTGAGAAACTCGCGATCGCTTTCCACTTTGAGGCCGAGTTCCCGGAAAAAATCCGATTGAGCGGGATCGTCGGAGGCTTCCGCCAATTTCGCGATCAAATCCACCGCTCCGGAAGAACCGGCCAAGTGATCGTTCAGGTAACGTTCAAGGTGTGAGTTCATGGTATCAGGTTTAGGGAAGTTTGCCGTTCCTTCGCGGATAACGTGCCAGTTGACCGGAAAGAGCGGGAAGGACCGCCGACGTTCACGTCGGCCCCGCTCCAAACTCCATTATATCCACGGTAAACCCGGCTCGGAAAGCAGCGGGAATGTAGCTTATAGCAAAGAGAGGAAGCTGCTAATCCCGCTTCCAGCCACGTGCATTTTGACCTCCCATCATCCTATCCTGCATTTCCAATGCCAGAGCACGTCTCAGGATCGGGCATGTTTCAGGATAGTAAGAGTGAAAAGGAACCCTGCGGCCGATTGAGCACTTCGCGATAACGGTGGTCGGGACGGCCAGATTCGAACTGACGACATCCTGCTCCCAAAGCAGGCGCTCTACCAGGCTGAGCTACGTCCCGTGCGGTGCACGCGCGGACCCTTGTGGATTCCCGGAGGCGAATCAAGAACTTCCGCAACGAAAGTTCATTTTTTCGGGATGGGTGTCAGGAAATGACCAAGGATGAATTTTCGGATGCTTCATCAGAGTTCAAAATGAGGAGGGAATTCCATTTTTTAGATCATGAAGAAGCATGGAGAAGAAAATTGCATTTTGCATCTCTACATTGCCGGATTCGTTGAGAAATCCAGAGAAGTGCGTGGATTTACGGTCTGATATTTTATTTAAGTTTCTTAAAATGAGCGATTTGAATGTCATTATGGGGAAGCTGGTATGCATTTTGCGAAAGAGAAAACCATGATTACTTTTCCTCCAATTCTGGAGAATTTCGACCGGAGCCAAGGAGAGCTTCAGCCGGTGCTCACCCGTTATGTGGATTCGCTCGAAGGGTATCTGCATGCGGCGCAGTTGATCGAAAATCCGGGTTATGCGGCGGCTTTCATCGAGATAGCCGGTCGTCGCAAGGCGATCATCGGGGCGGTTTCGAAGTTGATCGTCAAAGAGGATGAAGAGCCGGATCACTCCGGAAGCCCGGAAGCGATGTTGCATCGTTGGTGGATGACGGCCCGTGCCGCGATGACCGATGAAGAGCTGCGGGCGATGCTGGAGGAATGCGTGCGTGGTGAAACAGAGCTGCTGCGGGTGCTCAACGAAGCGTTGAACCAAGGCGGAAATCTCAAACCCGAGCACTATCAGCTCCTTGCTTCCGTCAGCGCGGAGGTGGAGATGGCGATCGAAACGTTCAAGCAGGCACTGGGTGAATGATTTGCGAATGATTTTTCAACCGAAGGGAAGGCTTTCGACCGGGCTTTCTCCTTTCGAAACCCTGATCGGTCGGTAGAACCATCACCATTATGTTAAGCTGGACCATTACCTTCCTGATTCTCGCCCTGATCGCCGGCATCCTCGGTTTCAGCGGAATCGCGGCTTCCGCGGCGGGCATCGCGAAGATCCTCTTCTTCATTTTCCTCATTTTGTTGATTGTTTCGGCGATTTCCCGAGCAATCCGTGGAAATACACCGTAAGTTGGAAAGAATCGAACAACCTATCATTCCATGAGCCATTCACTATTTAGCGACAAACGCGCCTCCACACTGCTTTCCCGCGTGAGTGAGGATTTGCAGCAACTCCGGCACGATGTTTCCAGCCTGCTGGGCCACACGACCCGTCACACGTTGCCGGAAGGCGCGCGCGAGCTGGCGGACACCGCCCGAAGCCGTCTCCGTGCCGGGACGAACTACGCGGCTTCCCAACTGCGTTCCTTGCGGGGATGCGGTCACAAGGTGGACCCCACGACGGGGATCATTGCGGGCGCAGCACTCGTCGGCCTGATCGGTCTGGGTGTTTACGCGCTATGCAAGCACCGCTGCTGCGAGGCGGAGGAGGCGCTGGAAAACGCGGAGGAAGAGGAAGAACTCTGAAAGCTTTCTTTTCCTTTCCTTTCGTCGGCGATAGTTCCCGGGGGTGACGATTCGGGAAGCGGCGGAGCAGGTTTTGTTCGGCACGAGCCTGGAGGAAAAGCTCCTCCTGGCTCCGGCCGATTTGTCCGACGAGGCACGTGGTAAGGCTCTGGCCTTGCCGGATGCCCCGGGACGTCCGCCCGAATTGCGGATGAGATCGGGGGATGAAATGGCGGTGAAATTTCCGTCGTTGCATCAGCTTGAAAAAGACCGCGAGCGCGGGGTGATGTTGCATTTCCTGGCGAACCACGAGCTGCTGGCGGCGGAACTGATGGCGCTGGTGTTGCTGAAATTCCCGGACGCTCCGGCGGAATACCGGCGCGGCGTTTACGAGGCGATGCGCGAGGAGCAGATACACACGCGGATGTATCTGCGGCGGATGCGCGAGTGCGGGATGCATTTCGGGGAATTACCGGTGAACGATTACTTCTGGAAAATCGTGGCATCGATGGAAACGCCGTTGGATTTCGTCACGCGGCTGAATCTGACCTTCGAGCAGGCGAATCTGGATTTTTCGAAGCACTACGCGCGGCTTTTTCGAGAGGTCGGAGATACAGGCACGGCGGCGGTTTTGGACAAGATCTATCAGGATGAAATCGGCCACGTAGGTCATGGGGTGAAGTGGTTTCGCGAATGGAAAGAACGCGGATGCAGCGATTGGGATGCATACCGGAAAACGCTCATCTTTCCGCTGACTCCGGCGCGGGCGAAGGGAATCGCTCCGTTCAATGCGGAAGGTCGTCGTCTGGCGGGGCTGGATGAGGATTTCATCCGGCATCTGGAAATTTCCGCGCAATCGCGTGGTCGTACTCCGGTGGTGCATTGGTTCAACCCGGACGCCGAGGCGTATGCGATGGCGGCGGCGACCGGCGCGCGCTATCAGCCGGATAAAACCGCGCTGGCGCTCCAGCACGATCTGGAAATTCTCAGTTTCGCATGGGCGCGGCGTGACGACGTATGCCTGATGCGTGGGCTGCCATCCGCCTCTCATCTCGCGAGACTGAAGAGCGCGGGTTTCGGATTGCCGGAGTTCGTGCGATGCGATGTTCCGCTGGATCGCAAACTCGGTGGCCTGCGCCCGTGGGCGTGGACGCCGGATGCGGTGAAACGGCTGGAGCCGCTTTCGGACGATGTTTCACCGTCGGTGTCGTGGCAATGGCGGGGCGATTTCCCGCTGGAGTGGTTTTCGAAAAAAATCGGCCTCCGACTCGAAGAAAAGCTCGGACTTGTGGAAAATCGTGGCGTGATTTGCACCGATGAAACATCGGCGTGGAATGCGATTTCCCGTTATCTCCCGCACGCACAGGCGCTGGTGAAAGCCGCGTTTTCCTGTGCGGGGCGGGGACATCGGAGAATCAATGCCGAAAGCCCTGAAGGTCCGACGCGGAACTGGCTGCGCAATACCTTGCGGGATCACGGCAGCGTAATCGTCGAGCCATGGCTGGAGCGTGTGACCGACTTTTCCGCACTGTATGAAAAATATGCCGATGGCCGGGTGGAACTGATCGGAATGACGGTGATGGAAAACGACGCGGCGGGGCGCTTTCAGGGAACCCGCGTCGGCCCGAAATGGGCGAATTTGCTACCGTCGGAAATCGCCGCGTTTCTTTTCCGCGAGGCGGACGTGATGCGTTGGTATCAGGAAAAAATCCCGACGGCGCTGAGTGACCTGCTGCCGGAATATATCGGTCCGCTGGGCGTGGACGCGATGGTTCATCGGCGCGAAAACGGCTTATTGGCTCTCAGACCTGTCGTGGAACTGAACGTTCGCATGACCATGGGACGCATCGCGCTGGAACTGCTGGCGAAGACGCATCCGCAGCGGAATGGAGCGTTCCGGATTTTACGAAAGGAGCAATGGCTGCCGCTTCAGGTCGCCCTGAACGATCCTGAAACGGCGAAGCGGTTCATTGGGGTTTGGGAGTGATAAAAGGAGCGCCAGTGTTCACACTGGCTTTTGCCTATCGAGCCGGTGGAGACACCGGCGCTCCATTTTTTTGAAAATCGGTCATACACGGCGCATCGCGATGCCGCCGATGAAACAGGCGAAGGCGGCGAAGACGAAGACGTGGGAGATGTCCTGATAGCCTGTCGCCTTCGGAATGTCCTTGCGGATGGTGGTTGGCTCGAAGGAAGGCAGATTTTCAAGAGCGGGGTCCATGCGGCTGTCGAGCCGGTATTCCTCCGGGTAGTCGCGGTGCCAGGAGAGCGTTTTCATCAGCGAGTGATCGGTATCCCGCAGGCTGACGGTGACACGATCCTGACCGTCCAGATCGACGATGGATTCGTAATGTCCGACTCCGGTTTGGCGAATGGAGGTGGGGATTTCACGGCCATCCGCGTCGAGCGCCTTGACGTCCCATTTCACCCGATCGACGGCGCGGTCTTGTTCATCGCGGCGGTCGATGGAGATTTTGAGCTGGTTTTGCCCGGCGCTCATGGTGGCGGCCAGACCGGTCGATTGTTCCTTGCGGAGGATACCGCGGAAAACCTGAGCCCAGAAGGCGCCGCCATTGCCCCAGCCGAGCCATTCGCCGCCCCATTTTTCGGTGAGGTCGGCGGTCCAGCACAGGCCGGTGCCGAGGCCATAGCGGCAGACCGCTAACAATGGATCGCCGCTTTCCGTTATCAACAGGAGATTCGCCGTCGGCTTCGGCTGGGTCATCACGTAGCCGAGGACGAAGGGAAGCTGGGTTTTTTCATAACCGGAAAGGATCGGATGGTCGCCGCTGACGATGGTGGCGTAGAGGTCTTCCTTGATCGCGGAGCGGGACGCCTGCATGGTTTCCTTGGTGAAAATCTGCGGCATGTTGGTGGGATCGTTCGTTTCGTAGTATCGGCCGCCACCTTCCGACGCGATCATTTGCATCAGATCCTTCGCCGCGCCATCGCCCAGCGCGACGGTGGAAATGGTCATGCCCTGGGCACGCATGTCGCGCACCAGACTGGCGAAATCATTGTCCGCGGTTTGTCCGTCCGAGAGCACGATCATGTGCTTCACCTTGGCCACCGAGTTTTGCAGCAGCTCGCGTCCCTTGAGCATGCCCGGATAGGCGTCGGTGCCTCCATCGGCGGTAAGGGAATCGATCGAGTTCAGCACGGTGCCGCGATCGGAGGCGCTGGTCATGTTCAGAATGACCCGCGTTTCGCTGTCGAAACCGACGACCCCGATCTGATCCTGCGCGCTGAGGAGTTCGGCGGCGGCTTTCGCGGAGGCGCGGGCGAGCGCGATCGGCTGGCCATCCATCGAACCGCTTTTATCGATCACCAGCACCATCGCCAGAGACGGCTTTTGTTTTTCTTTTTCGTAACGCGAGGTGAGCGGCAGAGCTTCCTCGACCGGGGAGTGGAAATAACCGCCGAGGCCGAAGGAGTTTTCGGAACCCAGCATCGCGAGGCCTCCGCCGAAGTCCGAGACGTAGCGCTTCAAAAGCTCCATCTGGCGTGTGCTCAGCGACGTCGCCGGAACGTCGGCGAGGATCACGGCATCGAAGGCGAGGAGATCCGCCATGGTTTCCGGCAGGCCGTGCTCGCCCCGGAGTTCCAGTTCCAGTCCCTGTTTTTTCAGGGAGCGGGCGAGGGGGCGCATCTGTTTTTCATCGCGGTGGAGAACGAGCAACCGGGGCTCGCCCTTCACGGTGATGGTGGTGGAAACTCGGTTGTTCATCGGGAACCAATCGCGTTCCGGCAGCAGTTCCGCTTCCCATTGGCTCTCGCCCGGAGTGGTCATTTCCACGTCAAGGGTCACCGCCGTTTCCCTACCTGCTTCCAGTTTGACCGGAGTGGTCGCCACCGCCACGCCGCGCTGGAGGATCCGGGCGGTGGCGTTCATGGATTCGTTCGCTCGAAGGCGCAGTTTCATGCGCACGATTTCGCCGCGATAAGCGATGCGGGTCATGGGGTCCAAGGCGACGACGGCGGCTTCCGGCCGCTTCAGCCCGTCCACCTTGCGGAAGCGGACGTCCACGCCTTCCTGACGCAGGGTGGCGAGCGCCGCTGTCACGCCGGGAGTGGTGGGAGAGCCATCGGAAAAAACGACCAGACGTTTCGCCATCGACGCATGAAAGACGAGGCGGGATCCCAATAATGATTCGGCCAGCCGTGTCGAATTCCGGGATGCGGCGTCGGGAGTTCCCTTGGCCGCTTCGTCCGCGAGGATTCTCAACGCGGCGGGATCCGAATGTTCCAGCCGGGTGCCGAAGGTCAGGACATCGGTGCGGTCCGAGGCTCGCAACGCGTGCGCCGCTTGCTCGATGGAGACCGCGCTGTGGCGGATCGATTCCGGATCGACCGATTCGGAAATATCGACGAGATAGACCACATGCAGATCGTCGCTGCGGGACAGCCAGTAGGGACGGCAGAGCGCGAGGATCAGGCAGACAATGCCTAACAATCTCAGGCCGTGCGCGATCCGGCGCGAACCGGGAGGACGATCCACCAACGATCGCCGCCAGACGAAAATGCTGACCGCGAGGCAGATCGGCAGGAGCCAAAGGGGAAGAAAGGTGGAAAACTGCATGGAAAAAGAGAGATCAGCCGACTTTCCGGCGATGATAGAGGATTTCTTCGGCCAACAGCACGATCACTCCGGCGAGCAGCAGCCAAGCGGCCAACGGCCAGCCGGTGGCGAGCTCCAGCTTGGGTGGAGACGTGTCTGAGAGTGCCGGACCGGATTCTCCCGGGGAGAGCAAGGCTCCGCCGAGGTGCCAAGTTGTTTCATCACGGACGAACCGGTAGTGGCCGACCCGGGAAATATCCGCAGGTGAATCCGGCGAAAATCCGTTCCATTGCCAGTCCGTGAGGAATCCGGCTTCGGTCAGTGGATGAATGCCCGGGATTTCCACGGACGTTCCGGTGGCGGCCACCGATGGGAATGAATATTCGCGGCCGGTCAGCAGCACCGTCGCCTCATGGACAAACACGGGAAACCAAGGGGAAAGGAAGAAGTTTTCCCGTGAAGGATCGAAGTTGAATACCACCGCTTTCCGGCCGTCCACGGTGCTGGTGTAGAGCAGGGGAGTGCCGTCCGGATACTTGAGAATCACGATCGAACCGCTTGGAACGGTTAGATTCCGTGCTCCCGCGAAGGTGAGCAGAGAGGGATCGATCCGTGTGAGCAGCGGGTGATCTTTCGCGACGATTTCCGGACTGGCGGGCGGAAGCTCCGGGCCGGGATCGCTCCAGAAAACGGAATCTCCGGAAGGCGAGAAAACGATGGCCGCATCGACTCCCGGTGGCGGGCCTTCCGACAGTGCCAGCCGCGCGGTTTCCCCGGCGGGAGTGAAGAGCGAGTCCGCCCGGGAAAAGGCGGTGACGCATTGCTCGAAGAAAAACGGATTCTTCGCCACCACTTGCACCGGGATCGGTTGTGGAGCGTTCAATCCCAGCGGTGCCGCGTCGTCGAGAGCCAGTGCGTCCTTGCCCAGCTTCCGCAATAGCCAGGCACCGGGATCGATGGATTCCAGCGGGATCGATTCATGGACTTCGCCGCGTGCCGGAACGTTCACGGTGAAGAGGTGCGCCAGTTTCCCGGTTTCCTGTGAGACGAGTTCGAGCTCGACGTCGCGATTTTCCGGGAAATCGGAGATCAGGGAAACGAACAGGGTGGCCTTCCCCGGTGCGGTCCATCGCAGATCGGCGGCGGTAATGCCGATGTTCTTCTCCTTCGCTTCCACGCTCACCACTTCCACTCCGGCGGGCAGTTTCATGGGAGGCGAATGGCGGTCGGTGACAAAGAGGATGCGGGTTTTCGGCTCGTCGCGGTTCGCCGCCGCCGAAAGCAACGTCAGCTCGTCGAGTGCGTGGGGAGCCAGCGCGATATCGGAAGGTTCGATGGCGTCCAGCGCGTCGCGCAGCTCGCGGGTGTGATTCGTGAAATGCGCCCGATATTCCAGCCGATCCGCCACCGTGGCGACCGCCGCGCGTTGGAAACCTCCGAGGGCGGTGATCCATGAGCGGGCGGTGTCCTTCGCCCGGGAGAGCCGGGATTTTCCGCCGTCCATCGCTTGCATCGAGGCGGAGCGATCGATCACGATCAGGAGGTCCGGCGTTTTTCCATCGTCCCATCGCGGGCGGGTGAGAGCCATTACGGCCGCCAAAAAGGCGAGTGCGACGAGCAGCAGTGAAAGCAGGTTCCGCAAGCGCTGAAAGAGCGAGTGCGACGCTTTTTGCCGGAAGACGCGCTGCCACAGGAAAAACGTGTTCACCGGCTGGCGGCGAGGCCGGGTGCGGATGAAGTAAACGGCCGTTAGGGGCAGCAGGGCCAGTGCGGCCCAGAAGAACAAAGGCGCGCCGAAGGTCATGCGACGAGTCCTCCTTTCCGGAGCATCGCCTGAATGACGACCTCGAAGGGCACTGCGGAAGTGGTGCTGGCCAGACCGACACCACGGCGGGCGCACTCCACGCGCAGACCTTCGTTCCACGCGGCGACCGTTTCCTGATAGGCTTTCGCTTCCTTTTCGGTGATGGTGACCCGCTGCGTGGTGGAGGTTTCCACGCATTCGATTTCCAGATCGCCCAGCCACGGGCATTCCAGATCGGCGGGATCATGGACCTGAAGTGCGAAAACGTCGTGCCCGGACCATTGCAGGAACTTCAGGCCATCCTCGTAGCCGTTCGGAAACAGGAAATCGGAAATCACCAGCACCACGCCTTTCTTCCTGCGGCGGGCCTGAAAAGAGCGCGCGCAAACGGAAAAGTTCGTGTCGGTCCCGAAGGTTTCCGCTCCTTCCAGATCTCGCAAAAAGGAAAACATCTGGCTGCGGCTGCGGGCGGAATCGACGATGGTGGTGAGCCGTTCCGCCATGCCGTGGACGACCACCCGGTCCATGCCGTTGAGGCCGATGTATCCGAGCGCGGCCGCCAGTTTCCGGGCGTAGTCGAATTTCGTCTCCATCGACCGGCTGCAATCCAGCAGGATGTAAACGGTGGTGTCTTCCTCGATCTCGAAGAGCTTGATGAGCAGTTCCTCGGTGCGGGCGTAGATTTTCCAGTCGATCGCGCGGTAGTCGTCGCCGAAATTGTAAGGCGCGTAATCGGCGAAGGTGATGCCGGTGCCACGGCGTTCGGTGCGGCGATCCGCCTGCAACGAGCCGCGCAGCACACGGCGCGCGAGCAGATTGAGCGCTTCCAGCTGGCGGATGAACGCGGGATCGGTGAGCGAGGTTTTCACAAAACGTGAGGCGAGCGGGTGGAATCAATCTTTCGCGGCGAGAATGGCGTCGCTCACGAGCTGGTCCGGTTTCACGCCTTCCGCTTCACCTTCGAAGGAAAGAATCAGGCGGTGACGCAAGGCGGGTAACGCCACCGCGTCGATATCCTCGCGGGAAACGTGGAACCTTCCATCCAGCAGCGCCCGCGCCCGGGAAGCGGCGAGCATCGCCTGACCCGCGCGCGGCGAAGCGCCGTGACGGACGAATTGTTTCACCGATTTCGGCGCGTGTTCATCGGGGTGGGTGCCGCGCACCACACGCACGAGGTAGTCCTGCACCTCCGGAGCCACCGGCACTTCGCGCAATGTCTCGCCCATGCGCAGGATGTCCCGGCCATGGGCGACGGCCTTGACCTGCGGCTGGCTGTTGCCTCCGGTGCGGGAAAGGATTTGTTTGAATTCATCGTGCGACGGCAGACCGACCTGAAGCTTGAAGAAAAAGCGGTCGAGCTGGGCTTCCGGCAGCGGATAGGTGCCGTCGTTTTCGATGGGGTTCTGGGTGGCCATGACGAAAAACGGCAACTCCAGCGAGTGGGTGCGGTTCGCCACCGTGACACGTTTTTCCTGCATCGTCTCCAGCAGGGCTGACTGGGTCTTCGGTGTCGCGCGGTTGATTTCGTCCGCCAGAAGCAGGTTGCAAAACACCGGACCGGGCTGGAATTCCAGCTCGCGGCGGCCATCGCGGTCCATCAGGATCTGGGTGCCGACGACATCGCTCGGCAGGAGATCCGGTGTGAACTGGATGCGCTTGAACTGAAGATCGATCGCCTGGGCGATGGTGTTGACCAGCGAGGTTTTTCCGAGGCCCGGCACGCCTTCCAGCAGGACGTGGCCGCCGCAGCAAATGGCGATCAGCACGTCATCGATGATTTCCCGCTGGCCGACGATGAAAGTGGAAACGGCTCCGCGGATGTTTTCAAAGGTTTCGCGGAAGTGATCGACGGAGGGTTCGGTGAGGGTGGTCATGAGGGAAAGAGGGATTTATTCCGGGGAAGGTTCCGCCGGGCTGGATTGGAGGTTTTCGAAGTAGTTCCGCACGCCGAGTTTGAGCGATTCCGGAACGTCGTCGCGCTGGACGAAGGATTCCACCTGACGGGCGAATTCGCGTTGTCTGGCTTCACCCCGGCGGCCGGACACGCCGCTGCCGCTTTCCGCATCTTCGACGGAACTCATCGACGGTCCGGAACCGTGTTGGCCTTGAAGCAGGGCGAGCGATCCATTTTTCTGCGAGTCGTCACGTTCCTGACGTTCGTTCCACGATGAACCGACACCGGCTTGCGAGCCGCCGGGCGTCTGGCTGAACGCCAGCGATTGGCATTGGCCTTGGCTGAAGGATCGTGCTTCGTTCAGGTTCACCCGGAGTTGGTTGAGCTTATTGAGGGCTATGCGTCTGCTATGCATGCCACGCAGATGCTTGCCCAGCCGGGCCAGCGAAGCGTTCGCACAGGACGCGCAGTTCGGATCGAACTTGAGATTCGGATCGAACTCGAATTCGGCCAGTTGTTTTTCGCCCGCGGCGGCGTCGGCATCGAGGTCTGCCATCATGTCTTCCAGCGATCCGGACGACATACCGGCGGCTCCTCCGCCCTGTGCCTGTCGGGCTGCCTGACGTTGCTTGCCGGCGGCGGCCATGCGCTTGCTGGCCGCGCGGAGCCGGGCGAGTTGTTCTTTGGCTTCCGTGATCGCTTTTTGTTTCGTGGCGGCGTCTTTCGGATCGGCGGGTTTGGCTTCTTTCGCGGCGAGTTTTTCCAACATTTCGGCGGCGTCTTTCAGCTCCTTGGCTTCGAGTTTCTTGCCGAGTTGGCGGGCTTCGGTTTCCTCGGCCTTCGCCAGTTCGGCGGCGGCCATTTTCACGGTTTCCTCGTCGCGTTTCTGATCGAGCGCCTGGCTGACGTCCCGCAGTTTTTGTTCGATGCGGGCGAACTGGCGGGCCACTTCCATGCGGTCGCCGGTTTCATCGAGTTCCTTGACCAGTTTGCGGAATTCGTCCATCCGCAGGGCATCCTTTTCCTCGGGCGTGGTGGCTTCGTCATCGAGGGCATCAACCAGTTTTTCCAGTTCCTCCTTCGATTCCTTCATCCGTTCGCGGGTGACGCGGGATGCTTCCTCGGCGGACCGGATCGCGGGAGAGGCGGGTAGCAGGCTGAGCCAGATCGAGAGGATGAGCAGGAAAACGGAGATGGCAGCGAGGAGTTTGGGAAATGGCCGGGTGATGGTTTCCGCCCGGCATTCGGCCAAACGCGGTGCCAACCACTGCCACTGAAGCTGTGTCCGCGGGGATTCCGGAGCGGATTCCTGCAAGTGGCGGGCGCTGGAAATCCCGTCTTTCAGGCCGAAGATCCGGTCCGCTTCCCGCACTGCCTGCGCGGTGCGCATCCTGCCGGCGAACCACCATTCGAGCGCGGAGATTACCGCCACGCCGAGACCGGAAAGGGGAACGGCGACCGGCGCGGAATGGCCGCGCAGCACCCAGATCAGGGACAAGGCGATCACGGCACCGCTGCCCGCGAGCAGGCAGATGATGACGATCCGGCGCGCCAGAAAGCCGTCGTGACGGCGGGCGACCTGGCGGATCAGGGTTTCAATTTCGGGGCGGCAGGGCATCAGGGTTTTTTCGCCAGTTTTTTACCGAGTTCATCGTAGCGCTTTTTGAGCGATTCGGTCACTTCTTCTTTTGGGATGGATGCGAAAATCGTGCGGGCGCGATCCGCCTGCTGGGAAGAAAAGAGGGCGTTGGCCCATTCCCATTTCGAATAGTTTTTGAACTCGTTCCATTCCGGTGTGGAGGGGCACGCGTCCACGGCCATCCGGAAGGTTTCCATCTTGTCCCCGGATTTTTGCCGCTTCGCTTTGAACAGAAGCAATGGCGCATGCACCGGCGGGATGAACGTTTCCGGAAGCGGTGTGTCAAGTGCCAGCAGGTCTTCGGTGAGATCCTTCTTGCCGTAGTCGCTCGCCCAGCGGTCGCTCGCAGGGAAAAAGACGGCAAGCCGCGGGTTACTGAAGATGGAGGAAAGGAACGCCCGGCGGGTGGCCTCGAATCCTTTTTCCTTCCAGATGCCGCGTGCGCCCGCCGAATCCACCAGCCATTTCAGGCCGTCGGGACTATTGATGTTTTTGGTCGCTTCCTTGTTTTTCACCTTTTCGAGAACCGCGGCGAAATCCTCCGGATGGCCGTCCCAGGTCGCGAGGAACCGGCAGATTCTCAGGCACAGGCTGAGTTCGGGGCGCCGGATCGTGCTGTTTTTGGCGACGGCGAGTTTTTCGTATGCCGGACGGGCCTTGAGGAAACCGTCCATTTGGCCGCCGCCGATGGCGGATACCAGCCAAAGAGCCGAATCGTCGGTCAGGTTTCGATAGAGACGGCCGATGGAGTAGAACGAGCTGTTGTAGGAGTTCTTCGCGTCGGATTCGGTGAGGACTTCGATGAATTTGTCGCACGGACCCGGGTCGCCATGGAGAAGTTCGGTGAGAGCGGAGAAGCGCGTCACGTGCATCTCCAGTTCGGCAATCGCCGATGGCGGATTTTGTTTTTGGTCGCGGCCGGTGGCGCTCACGAAAGTGCCGATCGCTTTGGGAAAATCCACGGTTGCAGCGATTTCCTTGAGTGGTGCACGCAGAACTTCGGCTGCGGGTGGGGTCGATTCGGAAATCACCACGAGCATTTCCAACTGCACCATACGTTCGGACGGCGGGTTTTTCAGATAGGTGTTCGCCAGGCGGAGCTTGCGTTCGTACAGCGATTCCCGAGGTGTCCGGTCATCGTCATCGGTCCGTTTCGCTTTCAGGAGCTGACATTCGATACGCGTGAACTGCAATGGGTCGACACCGGATTTCCCGAACTCGGCGAGGCTTTCTTCCAGTTCGCGGGTGTAGGTCGGGAAGGTGCCGATATTTTGATAGATCTCGTTCGGGGCGGATAGCAGGGCCTTGGCTTCGTCGAACTTCCGGAAAGCGATCAGTTGCGCGATGGTCGGGACCTGGCCCGCGTAGCCTTGTTTGAGCTGGGCGAAGAGCTTTTGGGTTTGGGAGTCGTCACCTACGCGGAGGGCGGCGCCATACAGGGTGAGGGCGGCGGAAGGGGCGATCTGCGAGTGGCCACCGGCTTTGGAGGCATTCGCATTTTTCCAGAAGGCGGTGTGAATCCGCTTCGCGTAGGGCAGGGCGGGGGAGGCGATTTCCTTACCGGTGATGGATTGGATGACCGCGAGGCTCAGCGGGTTCACGGCGGTGCGTTCCCCGGCGCAATAGGTTTCGTAGAGTGCGGTCAGCGTTTCGGCGACTTCAGGTTGCTCCAGAATGCCGGGCGCACGGGAGAGTGCGGCGAGCGCGAGCTGCATGCGCGAAGGCTCGGCGATGGATGGCGTTCCGAGCACGGTGGCGAGGGTTTTCGAAGTGGCGAGTTTGCCCTCGGGCTGATCCACCTTCCAACCGGCGAGACCGAGGGAAATTTCCCGGTAAGGGAGAAAGTCCGGGTATTTTCCGACGCTTTCACGGGCCTGTTGCCGTTGTTTTTCCAGACGATCCGCCTTGATGCTGGACAACTGGCTGAAGTCCGCGCAGGCGATGGCGATGAAGGCATCCGTGCGGAGATCTTCGGGAAGCTTCCGCGCTTTTTCCACCGCTTGTGGCCATTTTCCGTCGTCGTCCTGCGAAGTGTTAGCGGGCGGACGGAGCAGCTCGATGCCGACGTCGGCGAGAACCGGCGAACCTTTGCTCTGTGTGGTGAAGGTGAATCGCGTGCCCGCCGGATCGTTCAGGACGTTTTTCAGGAAACGCAGAGCTTTTTCGGGAGAGGTCCGGAAAGGAGAATCGTCATCGTCCATGAAATTGAACAACATGGAGTCTCGATAGAGGATTTGGATTCCGTCGACGGAGTAGCCGTAGGAGCGTCCACCGGTTCCTGAACCGATGGTCGAGCGGCGTTCCGCTTCGAGGAAAACGGCGGTGGCTTTTTCCGGATTCGTGGGTACGAGCTTCTCGATGATGGGTTTCGCGACGTAAAATACGCTGTTGTAATTCCGTCCGGTGTTCGGGTTGGAAAGGAAGTCATCGGCGCTTTTCTCCCATTCCTTGGCACGTTCGGCATTGGCGGCCTCGAATTTCGCGCGCAGGGCTTTCGGCATTTTGGCGAGAGCATCCGGGCGGACCCATTGCATGACGGACTCGAAATTTTCCAGCCTCGCAGCCGGGAGTTTGTCGATTTTGGGAGCGGCGGCGATGAATGCCCGGGTGGCCAGTTCGGTGCGTTCCTCTCCGCTGGAGAAGGCGGCGGCGGTGATGAGAGCGCCGAAGGTGGAAGGTTTCCGCTCTTTCAGGGCCTTCACCACGTCCTGCCGAGATCCGGGCAAATTCAGGTTCGAGTGCAAATCCTCCGTGAGGAGATTTTTCTTCATTCGATAGATGCCGCTTCCTTCACTCTCCATCGAGTAGACTTCGCAGGGTTCCCAAGTGGCCACTTCGTCCAGCCAGCCGAGCGAGTTCAGGTAGCGGACGACATCTTCCGTGGTTTTCAGCGATTTATTCGCCAGGCTTTGGATCGCGTAATGAGTTCCACTGCCAACGGGGACTTTCATTCGGTAAAGGGAACGGTAAAGTCGTAAGGTTTCCCCGGGTTCAAGAATGAGCTGGTTGCACAGATGTTGGAGCCAGTAGATGCGCTGATAATCTTCCTGTTGGCCTGAGAGTTCGGACCAGTTCTTGCCTTCGCCAAGGATGCATCGGGAAACGGCGTTCGTGGCGGCGTCCAGCTCCGTCGCCGTGCCGTGGAGTCCGGCGGTGAGGGTCGCGGTCATCAGGGCGAGCTGTGGGCCGGAATCCCTGCCGTAGTAACTATCCAGTGTGACGCCTTTGAGTGTATCGATGAAAAACGCATTCGATCCCCGGATGCGTGCTGCTTTATACAGGACGCCGGATTTCAGCATGCGGCCCAGCGGACTCTCGTTTTTCATGGCGGGGGACTTCCAGAACGTTTCGAGTTGGGCGAGGGTGGAAATTTCCGTCATCAAGGTGAGCATTTCACCGTGAACGGCGGATTTTTTCCGCATTTCCTCCAGAAACCCGGGAGGAAGAATTTTCTCCGGGGATTGGGCCAGCGACAGGCGGCGCACCAGCCACCGGACGGAGGAGTTCGCATCCATGGAATCGCCATAACTGCTCAGGGAACCTCCGCGAACGAGCATGAAGAAATCTCCCATGAAGCCTCCCCTTTCCGAAGGGGTGAGTTTGCCGTGGGAGATGGCAGTCCGCGCGTGGGCGTCCATTTCCTCGTCCGGCAATTTCCAGGAGTTCGACGTGAACAGCAACCGGAAGCCTTCTTCGGAGGTGGCCGGATGACGGAGCATGGACAGCGCGAGGTGTTTCGCCACTTCCGCGCGGCGCTTGGAGAGTTCGTTGGCGTTCGCGCGCCCACCGGAATCCGAGATCAGGGAAGACACTCCGTTCATATGATCGAAGAATCTCTTTCCGTAGTAGGGCACCCAGGTGAGATTGGATTTTTCCAGATCGGCGGGAGGCGTGGTTTCCAGCCACTGGGCGACGATCGCAAACAGATCGATGATCGCGGAAGTATCCGCCTCTTCCTGTCGGGAGTCGAACTTCTGGTCGATCAGGCCGATCCAGTCGTCGGAGGCGGCGCAGCGGGAGAGCAATTCCAGCGCGCGTTCGCGTTTAGCGGGGGGAAGAGCGAACAGCAGCCGGGCGGCGATGGTTGCGTCGTTCGGACGTTCCTTTTCCAGTGCTTCCAGGGTGGCGACTGCGAGATCCGGCTTGTTCAGGAAAATGCAGATATCGACGTATTCCAGCCGTTTCGTCAGGCTTCTGGAATCGCCGGGTTCGGCGAGTTTGAGCAACTCGGCGGCGACCTCGGCGGGGATGTTTGTGTTGAGATTGCTAATCTGATAGCGGGACTGCTGGTTGGCCTTCGCTGCCCGGATGAGGAGCATGGCTTCACGCGCGGCGGCATCGTATTTTTTCGCTTCGAGGCATTTGTTGTAGCGGTCGAGCGAGCCGGACGAGCTTCCGCCCGATGTTCCGGAAGGAGGTGCGAAAGAGGCGGGGCCGGTGCCTCCACCGCCCGTGGCGGTTAGGGTCTGGGGAGGAGCGAGTCTTTTTGATAGATCGGTCAGGCCGAGTTGTTCGGCCTTCGCGGCCACGACCGAGGCTCCCGGAATACCGGCGATCCGACGACACTGGACGAGGGCGGAAGAAAGTGAATCCCGGATTTCAGCCCGTTCCTCGGGCGTCATTTCGGAGGCAATGCCGACCAAGGTGAAATTCAGCCACGTCTGGTAATCCGCATCCGCCGCGCGTCCGGAACGTGTCTGATCGAACAGGCGGTATGCTTCCGCATATTGCTTGCGGGTGACGGCGCGGTAGCCCTTGAGCAGGGCGAAGTCCGCCGCTTCCTCTGCGGGTGGAGTGGCGGCGAGCGCTTTGTCGGCGGCGGCTTCGTCGTCGATATTCAAGGCCAGCCAGGTCCGCATCACGGGAGATTCGATGCGGTCGAACGAGCCTTTGAGAAGCGCCGGATCGAGGGCGTATTGATGCTGGATGGAGGGGTATTGTCCGGGTTTCGGTTTGACGCGCGCCAGAACGTTCATGGGAATCGAACGCAGCGACAGCATGTTGAGATGGGGGAGCTCGAAAACGTTTTCGTTGCTGTTCGCCCATGGATTGTAACCGCCGCTCGAACCGTAGCGCAGGAACTGGAAGATCTTCGCGGGATTCGATCGCGACATCGGATAGCGCGGCGATTTCGAATTTTTCCGGGCTTCCGGCAGGTAGGCGTTGAGGGCACCGATCCAGCCGTCGGTGTCTTCGAGGACGACCATGGCGGACAAACGGAGATTGAAAAACTCGTCTCCCGTCGAGGGCACGGCGGCGATCTGTTTTTGGATCAGTGCCCGGATGCGATCTCTCTGAGGTTCGGGAATCCTCTCTTTTCCCTGACTCAGCAGCTGAAGCATACCGAACGTCGGGGTGCTCGCGGCGTTTTTTTCCTTGCTGGCGAAACAGGCATCCGCCGCGGCGAAAAATTCGTCCCACGGCTTCGGATCGGCCTTCGGATTGCCCATTACGCGGAGCCATGCGTTGAAGCGGAGGCTGGCGGAGAGGTTTTTGCGCTCTGTGAAAATCTTCCGGACCAGCTCCGGGGTGAAGGTTGATTCGCCTTGAGGCTGGAATCCAAGCATCATGACCGCTTCCAGCAGTCCGGGCTGACCGGGAAATTTTTCCAGCAGCTGAATCATCGCGGAAGGATCGTTTCGAGGGATCGTGAGAAACCCGTTCAGGAAATCCAGATCCCCGATGCCGGTGGAGCGGATTCGTTCGAGAAGAGCGGCACCGGATTCGCTTTTCCCTCCAAGCTCCAGAAGATGGATCAGCGCCATGTCCTTGAGCACATCGACCCGATCCGGCAGGGCGAAGGGGCCGGCCATGGAAAGGCCGTCGATCGGACCGTAGTAATGCCTTTGAGCGGGGTTCTTGTGCAGATAGGCGAAGTTCGATCCGATATGGAGTTGATAGATCCGCAGTGCGGCCGGGTCCCATCCGTCGAAATATCGCTGCTGGAGGGGGCTTTTTGGAGGGAGAGAAGTCAGTTCTCCGGAAGCCTGAAGGAGGGAGAGGAAAATCGGGATGGCTTCCTCTTCCCGGCCATCCTGCTCAAGCATCACCGCGAGCAGATAGCGGTTCCTCCAATCGCCTCCTTCCGGAAGCATGTCCCGCAGGAAGGTGATCGCTTCCTCATACATTCCGCTGGCGGCGAGCGACGCGGCGCTGGCTTCGATGGCGCGTGGATCGTCGGCCTGTTTTCCGGAAAGCGCCTGCAATTCGCGCATGCCCTTGAGAACCTTGCCTTGACGCAGGTAGGCCTGAGCCAGAGCGGCGCGCAGTTTTCCGGAAGTGTCTTTCGCCACGGCCTCTTCGAGCAGGGCCACCGCGCCGTCGAGATCGGCGTTTTGTTCCTCCAGATTGGCGATTTGCAGGCGGAGATCGATGTTGTCCGGTTGCAGGCGGAGGGCTTCGAACAAAAGGGAGCGGCGTTTCGCTTCATCCCGGGTGAGGCGAGCCAGCTCGACCTGGGCGAGAATCGGCCCGATGGACCGGCGGTTTCCGCGCGCGCGTTCCTGAAGCTGCTCGTCGAGCTCGGCGGTTTTGCCTGAATTCACCGCCAGTTGGGCGAGCGGGGCGGCCCAGCGTGCCTGATCGGCGGGCGTCTTGGCGGCGTCGTAGAGACGCCAGTAAATCGCTTCCGCTTCCGTCGTTTCTCCGGCTTCCTCGTGGAGCGCGGCGAGGCTGGCGGCCAGATCGGTATCGCCTTCGAAGCGGGCGGTGGCCTGACGTGTCATCCGGATCGCCTCTGGGAGTTTGCCACTGTCACGCAGCAGACGGCTGGCGATGATCCAGGCGGTTTTATCTCCCGGGGCGCTTTGTTTCCAGCGTTCCACGGTGGCGATGGCTTCTTCGGGCTTGCCGGCCCGTTGCTGGAGTTCGGAAAGGTTTTTGAAATATTCCGCCTTGCGGCCTTCATCGGTCTCCGCCAGGCGGGAAAATTCGGTGATCGCCTGGTCGAATTCCCCGCGTTGGTCGAGGAGCGTGGCGTAGAAATGGATCATCAGCGGATCGGGATTCCCGGACAGCAGTTTTTCCACCGAATCGGTATCCGACTGCTGTTCGAGAAGGGTGGCGAGCAGGCAGGTCTCGGAAGAGGTGCGGGTGGACTGGTCCTGAAGGGTGGCGATCCAGTCCGGCACCTTGTCGGCTGCGACGATGATGCGGCTGGCGAGGTTCAGGCTTTCTCGAAGCTCGGCGGATTGTTTCGCCAAGCGCACCAGCTTCATCGCCGGGGAGATGCCTTCCTCCGGTTTTCCGGTAGCCATCGCGGCTTGGGCGAGTGCGGCGAGGTAGCGGGGCTCCAGCGGGAATTTTTCTGCCCGGGCCGCGAGCATGTCGTAGGCGGCCTGGTTTTCGCCAAGTACGGAAATGGAAGCCGCGACGCGCAGGATCGTCTCCGCGTCGTCGGTGGTTCCGATTTTTTTCAGCAGTTCCAATGCTTCGTTCTTGCGGCGGGTGCGGCTGTATTCGGTGGCAAGCGCCTCGGCGGGTGCCGGGCTGGCACCGGGGGAGGCGGACAACTGCCGGAGCAACGCTTCACCGGCCTCGGCCTGGCTGTATTGCAACATCAGGCTGGCGATGCGGATGCCATTGGCTTCGTCGCTGCCGAGGAGTTCGTGGGCTTTCTTCAGCGCGGTCATCACGGCTTCCGGCTGTTCCTTACGGTGGCGGAGAGCCGCGAGCTGGAGTTGCAGCTCGGCATCGGCGGGAGATTCACCGATCATTTTTTCCAGCTCCGCCGCCGCGTCGTCGAAACGTTCGGCATCGGATAACAGACGGATGAATTCCTCACGTAGTTCGCGATTGCCGGGTGAACGCTGGAGGATTTCGCGGAAGCGACCGATGGCGGGATCGACGTCGCCCTGGGCGGCTTCCAGCTTTGCCAACTGACGATGGATGAAAAAACGCCGTGGATGGCTTTCCGCGAGCTTTTTCAGTTCGGTGGTGAGATCGGCCAGACGATCCTGTTTGCGGAAGGTTTTGTCGATTTGGGCGAGCACCTGTTGTTCGAGCCAGGATCCTTCACCGACTTCCGCGAGCGTGGCGGAATAGGCGGCGATCGCTTCATCGGTTTTTCCCGCTTGCACGAGCAGATCGCCACGGCGGATCGCCCGTAGCGTTTTCCGGTAGGGATCGGAACCGGACTCGATGAGTTTCGAAAGGTAGGTGAGCGCTTGCTCCGTTTCGCCATCCGAGGCAGCGGACTCGACCAGATCTTCGAGCAGGTCCTCGTCTCCGGGATGGCGGGCGAGGAGCGCGTCCCAAGTGGCGACTGCCTGCTCGGAACGTCCCTCGCGCATCCACGATCTTCCGATCATTTTGGACGCTTCCAGCGCGATCGTCTCGTCCTTGCCGGTTGCGGCTTTCGCGAGATCTTCGCGGGCGCTGGCGAACTCCATGCGCCGCAAACGGATTTTTGCCCGCTCCATCGGCAGTGTCGGATCGCCCGGCACGGCTTCGATTGCCTTGGCGAGGGATTCCAGTGCTTGGTCTTCCTGACCACGGCGCATTTGATAGCGTGCCAGAATGGTCCAGTCCTGTCCGCCGTGGGTGGCCGTCCGTGCTTTAAGGAAGGCTTCCATGGCTTCGACCGGTTGTTCGTCGATCCATGCGCCGTAAAAGCGATCGAACATGGCGGCGTTCTGCGGTCGTTTCAGCAGGACTTCGTGATACTTCAGCGCCTTTTCCGGAGGAGGAACCTGGGCCGAAGCGGAAAGGACATACAGTGGTGCGACGGCCAGCAGAAGACTACGGGAAACGATCATGGGTTTCACGCATGCATATCAGATTGTTTCAGCCTGTCACTCAAATTGGCTGATACGTGGGGCGCCATGAGGGAAGCACTCCAACGGCTCGGGGAGGCTCTCCGGTTTTCCTATCGAGCCGGTGGGAACACCGGCGCTCCGTGGGGGAATTCCAAGAGGGATGGCGGAGCGGACGGGGCTCGAACCCGCGACCTCCAACGTGACAGGCTGGCGCTCTAACCAACTGAGCTACCGCTCCATGCCCTGCTTGGGTGCGGCGGACGCTAGGAGGCCACCCCGGGGTGCGCAATCTCTTTTTTCAGGAACTTGCTTAAAGCTCCAAACCGAGCCCCGAACCCGGCAACGATGTGAAATGAAAGTACGCCCGACTGGATTCGAACCAGTGACCGTCCGCTTAGAAGGCGGATGCTCTATCCAACTGAGCTACGGGCGCCGTGGGGGCAGGGATTTAGCAACCGGTCGCGAGGATGTCAAAGTCCGGTTGCGAAATCTGCCGGAGAGAAATCATTTGATGGGCTGGTTGGTTTTTGGCCACACCCAACGCGCCACTTCCCCGTGAAGAATGTAGGCTTTGGCCTGCATGGCGGAAGAACCGAAATTGGTGGTGACTTCGCATTCGGCGAAGCCGGTTTGATAGACTTCCTCCTCGATCGCTTCTCTCGGTCCCTCCACCCATTTGGTGACGTTTTCGAAGGTGAATTCGGTAACCTGTCCGTTTTTCACGCTTTCCTGCATGGCGAGAACGACGGGAGAGAGTTCTTTTTCTCCTTCTTCCTCTCCAGGTGCCGGGGAAGGGGTGGAATCGGGTGAAGGTTCGGTCACTTCCGGGGTGTTTTCAGGAGGGGCCGGTGGGGTTGGAACGGGTTCCGGGAGAGGGGATTCATCGTCCGGGGTGTGGGAAGGTTCCTCCTGGGGCGGTGGAGGAGGAAGATCGGCGGGGGATGGTTCTTCCTCGGGAAGTTCAGAGGTGGGTGGAGTGGCTTCCGGGGCCGGAGGCGGAGTGACGGCCGCGGGGGAGGAACCGGGTTCCATACCGGTCAACGAGGCGCGGAGCTGCGGCTCGTAGCGATAGCCCGCGATGCCCGCGAGGACGATGAGGAGAAGGGCGAAAAAGAACTTCATGGGTCGGTTTGGCTCCTATCTAAAGGGGAATGAATTTTTGAAAAGAAATATCGGCTGGTTTTCAGGGGGCGGCACCGAGGTTTCGCGCATGGATCAGGGCTTTCTGGTAGCTGGCGTTGGCGAGATAATGGCGGAGCGTCGGATCGAGGGAGGTCCGGTGTTGGCGGGTCCATTCATGGATTTTTTCGGAAATTTCCGCCAATGCCTGAAGATGAGCGGCGGGGTCCCGGTCGCGCCACGAGTGGTCGGCGATGAGATCGAGGCGGGCCTGGAGCAGGGAAGTCAGTTCGGAAAGCATGAACGGAGGAAAGTGTAAGGGATTTTCGGATTCTGTCCAAACTGGGAATTGCGGAGACCGGCCGGTGCTGCGTAGATGGAGTTCATGAGCGACGTGATGATCGAAACGCAGAACCTGCACCGCAGCTACCGCATCGGAAGGAAATTCATCGAGGTGTTGCATGGGATCGATCTGCGGATTCATCAGGGTGAGAAAATTTTCCTGTGCGGGCCGAGCGGAGCGGGCAAAACGACTTTGCTTTATACCTTGGCGGGTCTCGAGCGCCCGGAACAGGGCACGGTGAGAATCGATGGCGTGGATTTATATGCCATGGGGCGGAAGGCGCAGTCGCGATTCCGGAATGAAAAAATCGGCTACGTGTTTCAGAATTACCATCTGCTGCCGGAGTTGACGGCATTGGAGAACGTGGCGGTGCCGGGAGCGATTGCGGGAAGGAACCACACGGAGGACGCGCTCAAGGCGCTGGAACGTGTCGGCCTGCGGGATCGGGCGGATCATTTGCCGGCGGAGCTTTCGGGCGGTGAACAGCAGCGGGTGGCGATCGCTCGGGCGATCGTCAATGGGCCGAAGGTGCTTTTCGCCGACGAGCCGACGGGGAATCTGGATTCCCGGAACGGGGCGGAAATCATGAAAGTGCTCCTCGATCTCGCCACCGAGCATGGAGTGACTTTGGTGGTGGTCACCCACGACCAGAATCTGGCCAAGGCGGGTGATCGCACCTTGGTGATTCAGGACGGTTCCATCCACGCCCGGGAGAAATTGGCGGCGCTTTAATCGCGTGTTTGACGTCATGGCGCAAAGGCTCTAGGGTGACCGTCTATTCTGTCCATGAGAGCGCCCATTATTCCTGAAACCGGTCCGAAACGGAAGCTGCTGGATGCGGCGGAGCAATTGTTTGCCGAAAAAGGCTTCGAGGCGGTTTCGGTAAGGGACATCACCAAGCTGGCGAACGCCAATGTAGCGGCGGTGAATTATCACTTCGGCAGCCGGGAAGGGCTTTTGACGATGGTGGTGACGCGCTATCTGGCTCCGATCAATGAGGAGCGGATGGCCCTGATGGATGAGGCGGAACGGAAAGCCGGAGGAAAACCGATCCCGGTGGAGGAAATCATCGTCGCGATGAGCCGCCCGCTCATCAATCAGGTCACCCGGGCGGAGATGTCGGAACAATTGTTCTGCAAACTGCTCGCACGGGTGATTTCCGAGCAGAGCGACAATCTGTCATACGCGGTGGAAACCCACTTGCGTTCCGCCGCGCACCGGTTTTACGACGCGCTGGAAAAAGCGCTGCCGGATCTGACGCGTGAGGAAATCGCCTGGCGTCTGCATTTCACCCACGGAGCGATGGTCAAGCTGCTCTATCACCAGGAAATGTTCAAGCGGGTGGCGGATATTCCGGATTCGACCTTGGAGGAGTCTTTCCAACGCTTCGTGCGCTTCGCCGTGGCCGGGATGTGCCAGTCGAGCCTCGATAAGGATGCCGCGCCGCGCAAATCCGGGAAAGCTTCCCCTCAGGCGAGTTTCGATTTCTGAAAATGGAGCGCTGGTGTTTACACCGGCTCGGGTAGAAGGGAAGAGCCGACGTGAACGTCGTCGATCCTTTCAATGATGCTTCGCCGGGCCGAAGTTTCCGGGCATTTTGGGTGCCTGCACGGACTGGAAGAAAAGTTGGCGTTCGAAAAGATCGGCCAGCAGCAGGAATGGGAGCGCCGCCCATGGCTGGAGTGAGGCGACGAAGAGGGCGACGAAGGCGAAAAACATCCGGCTACGCAGGATCGGGCCGAGAGGTTCTCGTTGCAGGCGGGCGCTGTGAACGTCGGGAGACCAGGGTTTGTCCTCGTCTTCTCCGAGTTGAAGGAAGCGGAGTTCGGGCGAGAGTTTGGCCAGCACGGCGATGAGGAACAGGACGTAGGACGTGCCCGTTTCATGCACGATGTGGTTTCCGAGCGCTGCGAAGCCTGCGCCGGTGCCGAAGAAACGTGCGGCGCTCAGCGGGAAGCGCCATAAGGAACGTCTGGTGTCGTGATAGATCATCACGCTGGTGAAGACCGCTACGAGGCCGAGGGGAAGAGCTGAGCAGGCGGTGATTTGGTGAAAAAGCGGAAGGAGGTTTTGAATGAATGCCGGGATCGGAAGATGAAGTTTCGGCAGAAGCGATAGCCCGATGAGTGTGATGGGAATCGGTGCGAAGAGGGAAAACGCGAGGATTTCCCGCGAAAGCCATGAGGTACGCAGGCCGAGAAAAAAGCGCCAGGCTTTGAGCGGTTGGCCGAGGTGGAAAATGGACGCGGCCATACCGGCGTTGAAGATGATCGTTCCGGCAAGCAGAACGGGAAACGGGGCCGTTTTGAATCCGGCACTGGCGATGAGGCCGACTCCGGCTTGGGTGAGCATCAGCATGAGCACCAGCGGCCAATGGGCGTGTTGCGGAACGAGCGCTTCCCGGTCCGCGGCGAAAACAGTTTCCGGAATGTTTCTTCCGACGTAGCGGGTGGTGGGGAGTGTGATGGAGGAATCGGGGATCGCGGAGGTGTTTTCGCGGACTTCGTTTTGGAACAGGTTGCGGTGCTCCGCGAGGCGGTGAGCTTGGGGGCTTTTGTCACGAGAGACCGTGACGATGCGGATGGCCTCGGTGGGGCAGGCTTGGACACAGGCGGGAGCTTCGCCCTCGGAGAGGCGCTGGTGGCACATGTCGCACTTGCGGACGATGCCGCGTTTTTTCGAATACTTCGGAACGTCGTAAGGACACTTGAGAATGCAGTAGGAGCAGCCGATGCATTGGTCGTCGAGGTGGCGGACGATGCCGGTGTCCGCTTCTTTTTCGTAAGCTCCGACGGGGCAACCGTTCATGCAGCCGGGATCGGCGCAGTGATGGCAGGCGGTGGTGATCGTTTGCTGCCAGCCGCGAGTTTTTTCCCCACCGAGCAGGGTGCCGACGTCGCGCCACGCTTCTTCGTCATCCAGACCGTTGAGGGAATGGCAGGCGGAAACGCAGGCTTTGCACCCGGTGCAGCGGTCCAGCGAAACTTCGAAGGCGTATTGCTCGCCGGGACCGGGTTTTGAGAGGGGGATGAGCGAGCGGTAGTGTGCTTCGAGATCGGGGGAGCGGTCGTGGTGATCGGAGAATCGTGCGACGGGGGTCTGCAGTTTTTTTTGCTCGGTGAGGAGTTCGTCGATGAGGGTGCGGACTTCCTGTGGTGCCGGGGAGCTGGTTTTCCGGGAATCCGGAAGAGTGGGCAGGCGTTGGAGGAGAGCGGGCACGGAGGATGGTCTGTTATAGGGCTTATAGGGCTTATAGGGCTTATAGGGCTTATAGGGCTTATAGGGCTTATAGGGCTTATAGGGCTTATAGGGCTTATAGG
>JASGEP010000032.1:0-56561 GCA_047606285.1 Luteolibacter sp. | reverse complement strand
TTATAGGGCTTATAGGGCTTATAGGGCTTATAGGGCTTATAGGGCTTATAGGGCTTATAGGGCTTATAGGGCTTATAGGGCTTATAGGGCTTATGCTTTTGAGGCGGCTGCTAGGGATTTTCCGATTTGAGAAATCCAGGCGGCGAGAGGTTCATCGTAGTCCACATCGCACTCGACGATGGAGGTGAGTCTCTTCGCGCCGAGCGCGGCGAGACGCTGGTCGAAGTCATGGCCGCATTTGCAGAAGGCGGGGTAGTTGGAATCTCCGAGGGCGAAGACCGCGTATTCGACATCCGCCAGTGAAGGAGCGTCCTCGGCATGCAGCGCGGTATGGAGGGCCGAGGCATTATCCGGCGGTTCTCCGTCGCCATAGGTGGAGGTGACGATGAGCACGGTTTTCGCCTTGGCCAGATCCGCCGGGGAAACATCGGCCATATCACGCAGGGTCGGTGAATGGCCTTTGGCGGTGAGTTGTTTGGCGAGCTTCTTGCCGACGGCTTCCGAGTTTCCGGTCTGGGAACCCCAGAGGATGGTGACGGTACGACCAGCCGAGGTTTCGGAAACGGCGGTTGGAGCCTGTTGGGCGGGAGAGAGAACGGTGTTCAGGCCGTCGAGGTAGCCTTTGAGCCACATTCTCTGGGCACCGGTGAAAGGTGCGTTGTTGGGGATGGTGAGTGACATGGTTGGATTAAGCGGCGGCGGTGATCGTGGTTCCGAAGAGCTTTTTGAGATCTTCTTCCGAGTGGCGGTTGGTGAATTCGACGAAGGTTTCGTTGTCCACGCGCTTTTGCAGATAGAGGACGAGCATTTGTTCAATGAGAGCGGGCATTTCATCGGCTCGGACGGATTTCCAGACTTCCCGGGCGATCGCCTGGGTGTCGTCGACTCCGCCGCCGAGCACGATGTTGTAGCCGTCCACGGTGCCGCCATCGTCGGTTTTGATGCGGGTGCCCATCATGCCGATGTCGCCGATGTAGTGTTGGGCGCAGGAGTTTTGGCAGCCGGTGATGTGGATGTTGATCGGTTGGTCGAGGATCATGTTGCGGGAAAGGTGTTCCCCCAGATTGATGGCGCTGCCCTTGGTATCGGCGGCGGCGAATTTGCAGCCTTTGCTGCCGGTGCAGGCGATGAGTCCGCCGGTGATGGTGTTGCTCTGATGGCTGAGACCGGTGGCTTGGATCGCGGTGATGGCGGCTTGCAGTTTGTCGTCGGGAATGCCCGGGATGAGCAGGTTTTGCCAGACGGTCAGGCGGATTTCGCTGCGGCCGAATTCATCCGCGATGTCGGCGAGGGCCAACATCTGGGAGACGGTCATGCGACCGACCGGGGTGAGCACGCCGATGTAGTTTTTGCCGTCGGATTGCTGATGGATGCCGAGGTGGCCGTGCTTGGTTTTCGGGGCCGATGGCTCGCACGCCTCCAGTGGGAGCTTACGCAGGGGGAAGGCCAGTTTTTTGGCGGTTTCTTCCAGAGTTTTCGGGATGCCCCATTGGTCCACGAGGTATTTGAGGCGGGCTTTCTTGCGGTTCGTGCGATCGCCGTTTTCGATGAATACCCGGATCAGCGCGGCGGCTACGGGGATGGTTTCGTCGGGAGTGAGCAGGACTCCGCAATCGGTGGCGAATTGCTTGTGGCCGGTGATGCCGCACAGTTGCATCCGGAAATAAACGCCCGGCTCGATCCCATGGTCGTTCGGGCCGACTTTGACGGCGTAAAAACCGATGTCGTTCGTATCTGCGCACACCGAGACGCTGCCGCCGGAGTCGTAGGAAATGTTGAATTTGCGCGGCAGGCCGTAGAGGTCGCGGTTTTTCAGGATATAGTGGTGCATCGCGCGGGCATAGGGCATCACGTCGATGAGTTCGTCCGGATCGAAGCCCGAGGTGGGGGAGGCGGTCACGTTGCGGATGTTGTCCGCGCCGGAGCCTTGGGAGGTCAGGCCGATGTCGGCGAGCTTCATGAGGATCTTCGCGCAATTTTCCGGCATGATTTCACGCACCTGCACGTTGGCGCGGGTGGTGAGATCGACGTGGCCGGGACCCCAATCGCTGGCGATTTCCGCAAGGCCGCGGAATTGATAGGTGCTCAGGGCTCCTCCGGCGATGCGGCAGCGCAGCATGAAGCTTTCCTGCGCGGGGGTGACGTAGAAGAGGCCGTGGAACTTGTAGCGGAAAATGTCCCCGTCCTGCGGGAAGACGTTTTTCTCGGCGTTCGCGAGAATGGTGTCGTAGCAATCGAGGCCGTTTTTCTCGTGCTTGATGAGTTCTTCGCGGCAAAGGTCGTCGATCGGTGTGCCGAAAACGGTTTCTTCGACGGCAACGGCGGGATTGTGCGTGAAACGACGGCCCGCGTCCTGCCCGAGGAAGGGAAGGTCGCGCGACTGGAGGATTCCGGAGAGGAAGCCGGAGAGGTAGTTGGTTTGCTCCTCGGTGAAGCCTGTGTTTTCAAAAGAGACCATGGCGGGTAGATTGTTCTACCCTGATTGAGCACCGGACATGCCACGGTGCTGAGTTGGCATGCGGTCGAGTAAGAAACAAATCCATCGGTTGCATGAGCGATGCTCATTCTCGCGGAGTAATCGAATGAAGCGTATTCGCCTTTAGCTCTTCCACATCCACCACGTCACGATCCAGCCGAGGAAGGAAAATACGGCGAGCAATTTCCAGAACAGCAGGGGATTCCGCTCAACGAAGGGAAGAGATTCCCGATGCAGAAACTCCGCGCCGGGTTTTTTCAAATGATGCAAAAACTCGGACATCGATTCCGGGCGGGACGCGACGGAGCAGGAGAGCGTTTTTTTGATAACCTGATCCATCCACGGCGGCACCATCGGGTGATGCAGTGAGGCGGGGCGATATTTCAGGCGGATGAAATCGTGTGCGGACCTGGCGCGTTCCCATTCGTTTCCGAAAGGCGATTTTCCACCGGTGAGCAGAAAATAAGTGATCAGCGCGATGGAGAACAAATCCGATCGCGTGGTGGCGGGAATGCCGAGGCGGTATTCGGGGGCTGAGAAATCCAGCGTGCCAAGCGCTTCGTGCCGCTCGAAGGGAGTGCTGATTTCCATCAGACCACCGACCCGGCACGAGCCGAAATCGATGATTTTCACCTGGCCGTGTTCATCGACGAGGATGTTGTCCGGCTTGAGGTCCTGATGCAGGGTATCCTTGCGGTGCAGGGCGCGTACGCCATCGATGATCTGACTGACGAGTTCGAGGACTTGTTCGATGGGTGGCGAGGGATTTCTCTCCACCCACTTGCCGAGTGTGATGCCCGTCACCGGCTCCATCAGGTAATAGAGGAAACGCCGAGGCCGCGACGTTCGGCGGATGACTTTCGCCAAATGCGGGTGATCCATCCGCAGGCCGATCCATTCTTCCATGGCGAAGCGTTCGAGATACGAGGGATCGTCTTCGAAGCTGACAGACGGTGCTTTCAGCACATAAGGACGCCCGTTGTCCTCGAGGTCATGGACGAGATAGAGCTGTGAGTTTTTCGAGGTGGAGAGGATTTTTTCGACGAGCAGGCGGTCGATGCTCTGGCCGGGCAGAAGATCGGGCGGGAATGGAAGACGGGAGAGTTGGCGGAAAACGTCGTCCTTGTCTCCGTCGGGAAGGGAGTCGATTTGGAGGAGAATGCACGAGCGGTTGTCCGTGCCGTGCCGGGTGACGGCACCGAGCGCGTCGGCGCAGGCTTGCAGGTCGCTTTGTTCTGTGAGCAGCGCCTGCATCGCGGTGTCGGTGAGTTCGCCATGGATGCCGTCGGTGGACAGAAGGAAACGGTCTCCGGTTTCGATCTCGAAGGTGTGGTAATCGATATTCGGCGTCAGAGTGAGTCCGAGCGCTTGGGTGAGATAGCAGGTGCCCGCGGCGACGCGGGCGGAATGATCGCGGGTGATTTGCTCAAGTTCGCCATTTCTCCAGCGATACAGACGGCTGTCGCCGATGTGGAAAACATGGGCGGTGCGGGATTTCAAAACGATGGCGGTGAAGGTGGTGACCCAGCCGTTTTCCGCATGGAGCTGGCCGTGTCCCTGGGAAAACAACCAGCGGTTCAGCGCGGTGAGCACGCGCTGTCCGGCGGTTTTCACCTCCCACGATTCCGGCGTTTGGTAATAGTCCGCCAGGAATCCCAGGACGGAGGCTTCGGCCGCTTCCTTCCCCGCGTGAGCGGCGGAAACACCATCCGCGATGCAGGCGGCGATCCCCTTCGTGGGCATGAGTACCGCATCCGGCAAATGGACTCCCATGGCGTCTTCATTGCGCGGCTTGGGACCTGCGGAAGTGAAGAGGCCGGTGGTGATTTCGATGCGGCCGTTGAGGTGCATAAGGGGAAATAAGGGAGCACGGACGTCTCGTCCGTGCATTTTTAAAGTGGGGCAGGAGTGTCCCACCTCCTTAATCAAGCAACATCGATCAACTGCACGGAACCATCTTCCGCCACTTCGGCGATGTGGCCTTTCGGCTCCTTTAGAAAACAGGAGGCGATGAAGGCGATGACCGAAGTGGCGGCGATGACCATGAAAAACGTGGGTGTGGAGACGAAGGAGTAGATCGTGAGGAAAATCACGCCGCCGACGTTTCCGTAGGCACCGGTCATTCCCGCGATCTGGCCGGTCATGCGGCGCTGGATGAGCGGCACCATGGCGAACACCGCGCCATTGCAGGCATGGACGAACAGGCCGCAGCCGATGGTCGCGGCCACCGCCAGTGCCAGCGGCCAGGTGGCATCGATGCGGGCGAGCAACAGGTAACCGACGGCCAGTCCGGCGAGGACGATGAGCATCGTTTTACGACGTCCGAACCGATCGGAAATCCAGCCTCCGCTGGGACGCGCCGCGATGGTGATGGTGGCGAAGCCAGCGGAAATAAGGCCCGCTTTGATCGGAGTGAGTCCGAAGGTGTCGGCGAAGAAACCGGGAAGCATGGAAATCACCGCGAGCTCCGACCCAAAGGCGATCATGTAGTTCATGTTCAAAATCGCGACCTGGCGGAACGGGTAACGCTGGAACTCCGGCACGCCGCCTTCTTTCAGCATGGTGGCGTTCACACGATAGATCTGCCATGCCTGCACGAGAAAGAGAATGAACAGCACGACGTAGATGATGTTCACCGCCGTGGCGGAAAGCAGTGCCACGCCCGCCGGGGAAAGCTTCCAGGCGAGTGCGGCGAGCGCGGCGAACATCGGGATGTTCATGATGAGCAGGAACACGAAATCCCGCGGTGTGGAAACTTCGAGACCGCCGGATTTTTTCGGTTTGAAATAGGTGGAGCCTTTCGGGGTATCGCGGACGGACCGGTAGAAGAAAATCCCGTAACAGAACGCGACGGCACCCGCGGTGATGAACGCATAGCGCCATCCGTCTTCGCCGCCGAAGAGCAGTGCTACGGAAGGAAGAACGATCGCGGCGGCGGCGGATCCGAAATTTCCCCAACCTCCATAAATCCCTTCCGCGAGGCCGACCTGGCGAGGTGGGAACCATTCGCCGACGAGACGAATCCCGATGACGAAACCGGCACCGGCGAAGCCCATGAGAAATCTCGTCAGGGCCAGCATTTCGAAAGATCGACTCAACGCGAAGATCGTGCAAAGCGTCCCGGAAACCATGAGCAGCAGCGAGAAGCTGACACGCGGGCCGAACTTATCCACCAGAATCCCGACGACGATTCGCGCCGGGATGGTGAGCGCGACGTTGAGAATGAGCAGCGCTTTCCACTGTGCGTCGGTGAGCGAAAATGCCTCGGTCAGAGCGCCTTTAAAGGGGGCGTGTGCGAACCATAGGACGAAGGTCATGAAGAACGCGAACCACGTGATGTGGAGTGTACGAATGGAGGGAGATTTGAAGTCGAGCAACTGAAGTTTGCCGTCGGCGGAATGAGACATGGTGGCGGGATGGATGATGGGGTTTGAAATCAGATGGCTTCGGCGTGCAGGCTGTGTTCGGCGGCGCGATAGAGGTCTTCCCGGTAGATGCGGGAAATCGATCCGCAGGTGGCGTCCGGCAGGGTGCCGGTGTTCCGCATCCCGCTGAGAACCCAGGAGGCTTTATCGATGCTGGGCCTGTTCAGCGAATGGCCGTGAAACACGTGAAAGGAAGAGGCCGGGCGGCGATCCATGCCGGAGTAAAAAGTGGGGCCGAGACTGTTGCGGAGCACATCGGGCGAAGCCCCGGTGTATTGCGGCAGGGCGAGGATGTTTACGAGAGTTTCACGGAACGCGGGATCCTGGCATTTTTCGCAGGCCTCCAGCAGCGCGGCGGTGAGGAGGATGGTTTCCTCGCGGGATTCGTTCACGTAGTTTCCGGAGACGATGAGCACTTTTTCCGGATGTCCGAGGAAGAGTTCGGAGGAAGTCGCCGGACTCCAGCCGGTCCCGGAAAGGATCGATTCCGAGTTCCAGGGTTCTCCCACGCAATAACCGTCGATGTGGCCGGCTTTCAGGTGCCGGGGCATGAGGGCGGGCGGGAGGAAAATGATTTCCACGTCGTCGGTATCCGAGATACCCTGTTTTTGCAGCCATGTCTGGAGCAGAACGAAGTGCGAGGAATAACGGTGGGTGACGGCGAGTGTGAAGGGGCGCTCCTTTTTCCAGGAATACTTGAGATAGGATTTCAGTTTTCCCTGACCGATTTTGTCCGGTCCGATGTCGGTGGAGAGGGTGATGGCATTTCCATGCAGGCTGAGGATCAGCGGGACGGCGACTTCGCAGCGCATCTCGTTGATACCCAGACCGAGCGCGATGGCGATACCGGCGATGGATTGAGCGGCGTCGAGATGACCGTAGATGATTTTATCCCGCACGCTGGCCCAGCCGAGTTCGCGCGAAAGCTGCACATTCAGCCCGTGACGTTCGAAAATTCCGGTTTCCTGCGCCACCGCGATCGGGGCGCAATCGACGAGCGGCACATAGCCGAAGCGCAGGGGCTTGGAGGAGATGAGGGAATTGACCATTTCCCGGGAACAAAGCGGAGAGGGTGCCAAGTTCGCGGGAAAGCATCGATCGGATTGCTATTCAGCTCATGGGTGAATAAATATGATTCATGGATGAGTTTTTTAGGGGGAGAATCGTCCCATCGGGTGACACAGAAAATGAGAGACGCGATCCGACGTCCGTATGTCAGGCTCAACGTGCCCAGAGTTCGCTTTTGAGCAGATCCCAATCGTAGGTGGAACGGGATCGAAGATGGAACCCGTTTTCCCTCAACCAGGGATCGGGCGGTACGAGTTGGCGGGGGCGGAGACCGGCGGTGATGTGGAAAAAACGGTAAAGCAGCGAGAGGATGAAACGGCTGCGCCATTTCCGGAATCCGGCATCGGCGAGTTGGAAGTCGGCCAGCAACCAATGGGCCTTCGGTGTGGCGGCCCGGCTGAGAAGATCGATCAGAACGGACAATTCTCCGGCGGTGAAGCAATCGAGAAAAAAATGGGTGACGATGAGATCGTAGGTCTCCAGCGGAGGTTGCCATTGCAAAATATCGGCGTGAATCCAGACGATGTTTCCGTGTCGTGTCCGGCGGCGCGCGATTTCCAGCATACGTCGGCTGGCATCGATCACCGTGATTTCCGCTTTGGGAAAACGCCGGGCGCACAGGGGAACGAACCGTCCGTTGCCTTCACCGGCGATCAGGATGCGTTCCGGCGGAGGCACGGAAGAAAGATGAGCGAGGCGGCAACGCTGCAATTTTCCTCCGGCGGTCAGCGCTTCCAGTTGTCGGTAAAACGGCGCGATCCGGTCGAAACTCATGATTGTGCGGAATCGTTACGACGCACCGGGTGTCTCCACGTTCGGCAAGGGTTTGAAGGACGGGGAAATTTCAGGATAGTGTCTCTCGATGCAGCGATCGCAGATGCCGTGGGTGAACTGGGCGTTGCTGTGGGACTGGATGTAGCTTTCCAACTGGTGCCATTGTCCCTGTTCGTCGCGGATGTCCTTGCAGTAGGAGCAGGTGGGGAGAATGCCGCGCAGGGTTTTGACTTCCTGAAGGGCGCTTTGCAGGGAGGAAATCAGCTGCTCGTTTTCCTTTTCCAGCACCTTGCGGTGTTCGATTTCCGATTGGGCCAGGCTGAGTTCCATCCGGACTTCCGAGACTTCCTTCAGGATCGCCAGCACCGGGCGGTTTTCGATTTCCATGCCGTAGCGGCGGTTTTGCCACGAGAGGTACAGATAGAGAAACGGGAAGGCGAAAAGGCTGATACCGAGGCGGCTGGTGAACGTTCCGGCCATGATCTGAAGGTAGTCCGGCTTCCCGAAAAACGCTCCGGTGGCGAACAGAACCACATCCAGCCACATCACTCCGAGCAGGGTGAGGAAGGCGCGCAACCACAACCGCACCTTGAACTGGGGCTTGCCGAGGAATTCCCAGGCGACGGCCAGAAAGATCAGATCCGCAAATGCCGCGAGGATCGAGGCGGAGTAGATCCGCAGGCTTTGTGGCGGAAAATATTGAGGCTGGTCGGGCCCGGCGATCCGAATCTGCCAGTGCAGGATCATCGTGACGATCGGCACGATCACGGAAACGCCGATGATGGTGGAAATCGCGATCCGTGTGGCGCGCGGTCCGTCGAACACATACACCACGAACACGCCCAACAGCAGGGAAGTGTAAAACACCGTGGAGCCGACCATGAACGAGATATTGCCGACTTCCACCCTCACTCCGGCATCGGTCGTCCACACCATGATGGCCGCCAGACTGCCGATCAGCCCGTAAAAATAAGCCAGCCCGATCCGGTTCCGCAGGGAATGGGCGAACAGCACGAGAAAGTAGACCGTGATGGCTTCGCAGATCAGAACGATCAGTTCCTTATCGAAAAGGCTCATGGGATTTTGTGGCGGAGGTCTCCCGGATGCCAGGCGGTTTTGCCGTGCGGAGGTTGCCCACCGTGGCAGCGATCGCCGCCGAGAACAACACTTGTCATCGCCGGAAACGTGGTTTTTGCTCGGTCGTCTATGAGTTTGCCTCCTTGCCCCCTATGCGAAATGCCCGATGTGATGGCGTATGAAGATCATTACGAATGCGTGACCTGTGGTCATGAGTGGGAATTGGAGAAGGATTCCGCCGAAGAAGGCGCTGCGGATCGCATCGTGAAGGACGCCTATGGCAACGTGCTCGCGGACGGCGATGTGGTGGCCATGATTAAGGACCTGAAACTGAAAGGCAGCTCCCATGTGCTCAAGGTGGGCACGAAATCCAGACCGATCCGGCTGGTGGACGGCGATCACGAAATTTCCTGCAAGATGGACGGTTTGTCCATTGGCCTGAAAGCGTGCTTTGTCAAAAAAGTGTGATAGAATCCGGAAGCGCATGACTCGCAAAGGAGCGCCAGTGTTCTCACTGGCTCTTTCCACTGCCCACTTCTGCTTCTATCTAGAGTGATCCTTTTCCGGCTTTGCGTTTTTCTTCGCGATAAACCCAAACCCGAAAAATCACCGAAGATTTTTATGCCTCTTCCACGACGATCCGTGGAAACGCGGGCTTCGGTTTCCCGATTGGGTGACCATCGGGGAGCAGTCCCCATTTCAGGTCGTCGATTTTCAATGAAGTCAGCACAGGAAGCTGCAATTGCTCGGCAAGCTTCGCGGTGATTTCCGGTAGCACCGGCGAGATCAGCACCGCGATGTGCGCGACGCTTTCCGCGAAGTGATAGAGAATGGTGGAGACCCGCGCTTTGTTGTCGGGGTTCTTGTTCAGCTCCCATGGCTTCATGCGTTCGGCGTAGCCGTTGCAGTGCACGACGTGGCGGTTGATCGCTTCGAGACCCTTTGAAATATCGTATTCATCCATCGCCGCGCGGTAGGCCTCGAGGGAATCGGTTAGCGATTTTTGCAATGCGAGATCGTCTTCCGTCAGCGGGCCGCCGTGGGAGAGCACGCCGCCGGTGAAGCGCTGGCTCATATTGAGCGCGCGGTTGCACAGGTTGCCGAGTTCGTTGGCCAGTTCGGTGTTGTAGAGCATGACGAGGCGATCCAGATCGAAGTCCGAATCCTTGCCGGTGGTGATGTCGCGGGTGAGATAGTAGCGCACGGCATCGGTGCCGAACTTGTCCGCCAGTTCGTTCGGATCGACGATGTTGCCGAGGGACTTCGACATTTTTTCCCCGCGCAGGCCGTTCCAGAACCCATGCACCAGAAGTTGCGGCATCTGCGCGTCGCTGAAGCCCATCGCATGCAGCATGCACAGCCAGTAGATCCCGTGTGCGGGGATCAGGATGTCCTTGCCGATGACGTGTACCGGACGGCTGTCCGCAGGCCAGATTTTCGAGAAATCCGGCAGCCTCGAGCCATCGGCCGCCTTGTATCCGGCGAAGGAGATGTAGTTGATGAGCGCGTCAAACCATACGTAGGTGACGTAGTTTTCATCGAAGGGAAATTCGATACCCCAGCGCAGGCGTTCCTTCGGGCGGGAAATGCAAAGGTCCGTGCCGGAATTCCGCTCCAGCGCGTTGATCAGCTCCGTCTTGCGGAACGCGGGGATCACCACATCCGGGGTGTTTTCCAGATACTCCTTCAGCCAGTCCGTGTGATCGCTGAGTTTGAAATACCAGTTTTCCTCCTGAATCTCGACGACCTCACCCCATTCCGGGCCGAAATTTCCGGCTTCGTCGCGATCCCGGTCGGTCAGGAATTGCTCCTGCCGCACCGAGTAAAATCCCGCGTAGGCTTTCTTGTAGAGCTGGCCCTGATCCTTCAGCTCCGAGAGAATCGCGCGCACGCAATCCTTGTGCAGATCGTCCGTCGTTTCCGCCCAACCGTCATATTTCACGTCCAGCTTCGCCCACAGATCCGAGAATTTGGTGGTCGTTCGCTTGACGTAATCGGCAGGGGAAACGCCCTCTTTTTCCGCTGTCTGCTGCACCTTCTGGCCATGTTGATCGACCCCGGTGAGGAAAAACACCTCGTCGCCCCGCAGGCGGCGGTAGCGGGCGATCACATCCGCCAGTACTTTTTCATAAGCATGCCCGATGTGCGGTGAGCCGTTGGTGTAGTCGATGGCGGTAGTGAGGAAGAACATGGAGAAGAGAGAGGAAAGGGATCGGTGATCGGGAAAATGCACGCCCCGGAAGGCGGGGAGAGGGAACACGGTTTCGCGAGGGTGTGCAAGGATTGGGAGGAGTAGGAGGATTTTTCGGAGAAAGGAGCCGGCGAAGACACCGGCGCTCCCTCATGTCGAAAGATGCGTTTGTGGTTCCTTTGAGAAGGAGAGGAAAGGAGCGTGAGCTTTAGCGGAAGAAAACCCGTTTTCGAGACGAGTCTGACCGTCACTCCGGTTGGCAAAAAAGCTTGTTGAAACCGTAGTCTGAGTGGGTGGGTTTTTGTATATTGTATTTAAAACCAGTAGGTTTTTGTCTTTTTTGAGTCTGCTCTGGACAAACCGGAGAGGCGGCGGCATGGATGAGGGGCGATGAATTTGCCGGAACGGTCTCCGCTGTGTGATTCGCACCGTGAAGAGGTGGCGAGCCTGCTGACTCATTCTCTGGGGGTGGTGCTGAGCGTCGCGGCGCTGGTGTGGATGTTGATCGAATCGGGGGGAGAGGCGTTGAAAATGGTGTCCGCGCTGGTATTCGGAGTCGCCCTGATTTTGCTGTATACTTCTTCGTCACTCTATCACCTTTTTACGTCGTTGAGGTGGAAGGCGCATTTCCAGACACTGGATCACATTTGCATCTATTTGCTGATCGCGGGGTCCTACACGCCGATCACGCTGGTCGCATTGCAGGGGACGTGGGGTTGGAGTTTGTTCGGAACGGTGTGGGCGTTGGCTGCCTCGGGGATCGCGGTGAAATTACGGCTTACGGGGAAAAAGGATCATTGGCTCTCCACGGCGCTTTACCTGGCGATGGGCTGGCTGGTGATTCTGGCGATCAAGCCGCTGATCCAACGGATCGCGCCGGAGGGGATGTGGTTGCTGGTGGCGGGTGGCTTGAGTTACAGCCTGGGAATCGTGTTTTTCCTGTGGGAAAAATTGCCCTTCAATCACGCGATCTGGCATTTGTTCGTACTCGGTGGCAGTGTTTGCCATGTGGTGGCGGTGGCGGGGTATGTGCTGTGAGGAACTGAGGAACATCGAACATCGAACGCCCAACATCGAACTTTGAAGTGAAGACTTGGGTAAACCCATTCTTTCCATCAACTATCAACTTTACACCATCAACCTCTTCAACAATGCCTGAATTACCGGAAGTGGAGACGACGCGGCGGGGGATCGAGCCGTATGTGGCGGGGTGTAAAATCCGTGAAGTGATCGTGCGGCGGAAGGATTTGAGGTGGCCGGTGAGTGAGAGTGTTTCGGAGCTGGCGGGGTTTGCGGTGACGAGGGTGGAGCGGCGCTCGAAGTATTTGTTGCTGGGATTTTCCGATGAGACGACGCTGATGATTCATTTGGGAATGTCGGGGAGTTTGAGGATCGTGGGACCGGGGGATGATTGGAAAAAACACGATCATGTAGCGCTGACGCTCTCGAATGGGAAACAGCTTCGTTTTCACGATCCGCGCCGGTTCGGGCTGGTGTTGCATGTGGCGGGGGATGTGTCGGCGCATCCGCTATTGAGTTCGCTGGGACCGGAACCGCTTGGTGGGGATTTCACGCCCGCGTATTTGTTCGCGGCCTGTGCGAGACGTTCGGCGGCGATCAAGCTGGTGATTATGGATGCGAAGGTGGTGGTGGGAGTGGGAAATATCTATGCGTCCGAGGCGTTGTTCCGGGCGGGGATTCGGCCGCAGGTGGCGGCGAATGGTTTGACGAAACCGCGTGTGGCGAAGCTGGTAAAGGCGATCCGGGAGGTGTTGCAGGCGTCGATCGAGCAAGGTGGCACGACTTTGCGGGATTTTTTGAACTCGGATGGCGAGCCGGGGTATTTCAGCCAGCGGTTGTTTGTTTATGGAAGGAAAGGCGAGCCGTGCAGGAAGTGCGGAACGCGGATCGAGCATGCGGTGTTAGGGCAACGGGCGACGTATTGGTGTCCGAAGTGCCAGAGAGGGTGAGGAGCGCCGACGTTTACGTCGGCTTGCGGAGAGAGATGAGCTGAGGCCGACGTGAACGTCAGCGCTCCACTTTTCCATCGCGGATCTGGAAGCGTCCGAGGTCTGAAAGTTCGGGTGTTTCCTGGAGCCAGTCGAGATGGGTGGTGGTGATCCACTTCTGGGCGCGGGTGGGGAGGTGGCGCATGAGGGCGTTGCGGCGGCCGGGATCGAGTTCGCCGAAAATGTCGTCCATCAGATAGATCGGGAGTTTTCCGCCGCGTTGTTCGAGGAGTTTTCCTTGAGCGAGTTTGAGGGCGAGGGCGAGCGTGCGTTGCTGGCCTTCGCTGGCGAAGTCGGCGGCGGGCATGCCGTGGAGGCGGAGGGAGAGGTCGTCGCGATGCGGGCCGATGACGGCCTGACGCTGGCGTGTTTCGCGTTCGCGGGCTTGCAGGATGGATTCGCGCAGGTCGGGGCTGCTGGCGGGGAGGTAGGTGAGTGTGAGCGCTTCGTCCTTGCCGCTGATGGCGCGCTGGGCTTCGGCGGCGAGTGGGGAGAGTTCGTCGATCAGGCGGGCGCGAGATCGCATGAGGAGGGTGCCGTGTTCGACGAGGATTTCTTCGTAGGAGAGGATTTCGGCGAGGCGCTGTTGGGATTCCTTGAGCAGCAGGTTTTTCGCCTTCAGGGCGCGGCGGTAGCGGGTCCATGCGCGGCGGTAGAGAGGATCGAGCTGCGCGCCGAGGAAGTCGAGGAAATGGCGGCGTGCTTCGCCGGGACCGCGGATGAGGTTGAGGTCTTCGTTTCCCATCCAGACGACGAGGCCGCCGTCGTCGAGGTAGAGTGTGTGGCTTTGGCGCTGCTCGGAGTCGGCTTTGAGAAGCAGGCCGTCGCGGGAGTAACGGACCTGCCGTTCCTGTTCCCACGGGTCTCCGGCGATGCCGAAATGCTGGCCGCCGATTTTCGAGAGCGTGGCCATCCGGTGGGTGCGTGGGGAGTGCAGCCGCACGAGCACGCAGATGGCTTCGAGGATCGAGGTTTTTCCCTGTGCGTTGTTGCCGGTGAGGACGGCTCCTCCGGCTGGAACTTCGAGGTCCAGCGAGGAGAAACAGCGGAAATCCATCAATCGGAGCGAACGCAGCACGATGGGCGATCAGATTTCGATTGCGCCCTCGAAGACGAAGTCGGCGGGGCCGGTGAGGGTGACGTTGTGGAACGATTGTTCGCCGGTTTTTTCGAAACCGATTTCCAGCGTGTCGCCGCCTTTGACATCGACCTTGATGGGAGATGGCGCGCCGGTGAGGAGGTGATGGACGAGCGCGCAGGCGACCATGCCGGTGCCACAGGCGAGCGTCTCGTCTTCCACGCCGCGTTCGTAGGTGCGGATGGAGATATGGCCGGGTGCGATCACGGCGGCGAAGTTCGCATTGGTCCCGGCGGGGGCGAATGCCTGATGGCGGCGGATGGCGCGGCCGTGGGTGAAAACGTCGCAGTTTTCCAGGGCTTCGTTATCCGGGAGAAAGGCGACGACGTGCGGCACGCCGGTGTTGACGAAATGCAGATCGGCGGCGAGGCCCGGGACGGTGGCACTGGTGGAGAGCTTGAGGCCCTGCGGCTCGGACATGGCGATGCGGACGTTTTCGCCGAGCATTTCGGCGGTGAGCGTTCCGGCGATGGTTTCGAAGGTGACCTTGTCGAGGACTTCGCTTCCGAGGTGGGCGGTGAAGCGGCCGAAGCAGCGGGCGCCATTGCCGCACATTTCGGCTTCTCCGCCGTCCGCATTGTAGTAGCGGAAACGGAAATCGGCCCCGTTTTCGGCGGGTTCCACGGCGAGGAGTCCATCCGCGCCGATGCCGCGCTGGCGGTGGCAGAGGGCGGCGATGGTTTCCTTGTCCAGCGAACCGGACAGGGAGAGGTCGCGGTTATCGACGACGATGAAATCGTTGCCGGCGCCGTTCATTTTGAAAAATCGAAGAAGCATGGCGGGAAGTAAATCAGGATGGAGGGCCAACGCAACTGCGGGTTTTTGAAGAAGGTTGATGGTTGAGAGTGGATGGTTGATGGAAGGACTCCTCTAAATTTCGCGCCCATTGGCGTTCATTCGCGGTTTAAATAGGAAAGCTTGCAAAAGTGCGGCTGTCTCTCAGTTTGAAATGGAACGATGCGTCCATATTTTCTCATTTTCGCTCTCATGATGACTTCCTGCGATGGCCAGTCCGGTTCGGCCGGAACCGGAGAAATTTTACCTCCGGCCGAGCGGGTGAAACGGGCGGAGGAACGGGTGAAACCGGGGCTGGAGCGCGATCTGGAGGCGAAAGGCCTGCGTTTCGGCGATCCGGTGTTTCTGCGGGCGTTCAAGGAGGAGGCGGAGCTGGAGTTGTGGATGCTTCACGGGGAAACGAAAACGTATCGGCATTTCCGGACTTATAAAATCGCGGCTCAATCGGGCACGCTCGGGCCGAAGTTGAAGGAGGGCGACGGTCAGGTGCCGGAAGGATTTTACTACGTGCCGCGCCGTGCGATGAAGCCGGACAGTCGGTATCATCTGGCGTTCAACATCGGCTATCCGAACGAGTACGACCGAGCCCACGGCAGAACGGGAAGTTTCATCATGGTGCACGGGAACCAGGTTTCCATCGGCTGTTTGGCGATGACCGACGAGAAGATCGAGGAGATCTATACGCTCTGCGACGCGGCGTTGAAAAAGGGCCAGCCGTTTTTCCGGATTCATCTATTTCCGTTCCGGATGACGACGGAGAGGATGGCCCGCGAAACGGAGAATCCGTGGAAGGCTTTCTGGGATGAGCTGAAGACCGGATACGATGCCTTCGAGAAAACGCACCTGCCACCGGAGGTTTCGGTGGAGAAGGGAAGGTATTTGGTAAGATCCGACTGATCCGTCAAATCGGCCGGATCCGACGGATCTTTTTCGCTCAGCGCAATGCTTTCAGAAGAGCCTGGTGCACCGGTTCGGTGCCGATATTCCCCATGTGCCCCCCGGCCGGGAAAACGGTGACGCGGGAGGAACCGACGGTGGATTTCAGCCAGCCGACATCTCCCGGAGCGAGGAGGAAATCGTTCGCGTTGGTGATGACGCGGATTTTGGAATTCCGGCGGAGGCGGGGACCGAAGTGCTTCAGGCTGCCGACGCGATCGAAGTCCTTGAGTGTGATTCCCTGGGTGCGGTAGTAGGGCAGCACGAAGCTCTCGAAGTAGTCCCGGTAGGAGAGGTTGAAAATTTCGTCATACGCCGCGTCGCGATTCCATTTGGTGAGCGGGGTGCGCAGGACGCCCATGTTGTGGCGGTATTGGCTGCTGAAGATGACATCGCGCAACGTGAGGCGGAAGGTCATGCCGATGAGGAATTGGGACTCGACCTTGTCGAAGGGCAGCTCCGCCTGTGCGGAAGGAGGCAGGGTGGAGAGTTTGGCGACCTTGTGGATGGTGTTGTCGATCCGCGGCTGGCGCACATCGGCGGGCCAGGAGAGCGGGCCGTGCTGGAATTGGTCCAGTTTGGCAATGCCGTAACGGATCGTGACCGGCGGGTTGATCGCGACGTAGCGGTCGAAACGCAGGAGATCGGTCGAAGATTCATGTGCTGCCAGATACATCGCCAGATAGGCGCCCATGGAGCAGCCGACGAGGTTTTTGCTGGGAAAACGGCCGGGGTATTTGGCGTCCAGTTTTTTGCCCATTTCGGTCAATGCGACGTGCAGGTCCCGGCTGTCGCGCGGTGTGTAGGCGGGAATGGGGGAGGTGGAGGCGTGCTCCATGAATTCCGGGTGGAACACGCTGGTGGTGGTGACCACTGAATAGCCCTGTCGATAGAGAGATTCGGCGAGCACGATGGTCATCAGGGAAAGCCGGTGGGAACCCAGACCGGGGTTGATGAATACCAGTGGGGAAGGTTGTTTCTGGATCCAGCAGTTGAATTTCAGCTTCTTGCCGGTGGTTGCCAGCGAAACGCTCATTTCCTTGCCGGACCTGATGAATTCCGGGTCTTTGAGAGAGACGCCGGTGACACCCAGCGTCTGGAGGGTGGCGGGATCTTTCGGACCATAGGTGGACCAGTCCGGGGCGTTTTCCTTCGACGCGTATGTCCAGACGTAGCGGAGATTCGCGTAGGGATCGGCATCGGAACGCATGAAGCGGGCGGCTTCTTCGGCGCTCGCGGCGGTGTCGTTGTAGGTCGTGGCGTAGGAGGCGTATTGGAACGGCGAATAGTAGTTCCAGGGTTCGGAAAGTTCGTCGGCGACTTTGCCGGTGCCGTGCATTTCATCGCTGGGACCGATCAATGGCAGCATCAGATAGGTCTGCGGTTTCCAGCCCCAGCCGCTGAAAGTCTGGGCGAAATTCGCGTCCGCCTTGGGAATCTGGACGCGGGTGGCGGGGTCGAAAAATCCGCCGATGCCCGCGGTGCTATTGGTGAGGAAACGCCACGTTTCATCGCCGAGGCCCTGCCAGCGGCCTTGCAAGGTGAGGTTGATCGCACGGCCCGGATAGGTGGCGTTGCGGCCGAACTTAGTGATGGATGTGCGGACGTCCTGCGGCACCACGGTGCGATAGGCGCGGCCGGTGGGCTGGATCACGCCGAGCATCAGTCCCTTGTTCACGACCCAGACACCGCGGTTCGCGCGTTCGAGGGGATCGTTCAGGAAAGTCGGTTGGGTGCCCTTGGGGGCGGAACCCTGGATTGGCTGGATTTTTTTCGAGGCGTTATGCGGAGCGCAGGCCGGGAGCAGGGAAAGGGCGGTGGCGCACAGGGCGTGCCACGGGAGGACCATGGAGCGTCTCGAACGGATGGGAAACGGCGGAGAATCGGACCGGCGGAGACTCATGGGATGGAAGGTTGGAGGATAGGAGACACCACGTTTTTCCCGACGGGAAAAGCGGAAGAAGCAACCCGGCAATGGAGTGAAGGGGAGGGAAAAGTCAAGCTCGGCCAACAACCGGAGGCTCAGCCGTTCTTCAAGGTCACGAGCAAATCGTCACTGTCAACCGGATCGCCTTTCTTCACGAGGATTTCGGACACGATGCCATCGGTATTCGCGCTTACCGTGGTCAGCATTTTCATGGCTTCGAGGACCACCAGTTTGTCGCCTGTTTTCACGGGTTGCCCGGGTGCGACGGCGACCTCCGTCACCATCCCCAGCATCGGCGCGCAGGCTTGCAGGGGATCGTTCGGATCACCCTTCAGGCGGGTAAATTTGGCGGAGGTCTTCAGGGACTTGTCGGCAACGATGGATTCGCGGGGCATGCCGTTGAGTTCGTAGAAGACGGCGCGGCGGCCTTCCGTATCGGGTTCGCCGATGGAGATGAGCTTGATGATGAGGATTTTCCCGGGGTCGATTTCCACCTCGATTTCCTCGCCGATCTGGAGGCCGTAGAAGAACGCCGGGGTGGGCAGGCCGCTGAGGTCGTCGTATTGACTTCTGAAGCGGTTGAAGTCCTCGAACACCTGCGGATACATCAGGTAGGAAAACAGGTCGTCGTCACTCGCCTGACGGCCGATTTTTTTGGTAATCAGCGCACGGGTTTCCTCGAGGTCGATCGGTTCCGCCAATTCACCGGGGCGCTTGGTGGTGGGTTCTTTGTTTCCGAGCACGACTTTCTGAACGTCTTCGGGCCAGCCGCCGTCGGGTTGGCCGAGGCCGCCGGAAAGCATATCGATCACGCTTTCCGGCCAGTCCAGCGAGCCGGGTTTGATTTTCGTCACGTCCTCGACCTTGATGCCGCGGGTGATGAGGAACATGCACATGTCTCCGACGACTTTGGAGGACGGCGTGACCTTGACGATGTCTCCGAAGAGCTGGTTCACCTCCGCGTAGGTGCGGGCGACTTCCCGCCAGCGGTGGCCGAGGCCCATGGCGTTCGCCTGTTCGCGGAGGTTCGTGTACTGGCCGCCGGGCATTTCATGCTCGTACACTTCCGCCGTGCCGGCCCGTGGCGCGGAATCGAACGGCTTGTAGTAGGTGAGCACTTCTTCCCAGTAGTCGGAAAATTCGTTGAGCGTGTGGAAATCCAGACCGGGATCGAGTTCGGAGCCTTTCAGCGCGGCGGCGACGGAGTTCAGGTTCGGCTGCGAGGTGGAGCCGGACATGGAGGCGATGGCGAGATCGACGATGTCCACGCCCGCCCGTGCAGCGGCGATGACGGATGCGGCGTTCAGCCCGGAAGTGTCGTGCGTGTGGAAGTGGATCGGGATGCCGATTTCCTCCTTCAGCGCCTTGACCAGTTTCCACGCCGCCTGCGGCTTGCAGAGGCCGGCCATGTCCTTGATGCCGAGGATGTGAGCGCCCATGCGTTCGACTTCCTTCGCTTTATCGACGTAGTATTGGAGGGAATACTTGTCGCGGTTTTCGTCGAGAATGTCGCCGGTGTAACAGATGGCGGCTTCGCACAGCACCTTGCCGTGTTCGCGGGCGGCTTCCATCGCCACCGTCATGTTTGGAAGGTAGTTGAGCGAATCGAAAATCCGAAAAATATCCATGCCGCTGTCCGCCGCGTGCTCCACGAATCCGGCGACCACGTTGTCCGGATAGTTCGAGTAGCCGACGGCGTTCGAGCCACGGAACAGCATCTGGAAGCATATGTTAGGAATTTTCTCCCGCAGGCGGCGCAGACGTTCCCACGGACATTCGTGGAGGAAGCGCATGGCGGTGTCGAAGGTCGCGCCGCCCCACATTTCCAGCGAGAAAAGAGGGGACTTGCGATGGGCGATGGCCTGGGCGACGCGCAGCATGTCGTGCGTGCGCATGCGGGTGGCGATCAGCGACTGATGGGCGTCGCGCAGGGTGGTGTCCGTGATGAGGAGGCGCTTTTCATCGAGAATCCAGCGCGAGAATTTTTCCGGGCCGAGTTCCAGCAGCAGGTCGCGCGTGCCCTTGGGGACCTTCGCCTGATGCTCGATGACGAAGGAATCCGGGACGAGCGCCTTGGGGAAAGGTTTGGCGGGTTTCCAGCCTTTGGCGGTGGGATTGCCGTTGAGGGTGACGTCGGAAAGGTAGGAGAGGGTGCGTGTCGCCCGGTCGCGGCGCGGCCTGAAGTGGAACAGCTCTTTTTTGGTATCGATCAGCTTCGTGTGCGCTTGTCCGGAGCGGAAGGTGCCGTCACGGATGACGTTTTCGAGGAAGGGCAGATTGGTTTTCACCCCGCGGATGCGGAACTCCCGCAAGGCGCGGTCCATTCGCTGGCAGGCGATGGGGAATGTCCGGCCCATGGCGGTGACCTTTACCAGCATGGAATCGTAAAACGGCGTGACCACCGAGCCAGCGTCACCGGACGCCGCATCGAGGCGGATGCCGAAACCGGCGGCGGAACGGTAGTTGAGAATCCGCCCGTAATCCGGCGCGAAATTTTTCTCCGGATCTTCCGTGGTGACGCGGCACTGGATGGCGAATCCATTGCACGGGATTTCATCCTGCGCCGGAATGCCGACTTCATCGCCATGCAGCGGCTCGCCTTGCGCGACGAGAATCTGCGAGCGTACCAGATCGATGCCGGTGACGCATTCGGTCACGGTGTGCTCGACCTGAATGCGCGGGTTCATCTCGATGAAAAACCAGTCGTTACGATCCATGTCGTAGAGGAATTCGACGGTGCCCGCGTTGTTATAACCGATGCCCTTGGCGAGTTTCACGGCCGCGTCGCAAAGTTCCGCGCGCACCTTTGGATCGAGATTCACCGCCGGGGCGACTTCCACGACTTTTTGATAGCGGCGCTGCACCGAGCAATCCCGTTCGTAGAGGTGGACGACGTTGCCGTGGCGGTCGCCGAGAATCTGCACCTCGATGTGCTTGGCGCGGGAAATGTAGCGTTCGAGAAAAACGGCTGCGTTGCCGAAGGCGTTGAGCGCTTCGTTTTGCGCTTCCGCCAGCAGGCCGGAGAGCTGGTTTTCTTCCATCACCACGCGCATGCCGCGCCCGCCGCCACCGAAAGCGGCCTTGATGATGAGGGGAAATCCGATTTCCCGGGCGACGGTGATTGCCTCTTCCGGGCTGGTGATCGGTTCTTCGGTGCCGGGCAGGGTGGGGACGTTGTATTTCGCCGCGAGATGGCGCGCGGCGGTCTTGTCGCCCATGTTTTCCAGAAGCTCCGGCGAGGGACCGATGAAGATGATTCCCTCGCGCTCGCACGCGCGGGCGAAGGCGGCGTTTTCCGAAAGGAATCCGTAGCCCGGATGGATCATCGTCACGCCCTTCTGCTTCGCCAGTGCGACGATGCCCTCGACGTCCAGATAAGCGCCTACCGGACCTTTGGACGTATCCAGTTGATAGGCTTCGTCCGCCTTGAAGCGATGGATGGAAAAGCGGTCTTCTTCCGCGAAAATGGAGACGGTGCGCAGTCCCAGCTCATTGGCCGCCCGGAAGATCCGGATGGCGATTTCCCCGCGATTCGCGGCCATCAACTTGTGAGACACCCCGGCATTCGACATATGTCCATTTTACTAGAGGGTGGAAGACCCGCTGTCAAAGAGGCAATGGGCGGGAAGATTCCAACCAGCGAGGTATGGGATGGAAGAAATGGATGAGCAGGGGACGGAGCACCACGGATGCATTTTCCCATTCTCCTTCCCGCAGAATCGTCTCTCGATCTTTCTCGATGAAACGTACGGCGCACGGGTTTTCCGGTGAGGACGCTTCGAGGACTTCGATTTCGATGGATTGAATCGTCCGGAGCATGTGAAGCACCTTTCCGAAGCCGTTTTCGTTTCCGGGAATGCCAAGCGTCCGGCAACACCGTCTCCAGTTCGCCAGGTTCATGAGGGGAAAAATGAACCGTTCGCCTACCAAGCGATCCGGGAGGCAATCCGGTAGCCGCGTGAGCATCGGAGGGGGAGTTTCGATGATGACGTGCAAGAGAGCCACTTCCGCGGGAGTGAGCGCCCGGCTGGGCCTCAGGATGACGGGAACACCTGCGGGTGATCCGATGCGGTGTGAGGGAAACTTCATCGGTTTTGAGCGGACCGGGACCGAAGAGAGGAGTGGTAGGTGGGATGGGAATGGATGGTCTGTAGACAATCCACATTTTTGCTGTCAATTGCCAGCAAAAATGAACTCTATGGGATTATCGGGAGGAGATTTGATCGAGGGCTATGCCTCGTCGACGAATGCCCGATGAACGTCCTACATGGCCGGACGACCAGGATCATCGGTTTGTCGCCGAATTTCTCTGCATCCTCAAAGAAGCCAGGGCCGGGAAAGGATGGACGGTCCGTGATGTCGGTGAACGTGCAGGCATCGACAGCGGCACGGTGACGCGGGGAGAAAACCTCGTGAGAATCCCGGGGCTGGTGGTCTTGCGAAAATGGGTGCGGGCGCTGGAGCTCGATTGGGTCGAGGTTTACCGCGAAGCGGAGAAAAGGGTTCGGAATCTATCTGAATAGTGTCAGGAAACACCGGCCCAGAATTCGGATTCCGTGAGCGGTTTGACTTTTCCTGATTCGATCTCGGCTTCCCGTCGGACGGCTTCTTCGAGCACATCGGCGGAAGAGGAAGAGGTGGAGACACTTCGCAGAAGTTCACCGGCCAGTTTGAGCCGCGATCGTTTGGGAAGCCGTAATGCTAGATCTTGGATTTCGGATGCGGAACTCATGGGAAAAGAATCGCATGAAGGACGTTGTGCGGAAAGGAGCCATTTCGGAAATGGCGTGGGGTCCGAAACGAAAAAAGCCTGCGACCGCGGGGGCGCAGGGGCGCGGAGGGAATTTTCATTTCAAGCCCAACGGGCTTCTACAAGCCGAAAAGACGGATTCGAAATGCGGGGTTGTTCAGGAAAGATTCGCGGTTTTTTGTGCTGAAAACCAAATGAATGACCACTCGGCAGAGCGATTGGGGCATTCATGCGGTCTAGCGGAATCGCGGATTTTGTCTTGCCCTTTCAGGGCTGGATCGTGGTCCATTTCGGAAACCCAGGGCGTTGCCCCGGGCTGGCTTGTGGAGCGCCGTTGGCGCTGGGTGGCAGTGATCCGACAAAAAAGGGCCTGCGGCCATTTGCCGCAGGCCCTGTGGTAGATGAGTTTGAGTTACTTCGCCGCCGCCGGGGTGGAGGCGGCTTCGTGTTCTTCCTCGGCTTTTTCGAGTTCGGCGCGTTCCTTGGCGATGACGCGGACGAGCTTGCGGGAGGATTCCTCCCAGTTGGCGAGGATGCGTTGGGCGATGGGGCTGCCGGTGCGCTCGGCGTGGGCTTCGATGAGGGCTTTGACCTCGGCGATGTCCTGCGCGCGCTTGGTGGGCAGGGCGACGACCATCTCGGTATTGACGCGGGAGAAGAACTTGCCATCGACGTCGTAAACGAAGGCGGCTCCCCCGGACATGCCGGCGCCGAAGTTTTTGCCGGTCTTGCCGAGGATGACGACGGTGCCGTTGGTCATGTATTCGCAACCGTGGTCACCGACGCCTTCGACGACAGCGGTGGCACCGGAGTTCCGCACGGCGAAACGCTCACCGGCGCGGCCGTTGGCGAACAACTTGCCGCCGGTCGCTCCGTAGAGGCAGGTGTTGCCGCAGATCGCGTTGCTTTCGGGGGCGAATTTCACGCCGTCGGCCACGCGGATGATGATTTCGCCATCGGTCATGCCCTTGCCGACGTAGTCGTTCGCTTCACCGATCATTTCCAGCGTGACGCCGGAGACGAGGAAGGTGCCGAAGGATTGGCCGGCGGTGCCGCGGCATTTGATGTGGATGGAACCGGCGGGCAGGCCGCGGTCGCCATGGATTTCGGCGATGCGTCCGGAGAGGCGGGTGCCGATGTTGCGGTCGGTATTGACCACATCGTATTCCAGAGTGACCGATGGGCGGTCCGGGATGAGCCGGATGGCTTCGAGCAGATCGGGAGTGACGGCTTCGGGTCCGTATTCGGGGAGGTCGGCCGGGAGGGCTTCGCTGGTGAGGACGGCCTTGAGATCGGACAGGATACGGATATCGAGGGCGGTTTTGCTGAGACCGTCGTTGCGGTCCTGCGCGCAGATGCGGGAAATTTCCTCTTCCTTGCGGCCGGTCTGGGCGGAGAGGGAGGGGACGACGTCCTTGAGCAGGGGCGCGAGATCGAGGGTGTTCGCCTTCGGGTGGCCGGGAACTTCGCGCTGCTTGAGGAATTCCGGGCGGCCGATGAGTTCGTCGAGCGTGCGCACGCCGATCCGGGCCATGTATTTCCGGGCTTCCTCGGCGACGCCGCTGAAGTAGTTGATGACCATTTCCGGAGTGCCCTTGAACTTGGCGCGGAATTTCGGGTCGGTGGTGGCGACGCCGACGGGGCAGGTGTTCAGGTGGCACTTGCGGACGTAGACGCAGCCCATGGCGATCATGGCGGTGGTGCCGAAGTTGAACTGCTCGGCACCGAGAATGGCGGCGATCACGACGTCGCGGCCATTGCGGATGCCGCCGTCGGTGCGGAGGATCACGCGGTCGCGCAGATTGTTGATGAGCAGCGTCTGCTGGGCTTCGGCGAGGCCGAGTTCCCATGGCGATCCAGCGTGCTTGGTGGAGGAGAGCGGAGATGCGCCGGTGCCTCCGTCGTGGCCGGAAATGAGGATGTTATCCGCCGATGCCTTGGCGCAGCCCGCTGCCACGGTGCCGACGCCGGATTCGGCGACGAGCTTCACGGTGATGCGGGCGGAGGGGTTCACTTCCTTGAGGTCGTGAATGAGCTGGGCGAGGTCCTCGATGGAGTAGATGTCGTGGTGCGGCGGCGGGGAAATGAGCTGCACGCCGGGCTGCGTGTTCCGCAGACGGGCGATGAGCGCGTTCACCTTATGGCCGGGAAGCTGGCCGCCTTCACCGGGCTTCGCTCCCTGAGCCATCTTGATTTCGAGTTCGTCGGCATTGACGAGGTAGTAGGCGGAAACGCCGAAACGACCGGAGGCGACCTGCTTGATGTAGGAGCGGGCGAAATCGCCGTTGGCGTAAGGGCGGTAGCGGATCGGGTCTTCACCGCCTTCGCCGGAGTCCGACTTGCCGCCAATGCGGTTCATGGCGATGGCGAGCGTTTCGTGGGCTTCCGGAGAAAGCGCGCCGAGGGACATGGCGGCGGTGGTGAAACGGCGACGGATGTTTTCCATCGGTTCCACTTCCTCGATGGGGATCGGCCCGCTGGCGGCGGGGACGAACTCGATGAGGTCCTTGATGGCGATCGGGTGGGTTTCGAGGGAGACGCGGACGTATTCCTCGTAGTCCTCGGCCTTGCCGGACTTCACGTAGGTGTGGAAGTTCTTGATGGTGTCCGTGGTGTAAACGTGGCGCTCGCCGGATTTGCGGTAGCGGTTGTAGCCGGGATCGCCGAGATCGAGGGTGCCGGACGCGGAGGGCGCGGTTTCGAAGGCGGCCTTGTGGCGGATGACGGATTCCTCGGCGATTTCCCTGAAGCCGATGCCTCCGATCTTGGAGGAAACGCCGGTGAAGGAGAAATCGACGACTTCGTTGCCGATGCCGATGGCTTCGAAGGTCTGGGCTCCCTGATAGGAGTTCAGCACCGAGATACCCATCTTGGACATGATTTTCAGCAGGCCCTTGTCGAGCGCCTTGCGGTAGTTCGACATGGCCTTGAGCGGCGTGGTGTCGAGCTTGCCCTTGCCTTCGTCCGCGGCGACGAGCTGGCGCACGGTGGCGAAGCCGAGGTAGGGGCAGATGGCGGTGGCTCCGAAGCCGAAGCAGCAGGCGATCTGGTGCACGTCGCGGGCTTCACCGGTTTCCACGACGAGCGAGGCGCGCATGCGCTTGCGGACCCGGGTGAGGTGGTGGTGGACGGTGCCGATGGCGAGCAGCGTGGGGATGGGGATACGGCTGGCGGAGGTGGCACGATCGGAGAGGATGAGGACGTTGGCGTCTTCTTCCACCGAGGCTTCGGCTTCCGCGCAAAGTTCGTCGAGGCGGGCCTTGAGTCCGTCCGCACCGGCGGAGGCGGGCCAGGTGCAATCTAGCACCTTGCCGGGGAAGCCGTGTTCGCCGAGGTGCTTGATTTTTTCGAGTTCGTGCTCGAAGAGGATGGCGTTTTCGAGGCTGACCAGGCGGCAGTGTTCCGGGGTCTCGTCGAGCAGGTTCCGCTCGACGCCGAGGCTGGAGCTGGTGGACATGACTGCCCATTCGCGAATGGGGTCGATGGGCGGGTTGGTGACCTGTGCGAACTTCTGCTTGAAGTAGGTGTAGAGCAGGCGCGGATAGCTCGAAAGGATGGCGAGCGGAATATCGTCTCCCATGGAAAACACGGCTTCCTGCGCGCCTTTGATCATCGGCGGGAAAACCATGTCGAGCTCCTCGGCGGAGATGCCGTGGGCGACCTGCTGGCGGGAAAGATCGAGCGGCGCGTATTCCTCGTCCGGCACGTGGGCGGAGGGGGAGACGAACTTGCGGAGTTCGAGGCGGTTTTCGTCGATCCAGCGGCGGTAGGGCTTCTGGCGGGCGAGCTCTTCCTTGATCTCGTTGTCGTATTTGAACTCACCGGTGGCGGTGTTCGCGGAGATCATCTGGCCGGGGCCGAGGCGGCCTTTGCGGACGATGGTCTGGTCGTCGAGGACGACGGCTCCGGCTTCGGAACCGATGTAGAGCACGCCGTCTTCTGTGATCTTGTAGCGGGATGGACGGAGGCCGTTGCGGTCGAGCGAGGCGCAGAGCTTGGTGCCATCGGTGAAGACGAGACCGGCGGGGCCGTCCCACGGCTCGGAGAAGGAGCGGATATATTGATAGAAGGCGCGCAGTTCGTCGGAAATGTCCTCGTCGTTGCGATAGGCGGGCGGGACGAGCATGCACATGGCGTGCTCGGGGGAGCGGCCTGAGAGGATGAGAAGCTCGAGCGCGTGGTCGAGCGAAGCGGAGTCCGATTCGCCGTGGCGGATGAGGTTTTTCACCAGGTCGATATCGTCGCCCCAGACGGGGGACTCGAAGAATTCCTCGCGGGAGGTCATCCAGTTCCGGTTGCCTTCCACGGTGTTGATTTCACCGTTGTGGCACATGTTGCGGAACGGTTGTCCGAGTGGCCAGGCGGGGAAGGTGTTGGTGGAGAAGCGCTGGTGGTAAAGGGAGATGGCGATTTCATAATCGGGGTCCTCGAAGTCGAGGTAGAAAGCGCGCAGGGCCGCGGGCATGGCGAGGGCCTTGTAGGAAATCAGGCGGCTGGAAAAGGACGGGATGTAGAAGCCGTTGACGTCCTTGGTCTGGTGCTCGATTTCGCGGCGGCAGAGGTAGAGCTGGCGCTCGAAATGAAGTGGCTCGAAGCCTTCCGGGAGCAGCATGAGCAGGTGCTCGATGTGCGGGCGGGTGGCGAGCGCTACTTTTCCGAGGGCGTCCGGGTCCACGGGGACTTCACGCCAGCCGATGAGGGTGATGCCGCGCTTGGCGACGACTTTTTCGGCGAGGGCCTTGAGGTCGGCGATGGCGCCGGTGTCGTAGGAGGGGAAGAAAAAGACGCCGACGGCGATATCGGCGGGGTTTTCCACCTTGGCACCGAGTTTTTCGGCGGCCTTGCGGAAAAGCGGAAGGGGGATCTGGGTGAGGACTCCGGAGCCGTCGCCGGATTTCATATCGGCATCGACCGCGCCGCGGTGGGTCATGCAGCAGACGGAGGTCAGGGCGTAATCAAGGATTTTATGGCTGCGTTTTCCTTGTAAATGAGCGATGGCTCCCATGCCACAGTTATCGTGTTCTTGCGAAAGCTGGTGCAGGGAGCCCGGAACCAGCGTGGTGCTTGGATGGTAAAACGCGTTCATCAGAGTAAAAAGGCAGAGTCAGATACTCCGTCGAGAGCGTGACATCCGCGGGGGCGGAAATAGACGACAGGACGGCACGGCTGCCAAGCAGGAATTATACCCCGGCGGGGTCGATTCCGCATTTTTTACTCCGGCGGGCCCATCGACGATCCGGAAGCGGTTGGTGCGTCAGGCGACATCCACCGGAGCGGGTGCCTCGACGGGTGCGTCCAGCAAGCCCTGGTTCACCAGAAACCGGTCGGCGGCTTCCACGGTGAGCTCGAAAAACTGGTGGGAGACGTTGAAGTTGAAGAAACTGTGATCCGCCTTTTCGAAGTCCACCAGCTCGACCTTATTGCGTCGCCAGGCCATTTTCCGCCGGAAGGTGGTCACGTCGCCGAAAGGGGTGATGCGATCCGATTTTCCCTGGAAAATCAGCATCGGCGGCATTTTGGCGCGCACCAGACTCAGCGGGCTGAGTTTTTTGGCCAGCTTGAGGCTAGGAAATCGTTCGGCGACGGTCGTGCCTTTCATCGAGGTGTTCACCAGCGCGCTGAACAGGACGAGTGCCTGTGGGCTGCAGTCCGTGTAGTCGTCATTGCCATCCGGGAGATCTTTTTCCCGGGCAAGCGCGGTCATGAGTGCGAGATACGCGCCACCGGCCGATCCGCCAACGGTGATGCGCGAGGGGTCGATGTTGAACATTTCCGCATTTTCACGCAGGCCGCGGACCAGATCCCGGGCGTCCTGGATCGCTTCGAGGGCACCGGTGCCGTGTTTGGAAAACGTGCGGGTTTCAGCGGCGATGGCCACCGCGCCCCGGCTGGCGAAGTGGAGGCATTGCGGGACGAATTGCGTGGGCATCGGCGAGTCCCAGAATCCTCCATGGAAGAAGATGACGACCGGGCGGGGGCGCGTGCTGGCGTTTTCCGGGAAAAAGAGGTGGGCCAGGATGTCGCCCTCGGGACGTTGCAGGTAGGTGTAAGTGTTTGCGTCTTTGAGGATTTCGCGATCACGCGCTTCACCGATGGGCGCCACTTTCTGTAGAATTTGACTCATAGGGACAGGGGAAACGGCTCCGGGAAGGTGCCGCGCACGATTTGTTTGTTGTCGGTTGCGCCTCGTTGTCCAATCGTTTTGACCATGAACCGGCTGATTTTCATCTTGCTGCTCGCGTTGTCGCCGTCCCTTTGCGCGCAAAATCCCCTGCGGACTTCGCTGGAAAGCACTTACAATGCCTGGCGTGGTGCGATTCTGAGAAAGGAGGCGGCGAGCTGGCAGCGGGTGACGGCTCCGCATCGTCGGGTGGAGGTGAAAAACCGGATTCTTTCGCAGAAACAGCCGTTCCCGGCGGCGGTTTTCGCCCTGCCAGCACCGCCGCCCTCGCTCGAAGGGCTGAAATTCCTCCAGGCGAAGGAAAAAGGCCCGACCGCCAAGGCTGCGTATTTCGGGAAAATCGATTTCGGAATCGGTGGCACGCCCACGCAGAACCTGCTGGTGCTGTCATTCGTGCGCGGAGGTGGCGGCTGGCTGTATGATCGTGCGGATTTCGTGAATCTCGCGGCGCTGCCGCAAGTCCGGAAGGAGCTGGCGGCGGGGAATGTGGAATACCTCGAAGAAACGCCGGAGGCTCAACCCGACGGCGTGGTGCCTCCCACTCCGATCGAACTCAATGGTCCGGTCAAATACATCGCCAAGGTGTATGTGTTCTGCCCGGGGCGCGAGGTGAAGGTGCAGGTGAACAAGATCAGCCACCACCGTTTCGCGAATACCAAGGAAGCGGACGTGGTGATCGGTGGAGCGCGCGATGGTTTGAACGAGGTCCAGTTCGCCATCCGGAAACTGGAAGGCGGCAAGGGCACGGAGGCGATGACGATCCGGGTGTATCTGATGTCCCAGACGCAGGGAGTGCAGCCGGTGAAGGCGTTCGAGTATCAGGTGGAAGAGGGTGGGAAGCCGAGGGATTTCGGCACGATGAATTTCACCGTGGACGCGGCGATGGTGGGGAAATTGCAGGGGAGGTAAAAATGATCCGCGAGTATCGCCCTGAGGACTGGGAGGAAGTTTGGCGAATGATCGAACCGGTTTTCCGGGGCGGCACCACTTACGCCTATGCTCCGGACATCACCGAGGAGGAGGCTCATAAGGTGTGGGTCGAGCTTCCTCTGGCGACGTTCGTGATGGAGGAAGAAGGGGAAATTCTCGGCACCTATTATTTGAAACCGAATCAACCGGGGCTGGGAAATCACGTCTGCAACTGCGGCTATCTCGTCTCCGGCTTCGCCAGGGGACGCGGGATCGCATCGAGGATGTGCGAACACTCGCAGATAGAAGCGGTGGCTCGTGGATTCCGCGGCATGCAATTCAATCTGGTGGTTTCGACCAACACGACCGCCATCCGGCTATGGCAAAAGCTCGGGTTCGAAACCATCGGCACGATCCCCGGCGGATTCCGACATGCGGAGCTGGGGGAAGTGGACGCTCATATCATGTACAAGCGGCTGGTGGAGTGTTGATGAAGAAACCGGGCCGACGTGAACGTCGGCGCTCCCTCTACCGGCGGTTCCAGGCGACGAGATCCTGATATTTCACGCCGCTGCCGCCGAAGAGGTCGAGGGCGCTGCCGACGGTGAAATCGACTTTTCCGTTGCTGGCTTGCTCGATGAGGAGGATGTCCGCCATGGATGCGGCTCCGCCGGCGTAGGTGACGGGGATTTTTCCCCAGTTTCCGAGGAGGGAGACGAGTTCGGCATCGATTCCCCCGCACAGGCCTTCCACGTCGGCGGCGTGGATCAGGAACTCGGCGCAATAGGGGGCGAGGCCGTCGAGGGTGGCGTGCGTCACGTCGAGGTCGGTGAGGGTCTGCCAGCGGTTCATGGCGACGGTCCAGCTGGTGGCGGTGCGGCGGCAGGAAAGGTCGATGACGAGTTTTTCCCGGCCGGTTGCGGAGACGAGCGCATCCAGCGAGCTTTGCAGGAAGCGTCCGTCGCGATCGAACAGGGCGGAGGTGACGATGACGTGACTGGCTCCGGCGGCGAGCCATTCGGCGGCGTTTTCGGAGTGAATCCCGCCGCCGATCTGCAATCCACCGGGCCAGGTGGAAAGCGCTTCACGGGCGGCGTCATCGTTGCCGGGGCCGAGCTTGATGACGTGGCCGCCGGTCAGGCCGTCGCCCGAGAACTTTTTGGCGAACCAGCCCGGAGGTTTTTCGGAAACGTAGTTTTCCTTCGGGCCGGGGCCGTGGTCGCGCAGGCTTCCGCCGACGATCTGTTTGACCTGACCGTGGTGGAGATCGATGCAGGGGCGGAAGCGGGTCATGGTGACGGGTTTTTAGGGAGCGGCGGACTGATCGGCAAGCTATAGGTCTTATAAGCCGTATAGGACCTATGGCTTCGCGGCAGCGGCCGTAAGCTCGGAGCGGGAGATGAGCAGATTTTCCACGCTGGCGGAATCGATTTCGTAGGTGTGGCCGTGGAGTTTTTGTTCGGCGGCGAGTTTTTCCTCAAGAATCTTGAGCCGGGAGGTGAAGGCTTTGTCTTTTTCCTCTGCCTGTTCGGGAGTCTCGCCGTCTTCTTTTTTCCGCTCTTTCGGGAGGTCGGCGGAGACTTCGACGGTCAGGAAAACGGAGAGCTTCGGTGTGGCGGCGGCGTCCTGCGCGGTCACGGGTTTCGCGAAGGTCAGCGTGAGGCGATAGGTAAAGCCTTCGACGGTCTCGATGGTGATGTGACGGGTGGTTTCCGGCTGGGCGCGGGTGGCGACCACGCTGGCGGGGATGACGTCCTCGAAGCTCGCGTAGCTGAAAAGCGTGGAGAGTGAGGCGGATTTTTCGGCGGGCAGGCTTTCGCCTTCGGTGGGTTGGTCGAGGGTGAAGGGTTGTGTTTCGTCCGGGCGGCTGACGGACCAGTCGGGATCGGTCTTGCCGGGCTGGCTGACGCGGATGGATTTGATTTTCAGTAAGGAAAAGAATCCGGGTGTCAGCCACTGGGTGGGTTGATCGGAAATTTCGGAGAACAGTTCGTTCACGGCGTAGAATCCGGAGGTGTCCGCGGTATCGCGGATGAAGCGGCCACTGACGCCGCCTCCGCCGCCGAAGGGATCGGCCTTGGCTCCGGTATCGACATTCTTGCCGAGGGTGATTTGGGCCAGCGTTTTGCCGTCGGCGTCCTTGAAGGTGGCGGTGAGGCCGTGCTCTTCCGGATCGGTGGCGTTTTCATCCATGCCGAAACGCGGGGCGAGGGATGGACCGGCTTCGTGGGTGCGGATGATTTTCAGCTCGGCCAGAGTGCGGAGGAACTGGTTGACGACGGCGGATTCCGCGGGGTAGCCGTCGCGTTCGACGACGCCCCAGCTGTTTTCGGATTTGACGAGGGTGGTGGTGCGGTTCGGCCCCTGAATCTCGATGGTGGTGATGGCGTTTCCGGGGAAATCCTGAAACAGGGTCTGGCCGGGCTGCCGCTGGGTGGCGGCGGTAGTCTCTTGCTGTTGGGAGCGTTTGACGAGAAGCACGGCAATGGCGAGCAGGAGAACGATGCTCCAGAGCAGGATGAGGTGACGTGTTTTCATGGGAAGAGGTTTATGGTTTTGAGTTGATGGTCGGAAGAGGTCGAGGGTGGGCGACTTTTCGCTATCAACCATCGACCACGGACCATCGACTTCATCGCGAACGCGTGGAAGAGCGGCGGCGGAGGTAAACGGACAGGCCGGCGAGCACGACGAGGAAGGGCATGACGGCGACGTTCAAAAGCGTGATCTTCGAGGCGAGCGCGTCTTTCTGGCGGCGGAGGTCTTTTTCCTGCTCACGGATCATCCGGGCGTATTCGACCTGCTCGGCGCGGAGTTTTTTGATTTCCTCTTCCTGAGCGGGAGAGAGACTGAATTCGTTGCCTTGGGTTTTCTGGGCCTGAAGCTCGTTGAGTTTCTGTTGGGCGGCCTGTTGCTTGGACTGGAATTCCTCGATCTTGGCTCCGACGTTTTTGTTGAACTCCGCTTCGAGGTTGCGGATGACGGTGAACGGGCGGCGGATGGCGGCGCGGGAGCGGGAGCCGATGAGGTGCTTCGAGCCGGTGGCCTGATCGAGCAGGTTGAAGAGGAAGGTGGAGTTGCCATTGATGGGGGAGGCGAGCTGCATGTTCCCCAGCGTCTGCACGGTGTAGGCGAAGCGGTCGAAAAAGGCGTCCGCGTCGGCGATGATGAAGACGTTGCCGGTGGTGGTGGCTTCTTTCAGGGATTCGTCCTTGGAGTCATCGGCGTTTTCTTCCGACTTCGCGGGTGCGTTCGGATTTCCGTTCGGGAAGGCGGTTTTGAATTTTCCGCTGAGGTGGATGGCGAGATCGTAGGCGGTGCCGGAGCTGCGGAAGGTGCGGGCGAGCGCGGGGTCCAGCCGGGAGGCGCTGGAAGAATCGACGAAGCCCGCGCCTTGGGTGGTGCGGATGAGGCTGGTGTAGGCGATGCCGGGCGTTTCCTGATAGGTGAGTCCGCCGGCGAGCAGGAAGGTGATGCCGCTGAGGTCCTTGGTGACCACGTTGTCTTTTTGCGGAAGGGCTTCTTGCGGCAGTGTCAGCACGGCGATGCTGCCGACGTTCTGGCCCATGGGGGTGGCGTAGGCGGGATCGGCCAGCGAGCGGGTGGCGTCGAACTGAATGCCCCATGCGGGAAACAGGGTAGGGAGGTTGGAGGACATGGACGGCTTCGAGCCGGTGAGAGGATTTCCGGGGGTGAGCTGGGCGGCGACCGAGTAGGGATCGACGCAGGCGACGACGGTGCCGCCCTTGAGCAGGTATTGATCGATGCTGTATTCGACGGCGGGGGTGATGTCGGAGGGGTGCAGCACCAGCAGCACCTTGGTTTTCCCGGGATCGAGTTCCACCGGCTCCATGGGAAGGGAGGAAACCTCGAAGGATTGTTCGAGTTGCTGATAGATCACCCAGCCCGGATCCGGCGGCTGGCCGGGCATCATGGGTGGCTCGCCTTTCAGGTTGAAGGAGCTCATCACGGCGATGGTCGGCTTGCTGGCGGTGGTGACGTCGGAGATGGCCTTTGAGAGGTGGTATTCCAGCAGGGTTTCGTCTTGGGGATTGAGGAAGGGGAGGACGCGGGTGCGATCGAGGCAGGAAACGGCGATGCCGAGGTAGATGGGGTCGCTGCCGATGGGCTGGGCGGTGATGCCGTCGAGGTTCGCCGCGTCTTCGGCATCGGTGTCCGGCTTGGGATCGAGCCGTTCGATTCGGATTTTGCCGTTGGAGAGGGAGGCGTATTCCTTGAGGGTGTCGTCGATGCGGCGCTGGTAGAGCTTCAGCTCCTGCGGCATGTATTCGGCGCTACGGGAGGCGTAGTAGCGGATGACGACGGGGGCGTCGAGTTCACCGAGAATGGCGCGGGTGCCATCGGAGAGGGTGTGGGTTTTGTTTTCGGTGAAATCCGCGCCGCGGCTGCCGAGGGCGGTGAGCGAGACGAGCCAGTTGACGAGGATGGCGATGGCGACGAGCGCGGCGATTCCAAGCGCGGCGCGGGTGACAGGTGATTTCATGGTAAATGCTGAAATGCTAAAAACGGAAATGCTGAAAGTTTATGCGCGCTTGGCGGAGAGGATGACGCTGGTGCCGATGAGCGAGAGCGAAATCAGGGAGGCGAACCACACGAGGTCCTGTAGGCGGAAAAGCCCGCGATTGAGGGAGCTGAAGTGGCTCCACACGCCGAAGGAGGTGATACCTTCCAGCACGGTGGGGGAGACGATTTTCGCCAGCTCCCGGGTTACGTCGTCATAGCCGCAGAGTACCATGATGACGCAGATGGAAACGGAAACGATGAGGCAGACGACCTGATCGTGCGTGAAGGCGGAGACGAGCATGGTGATGGCGAGGAAGGTGCAGCAGACGAGGAAGCTGCCGAGGTATCCGGAGAGCACCGCGCCATTGTCCGGTTGGCCGAGGTAGTTGATGGTGAGGACGATGGGAAAGGTCAGCAGCAGGGCGATGAGCCACACGGTGATGCCGGCGAAGTATTTCCCGAGAATGGCTTTCCAGGTGGAAAGGGGGAAGGTGCCGAGCAGCTCGATGGTGCCGGAGCGTTGCTCGTCCGCCCACAGGCGCATGCCGACGGCGGGAGCGAGCAGCATGTAGATCCACGGATGCCAGAACAGGAAGGACCATTCGAGCGAGGCGTCTCCCAGCCGGATGAACTGACCGAAGGTGAAGGTCAGCGCCATGGAGAAGAGCAGGAAGATGACGATGATCGCGTAGGCGGTGGGTTGGGTGAAATAACTTTTCAGCTCGCGTTTATAAATCGTGAACATGGCGGGAAAAATTTCAGGAATCGGTGTCGCGGGTGGTGAGGTTCCGGAAGAGATCGATGAGGGAGCCGGTGCCGGATCGCGCCAGCAGCTCGTCGGGCGTGCCGTCGGCCACGATTTTTCCCTTGTCCACGATCACGGCGCGGGAACAGGCGGCTTCGACTTCTTCGAGAATGTGAGTGGAAAAAAGGATCGCGCGGGTTTCTCCGAGGCGTTTGATGAGCTGGCGCACTTCGTATTTCTGGTTCGGATCGAGGCCATCGGTCGGTTCGTCGAGGATCAGCACTTCGGGATCGTGCAGCAGGGCCTGGGCGAGGCAGGTGCGGTGGCGGTAGCCTTTCGAGAGGGTGTCGATCGCCTGTCCGGCCACCTGGGTGAGAAAGCAGGTTTCGATGACGCGCTCGACGGCTTCTTTTTTCGCCGTGCCTTTCAGTTTCCGGACATCGGCGCAGAAGTTCAGGAAACCTGTCACCGTCATGTCCCGATACAGCGGGGCGGATTCCGGCAGGTAGCCGATTTTGGTTTTCGCCAGCGAGGGCTGCTCGATCATCGAGATGCCGCAGATTCTGGCGTCACCGGAGGTGGGCGGGAAAAAGCCGGTCACCATCCGCATGGTGGTGGATTTGCCGGCACCGTTCGGGCCGAGAAACCCGAGGACTTCGCCTTTTTTTACCGTGAAACTCAGGTCGTCCACGGCCCGTTTGGTGCCGAATTGCTTGGTCAGGTTCAGGACTTCAATCATGGGCGGAAATCGCGAAATAAAAGTGTCGTGGCGCACAGCGACGCCGGGATGTTTTGTTGTCTGAAATGTTGTGAGGAAAAAGAACTTTTTGGTTCAGGCGGTTGCGGCGGAATCGCTTGGGAAGTTGACAGGAGTGCACCATTGCACCATGGTGCGATCATGAGGCTGACGATCAATCTGGACGATGACCTTTACGCCATGGCGAGGAGTCACGCGATCGCGACGAAGACATCCATCAGCAAGGCGGTGAACGATTTGTTTCGCCGGAGAGTCGTTTCCGAGGTGGCGCGAGGGGAGGATGATCCTTCGACGAAATATTTCGATCCCGTGTTGGGAATCCAGGTGAGTCGTAGCGAAAAGCCCATAACGGAGGAGGATATCCAGCGGGCACTCGACGATGAAGATCTGCGGCACCTCGAAGCCATGGGCCTGACATGGGAGGATTTGAAGCGATGACTGCGTGGCTTTTGGACGGGAATGTCCTCATCGCGATGGCAGTGGCCGGCCATCCGCACCACCAGCGGATTCGTCGATGGAGGCAGGCGACACAGGATGATACGATAGCGACGTGCCCTGTCACCGAAGGGACTTTGCTGAGACTTCATATGCAGACGGCACTGGATAAGTCCGCCGCCGCCGCATGGGCGGCTCTCGCATCCATTCATGCTCACCCGAAGCACGTCTTCTGGCCGGAAAATTTTTCCTACTCGGAAATTTCCCCGACCCGCCTGACGGGGCATCGCCAGCTCACGGATGCGTGGCTGGTGGAACTCGCGCGGCGGAAGGGCGGGAAACTGGCGACGCTGGATGAACCTCTGGCCGCGTTGTGGCCCGAGGTGGCGGTGCTGGTGCCGGTGTGATACTTTCTCCTTTTCCTTTCGGGCTTCGCTTCCGAGTCTTTCCTGCCATGCCCAGTATCCATCTGCCAGAGCGTTGCGGCGTCATGTTATTGCCGGATTGCACCCTGTTTCCGCAGGGCGGGCTGCCGTTGTATATTTTCGAGAACCGCTACCGGAAAATGCTGGAGGAGGCGCTTGAGGGAGATTGTTTTTTCGCGGTGGCCCGGTTGTTGAGGGAAGAGGTGGATTTCTCAGAAGCCGCGGCTGCCGTGGGCACCATCGGTCTGGTGCGAGCCTCGCGAGAACAGTCGGATGGATCCTCGCAACTCCTGCTCCACGGGGTGATGCGGGTGCGTTTCCTCGAATGGCTGGACGGGAAGGATTACCCGTATGCGAGGATCGAACCGGTGATTTCGGAATTTACGCCGCCGCATCAGGAAAAGGCCGCTATCGCCACGTTGCGCGGAGCGGTGGAGGACGCGATCCGGACCTTGCCGGAGGCGGTGCGGCAGAATGTGCTCTCGGTGCTGGACCGGGCGGATTCCGCCGCGCTTTTAACGGACATCGTTTCCCAGCAATTCATCCACGACCCGGATTTGCGGCAGCATTTGCTCGAACTGGAGCAAGTGGGGGACCGGATTCCGCTGATTTGTGAATATCTGCGGAAAGCCGGTGCCGCGACCCAGGAGGAGTGATGGAAGAACAGTGATGCTGATAGGACGTATTCCGTGCGGCTGGATTCAGAAATCGCGCTGCTGCGGACCGCGATCCAGATCCATGCGGAAGGGGCGGCCTTTCAGGCGGGCCTGACGGGTCCGTTCGATTACCTGATCGACGAGTCCTTCGGGCACATCCACCAGTGAGTGCTTCGGGAAAAGCGTGATGCGTCCCAGGCAGCCGTCAGGCAATCCGGCTTCGCGATACAGCATGCCGACGATTTCCTTGGCCATGACGCCGTGCGTTTTCCCGAGGGAAAGGAACATGCGGGCCATGCCCGGCTCCTGCGGGATCGGGCCGCGCTCGAAGCGTTCCGGGCGCGGTCCGCGTTCACGGTCGCCACGATCCCGGCGAGAGTAATCCCGCTCTTCGCGGCCATCGCGGGAATCACGGACGTTCCGGCGGCGCTCGGGGCGCTCCGGCTCGCGGTCTTCATCGATGGGATTGCCTTCGCGACCGGTGGCTTCGCGAATCATGCCGACGAGCGCGCAGGCGATATCGGTCGGGGTATGACCCTGCTCCAGCAGACGATCGACCTGATCCTGATAGGAATCGAACTTGCCGTTTTCCAGACGCTCCTTGAGGTCTTCGAAAATGATGTCGGCGCGGCGGCCTTCCACCTGCTCGACGGAGGGGATTTTCTCCCGCTTGATGACCTGGCGGGTGTAGCGCTCGATGGATTGCAGGCGGTAGATTTCCTTGCCGAAAACGAAGCTCACCGCGCGACCGGCGCGACCGGCGCGACCGGTGCGTCCGATGCGGTGGACGTAATCTTCCGGGTCCGCCGGGAGGTCGTAGTTGAAAACGATGTCGATTTCCTCGATGTCGAGACCGCGTGCCGCGACGTCCGTGGCGACGAGGAGTTCCACCGAGCCGTCACGGAAGCGCTTGAGCACGCGCTCGCGCATTTGCTGGGTGATGTCGCCGTGGAGGCGGTCCGCCGCGTAGCCGCGATTGATGAGGTCTTCGGTGCACTCGTCCACGGAGCGCTTGGTGTTGCAGAAAATGATGCCGAGGCGCGGCGGATTCATGTCCAGAATCCGCGAGAGGACTTCCACTTTCGAGCGCTGGCGCACTTCGAAATAGGATTGCTCGATGGTGGAGACGGTGAGGGCCTTTTGCTTGATCTCGATGACTTCGGGCGAGTTTCCGAATTTCTGGATCAGGTTGGAAACGCCGCGATTCATGGTCGCGGAGAAAAACAAGGTTTGGCGCTCGACGGGGAGGGCGGCGAGAAGCTCGTCCATTTCCTCCTTGAAGCCCATGTCCAGCATGCGGTCCGCCTCGTCCAGAACGGCGAGCTTCACGCGGGAGGCGTCGAAACTGCCGCGCCGCAGGTGATCGAGAAGGCGGCCGGGAGTGCCGACGACGACCTGTGCGCCATTGCGCAGCGCGCGCAGCTGGCGGTCCATCGGCGCGCCACCGTAGACCGGAGTGGCGTGCAGGCCCGGCATTTTCGCGCCGAGGCGGTGGACTTCTTCGCAAACCTGCACGGCGAGTTCACGCGTGGGACAGAGAATGAGTACTTGCGGATAAAGCTGCTTCACGTCGATCCGCGAAAGAGCGGGGAGGGTGAAGGCGGCTGTTTTTCCGGAGCCGGTGGCGGAAAGCCCGAGGATGTCCTTGCCTTCGAGGGCGGGAGGAATGCTGAGTGCCTGGATGGGAGACGGGCGTTCGAAGCCGAGGGTTTCAATCGCGGAGAGAAGAACGTCGGGCAGTCCGAGTTCGGAAAAAGGAGGCGTATCCATGAGTACAATAAGTCAAAAACCCACTCCCGGACAGAATCTCCGCGTGCGGGGCGGGAAGCCTTTCGCTGATTTTTTTCAGAAAACAAGCCCGGAATGAAAAAGAATCGCGGTTCCTCAGTTTGGAATTGCGATTTTTCCGAAGGTGCAAACTCATGGGGCGTGGCGAGTTTCGACGATCAGAAGCGGGTAATGAATCTCTCGCTGGGAGTGGCGGTGGTGCTGCTTTTACTGAAAGTCACCGCTGCGGTGGTGACCGGATCGTCCGCGGTGTATTCGGACGCGGCGGAATCCGTGGTGCATCTGCTCGCGGTGGCCTTCGCCGCATGGGCGTTGCGTTTGGCGCACAAGCCGGCGGATGAAACCCACCACTTCGGCCACGACAAGGTGGCGTTCCTTTCCTCCGGTCTCGAAGGGGCGATGATCGCGGCGGCGGCGGTGCTGATTTTTTACGAAGCGGTCAAACAGATGATTTTCGGGGTGGAAATCCATCACCTCGGTTTCGGCCTCATCGTTACCTGCGTCGCGATGCTCGTGAACCTGCTGCTGGGATTTTCGCTGATCCGGATCGGAAAAAAGAGCGGTTCTCCTCTGCTGAAGGCCAATGGGATGCATGTGCTCACCGACGTTTGGTCGAGCGTGGCCGTGCTGGTGGCGTTGGGCCTGATCTATCTCACCGGATGGAAATGGTGGGACCCGATCGCAGCGGTGCTCGCCTCGCTGAATATCGTGCGGGTGGGTATCAAGCTGATCCGTGAAAGCCTCGCCGGTCTCCTCGACGAGGCGGACCCGGAGATGGAAGCGAAGATCCGCGATTTGCTCGCCCGGGAAACGCGGGAACGCGGGCTTTCCTATCACAATTTTCGACATCGCCATTCCGGGCGCACGCATTGGGTGGAGTTCCATCTGGTGTTTGACGACGCAACCCGCGTGGGCGCCGCTCATGAAGATGCGACCGCCATCGAAGCCAGTGTGGCCGAACTGCTGCATCCGGATGGCCGGGTGATTTCCCATCTCGAACCGAAATCGGCCGAGGGATGCGAGGAAAAGTGGGAAGAACGTTGAATGTGGAAATGGAGCGCCGGTCTTCAGACCGGCTCAATCGCTCCATGCCGGTGAGGACACCAGCGCTCCATTGCATGCCGGTGATTTATCTTCACGAAAACAATTTCCGGTCCAGCGAACGGTATTGAATCGCTTCCAGCACGTCGTTCGGGCGGATGGCGGGAGATCCTCCGAGATCGGCGAGAGTGCGGGCGACTTTCAGAATGCGATCATGGGCACGGGCGGAAAAGTTCATGATTTCCATCGCATGCTCCAGATAGCCCGCGCCTTCGAAATCGAGCTGGCAATACTGGCGGACCTGGCGGGCGGTCATGCCGGCGTTGGTGGTCGTTGCGGATTTTTTGAAACGCTCGATCTGGGTTTGGCGGGCTGAAACCACACGGGTGCGGATCGAGGCGGATTTTTCCTCGTCGGAAGAAGATGAGAGATCCCGGAAATCGACCAAGGGGACTTCGACGTGGAGGTCGATTCTATCTAGAAAAGTTGGAGTACCCACATTTACTAAAGCGACCATATTTCGAAGTCGCCTCCGTGAATCTTATGAAAAACTTTCCGCTGATTTCCAGCAACCTTCTACCGCCATTCCTCCGATCGAGCAGCGGCTTTCGTCGACTTTGAGTAATTCCGCCTCGATCCACTCTCGCGCCTCCGGATTCTTGGCGTAGGGTTTCATGACCTCAAGAATATCGGTTAAGCGGTCAAGCTGCCTGGCCACGAACTGGGCGGCTGATGGCAGTTCCGCAATAATTGTCCTCAGACAATCCATTACCTCTTCGGGCGTGATGGAGTCGTCGTCTGCCTGAGCAGCCGCGGGTCGTTCCTGGAGGTGAATTCTTGCGGGGGGCGATTTTTTTCATCGGCGTCCCAACACGGCGATCATTGATCGCAACAAATGGACCATTCAGTATCAAAGATTTCGGTTTCCTTGGGGATAGCGTGGGCATTTTGGTCGCGTTCCATGGGCGAAGAGAGTCGGCCCGCGAGGAGAGCGACTGTGTTTGATCTCCGTAGTCACTTACCCGCTGCCTCTCCGAGCGGGGCGGCAGTAACGATTAGTTTGGACAGGGAAGTGATGCCCTATCGCCTCGGCCGTAGATGGAGCGATTGCCGGAACCGCAGTGCAGGCAGTCTGGGTTCTGTTTGCAGGCGACTGTCGTCCATGAGTTTTCGCGAACGAGATTCATTCGGTATCCAGGCTTTGCGAGAGTCTCATTAAATAATCCCAGATGATTGAAGAGGAAGTAATTCACAGCCTGTGCCGAGCCAAGGGCGTTGAGCGTCACCACACTTGGAGCCTTGACCAGTGGGTCTGCGACATAGGCTTGTTGGCGGCGCTGTTTTTCGGTGAGAGCTTCGTCTTGAAGCTTTGCAAAGGAGATTAGCTCGTTGCAGAGAAGGCAACCGCCTGAGGCTTCTGGGAGCACCGGGCGAGCGACTGCGAAGACATTCTCGACAGAGCCTGACCTGGTGTCGATGGGGACTTTCGAACCAATCTGGATTCCAGGGATCAGGTATTGATGAACCAGAGCATTGAAGACCAGGCGACTCTGCATCGAGTCGGCGCAGAGGAAAATGAAGTCTGCATCGAGGCATTTTTCCACGACCTCCTTACTGCAGATGCTGCCTCGAATTGCTTCGAATTTCACATTGGAATTCGCCTGCTTCGCAACCCGCTTGGCGATGTCTACCTTGTAAGTTGCAAGCCATATACCGAGCTTTTTGAGGAGAGGTAGACGCGAGGCCTGGAGCCAGCTGAAGCATTCCCAAAGCCGAGAACCCATCACGCGAGAAACGTTGGAATCCTCGATTTTGTCGTAATCGATTGCCACGATGTGCCCGACTCCGAGTCGGGCAATGTGCTCACTGACAATGGATCCAACTCCGCCCGCGCCGATTATCACGACTTTGCTTCTGGCAAGGCGCGCTTGGCCGACGGACCCGAAAAACAGGGACTGCCTGTTATATATCGCTGCGTTTATTCCTGCGATCTTCGGGGGCTTCGGAAAGAGCCTCTTGAGATTCTTGCCGATGACCTTCATCTGGTCTAGCTGTTTGATGCCATCACGCGTCCAGATTTGTCCTGCGACCGCGTTTTTGGCAAAAACCAAGGCTCCGATTGGCCCGCCGTTCGTAATGTCAAGAAGCGCTGGGTAGCCGCGGGCATGCGAATCCAGATCTGTTTGGGAGAAAGAGACCGAGTCACTGCCGCCATGATTATGCACCGTGAAATAGCAGAGTTTCTCGTTGGCTGCACGATTAGAGAGATGGGCGACGAAGTTGGCGGTCAGCGCACGGTATCCTTGGCGACCGGGGACAAAATCCTGACCCTCACGAGCGAGAATGACCTCTCGCGCCAGAAATCGAACCTCGTTCGCGGTTTCGCAGATGCCGGCGAGAATCACGGCACCGTGTTCATCACCATCACCTGGGAAAAGGTGTTTATGGAGAAGGTCGTAGTTAGCCTTGGAGATGGAGAAAGTGTATCTTTTCATTGAGTTCTGATCCAGTCGAGGACCTTCTGGAGTTTGAGTGCTGCGGTATCCGTTGCGGGATTGAGTCTGTTGGATCTCCTCGAAACCATCGTCGCGGGATGGTTCACACCGTTGACATCGCATGGATTACCAACGTGGATTCCTTGGGGTTGTGGTTCCCCTGACACCTTCTGCAGCCCGTCGACGAAATAATGAGGGTATACGTCGGCAAAGGGGTATTGGAAGGTGATTCGAAACAGGCACCATGACGTTGCCGGATTGAACTGGCTGCCGATGTGGAGGTTGGAAACCTTCACATAAGCCCCTCCATCGGGATCCGGCGTGACCTCCACCTCCGAAGAGGGGTAGGCACGCCGAATCTCGTCTATTGCCGAAGCAACTTCGGGTTTGATTTCAGGAGACATCGTCTTGGTCGATGCAGTTGAAGGAGTCGCAATCTTTGACTGTCACCACCTCGTCATCGCCGATGGCTGGTGTCAGGCTGCCATCCAGAAGGTAGCGGTAGAGCACGAAACCCACTTGGATCGCAACTCCTTGCGCCACTGCTGCCTCCTTGATTTCGCGTCCTGTAACGCGACGCTTCACGAGGTGAACATCGTGGTTGTTGACCTTCACCTTGATGCCGAGGTTACGGACGAGCAGCACTGCGCCTTGGTTGAAAGTCACGGGAGCACCGTGACCAATGATCTCATCCTGAGGGCTTTCATAGTCCCGCAGGATTTCGACTTCGGCTGAAAGGCCGAAGAGTCGGATCAGCGATTCACGAGTCTGGTTCGGATTGAGGGTCAGTTCCCAGCTGTCGCTGATCGCATAAGCGAGCTTCGCCGGCTGGAGGCACTGGCTGTTGGGTTTGTGATCGCAACGTGCCGCGACGCTGAAGACGTTACCCTCGCGCAAATCGACGATCTGTTCGTCGGAGAAGGTGACGTCGTCAGGGCCTCCGTGGTCACGAACGAGCACGAAATCAGCTCCGTATCCCGCCTGCTCGAGGATGGTGAGTGCGGAGAGTTTGGCGCGTGGCATGGGGAAGAGCATGTCTCCAACAACGCATGCGTATTTGGGCTGCGGTTTGTTGGTTTGTGTGGCGGCACCGCCAGCATGGATGCCGGTTGTCGACTGGTTGTTATTGGTATTCATTGTCTTATGAAGGCTGCGGGCGGTTCTGGTTGCCCGCTTCAATTACCTAGGCGGGTGGCCAGGGAGGTTTCGGGAAAAAATGTGAGAAAATTTTTTCCCGAAAATTGACGTTTGTTCCGCCTAGGGAGATAACACGGCATGAGCGAAGAATATTTGGAGTATCTGATGCAGAACCGGGACCGACTGGGTCTTGTGTTGCTCCGTCACTGCATCATTGTCGCGGGCAGGGCTTACGGCTGGAAGCAGGATCAGGTGCTTCCTCAGGGGCGCGATCCTGAGGCTATCGTTTTCGAAGTGATCGAGAAATACCTCAGCGGGGAGCGGAAGTTTGTGGAAGGCCACTCCATAGAATCCCAGCTGAAGAATGGAGTCAGGAGCCACCTCAGCACGATCTACGGGCTGGCGGACAATGGAGCGCTGACACTGGATGCTGCCAGCGAGGTGGCGACCACCGAGACCGCTCCGGATTCCCAGGCTACAACTCTCTTGGACATCAGCGCATTATTCAATATGCTATTGGAGGATCCGGATTTGAAGAAAGATGAGGAACTCCAACTGCTGGTTATGGCTATCCAGGACGGCGCTGAGAGCGCGGCGGAACAGTCCGACGCCTCAGGGATACCTGTTGAAAGAATTTATGAACTACGGAAGAAACTTAAACTGATGGGGCCTAGAATCCTCACCGAATTCAGGAAAGGAGAGCAGTAAGAATATGAGCACTGATCCAAATAAGTCGGCGAAAGCCCTCGATGCTCTATTTGAAGATGACAGTGATCTGTCTATTCAAGAACTCCGCGAAAGCTTGGAAGGGCAGAGCATCGACGTTAGCCAGTTTATGGAACGCTTTTCGAACACGGTAAGAAAAGGGTGTCAGGCGTCTATAAAGAATGCCGCTCAGAGTACCTCGGAAGTGAGGCGCCAGAGCAAGCAGTCAAAGTTCGGCGACCTGGCTTCGAGAACTATGGCTGAGTTAATTTCAATTCGTGACCAAGTTCTAGGCGGGGCATTCGGACCGGGACTCGCTAACGCTGCGAGGTGCAGGAATCTGCAAGCCGGAACAGAATTGTCTGAATCGGAGCTAAGAAGTTGGCTCGAAGATATTTCCACCTCTAGCGAACAATGAACGGTGACTATGATAGGCCGGGGATGAGCAAGATCCGTCAAGGCTTTTGCAAAGCTGAAGCGCACAAGCTTCTTAAATCTCTCTGGATAGAATCACCTGATGAGATCGACCTTCAGACACTGGCTTTTAAGGCTGGCTCACTTTCAATTGAGGAAGGGGGATTGGAAAACTCCGACGGAAGAATTGTCACGACAGGTGATCAGGGCGGGGTAATTCGGGTGAAGAGCGGCATGCATCGCGGCCGGAAGCGGTTCACTATCGCTCATGAGATCGGACATTATCAATTGCATCCAAAACTGCGGCTGAGTCACAACGACGAGAGCTCGAACTTTCGAATCTGGAACGATATGAACGAGGAGGCTGAGGCGAATATGTTCGCAGCCGAATTGCTGATGCCGGAATTTCTCTTCAAGCCAAAATTGGGTAGAGAAGATCCCTCTTTGGCTACGATGGACCGGTTGGCTGAGGAGTTCAAGACAAGCACCATGGCGACGTTGTTCCAGTATATTACCTACACCAAGGAACCGTTAGCGATGGTGGTAAGTGTGGAGGGCCGGGTAAAATGGCGTGTTCAATCCCAGGAGTTCAAGCCGTCGATCACGCGGGGTGAGCTTCACAAATATTCAGGCGCATCCGAGATCAATCTCGGAAAGTCATCAGATACCAACGGTTTGGTGGATACCCCTGCGGCGGCTTGGCTTCCTTTTGAGGATACCGACTCAGACCTCAAGGAGGACAGTCGGCTTTTGGAGGCATACGGTTGTGTTGTTACAGTGCTCTGGCTTGATGACGACCTATAGGTAAAAGCGATCTGGAATCTACGAAGTTGGGCGCATCTCATGGTCCTTATCAAAGGCATCTTGGGCGGGCATAATGCGGCTCATTTTTGGAGAGGTTTTCCATATTGTATCTCTTGGGAATTTGGCCGTCGGTGGATAGCTGATGGTTCCCTTCAGCCCTTCCTTCCGAAGTTTCTGTCACCTCGCGATGCCTACCCGATCACTAGACGGAATGTTGAGACAGCGGTCGCTGCCGGAAATCGAAAAGGAGGGTCAGCGTGCGCGGGAGTCGGTGGAGAAAGATCCTCCTGCCGCGATTACCGCAGCATGTGCAATCCTTGAGTCCTTTTGCCGAGTGTACCTGCAGCAAGCTGGAATCAGCCCGCCCGGAGATCAGACTGCAAAGAGCCTTTGGAAGGTCGTTGCCGATCAGTTAGGCCTGGCTCCTTCCTTGGCTTCTGACGAAGGCATGAAGCGTATTTTCTCGGAATTCTTCAGTGTCGTCGAAGGTGTCTCGTTGCTCCGCAATCACGACAGCAGCGCCCACGGAGGGGAGACCAGACCATACCTTGCCGCCCGACAGTTGGTTGAGATCGGTTCGTTGCAATTGAACTCCCGCGGCCGTGACAACCCGCGGGAATCCGGATCGACTGACAGACAAGCACCGCATTCCGGCTGCCCCGCCGACATGGGCACCAGGGAGGTGACGCGTGGCGCATCACCCAGGTTACGAGACCAACTTTTGAGCCGCTGTGGGCAAATAGGCCCTAAGCCAACTCAAATATACCGGAGATGTAGGCGGTTGGGATAGGTCCTGGGCTCACAACATGCTGGACTAGGCGTTCCCGTCCGGCGCCCACAACTTCAACCGGCTAACCACCTCGTCTTCCGGAAGACGGGCCCCATTCGATATCAGCAACCTGAGGGCGGCGGTCGCACGCGGGCAGGCAATGACATTGGCCGTCAGCAACCGGTCAATGACCCAAAGCGTTCCCCGGCATTCGATTCCCAGGGCGGTGCAAGCCTTCCTGAGCTTTCGATCTCCGGTTAGAAGAATGGCAGACTTCTGTTGGCTCAGGTACAGGACGCTTCCGTCAGGATTGCTGATTTTGTGTTCTTTCGATAGTTGGACCAATTGAAGGACTTCTGCTGTCCCGAAGGATTCCACGGTCAAAAGGCCCTCGGCAATTAGCGGGGCAACCTCTGCCCATTGCGCTCCATTACGGAGCTCGCTCTCTACGAAATCGGTGGTCATGGTCCGAATTCCCAATGCGAACCACACTTGGAACAAGCCAGCATTCACCAAGTCGATCACGACACTGGAATCTTTGATGACTAACGTTTCCTGAGGGGAAGGCATGAGTTGCTTAGAACGGATCGTTGAGCTGTTTGTAGGCTTCGTCGACCGAACACTCCAAGTAACCCGCGGCCTGGGAAATGGTGATGAGTTCCTCTCCATAGGCGCGAAAGACAAGCTGCTTGAACCGAAAGTTCGTCTCCGGGAAGATTGCTCCCAACTGGTCGTCACCCGGCTCTTTCCTCGTCTCTTTGGTTCTCCAGTGTTTGGCAGGTCCGAACCGGAAGAAATTGGCGCAGGTCTGATCGGTGATGATCTTGGTATCCCTTGCCCTCATCATGACCGCCGACATGGCCACACCGAATCTCTTTTTGATCTCGAGCAATTCCCCAGTTGGAATGCTCTTTCGCTTGTCACCCAGCATTTCGATCAGCGGCTCGGCGGGAAGTAGAAGGGCACCGGTGAATCCCGGAACGATTTCTTTCTCCTCGACCGCAAGGTCCAGATTCAGCGGCTCTAACAAAATATGCGCAATCTCGTGAAGCGCGGTCATCCGCTGTCTTGCAGGCGTCATGTTTTTCGAGATGACAGCCACAGGTCCTCGGTTAGTAGTGGCCGAGAAGCCATTGAACTTGTCATCGCAGTCCTTGCTGAACCAGACCTTGATGCCGTTGTCCTCGAGAAGTGCGTGCACATTCGGGATAGGATCGTTACCGATACCCCATTTTTTCCTGACCACCTGCGCCATCTGTTCGATATCAATCGCCTGGTCCTTCTCAAAGACGGCTTGGTAAGAATGTCTTGCCCCTACAACCTCCTCGACCTCGAAATAACGTTCAAAGAAGTCACGGGCTTTTTCCTGGACGCTTTCCAGATCCTTCTTCGAGAGGGTGGATTGTTTGCGGAACCTGAAGCGTTCCAGCGTTACTTCGAAATCTCTGAACAGGTAGTCAATCGACACATCAAGGGCTTCAGAAAGTGCGACGAGGATTTTGGAGGAAGCCATCGATTGACCCTTCTCGTATTTCGAGAGTGCAGCGATGCTCACCAATTCCCCGATTCTCTCACGAAGTTCGGCGAGTGACCACCCCCGCATCTTGCGGGCTTGCTGCAGGCGTTTCCCAAAGGTAGTCGTGAGGTCGTTGGGCATGTTCAAAATTAATTGAACATTTTGCTCATTTCAAGCTAAAGTTGAATTAATTCGATTTTTTGTCGAATTTTTCAACCAAGGGTTGACGTAACAGCAACATCTAGGCTACAAAAAAGCTCTCCCCGGAGGGAGAGCTTAAACCAGAGGCAGGATGGATTGCTGGCAATCCTTCACCATCACTGAAGTTTGTGTGAGAACTTCCTTCTAGGCGATCGGTGGGGACTGTCAAGCGGCACGTTCTGTCCTCCCGTCGACTAGAAGAAATGAAATTATTAATTAACACGAAGAATGTGCGCAAGGTTCCAGGGACTCTTGCGGTGTCGGGAGTCTCGAAAACGAGGCTCGTTGTCCCACTGGATCAGGGAGTTCAAGAAAAGCTCCCGAAATACGGCTTGGCGAATTTGGAAGCCATCGGCGACAGAATGTTGCCGTCTGGAATCGGTCCGGCCACCAGACGGAATCTCGCCGGTCAGGTGATTGTACACCGTGACCAACCCAAAGAACCATATTCGGTTCAGGTCCTATGGGGCAGAAACCAGTTTTGCGGCCGGGACGAGACCGAATGGGTCGAGGACTATATCGTCCGCCATGGCAGCCGGTATCCAAGAACCTATTTGCCGGCCGAGAACATCGAACTCTGTCTGCTCGAAAACTCGAAAGGCGAACGGATGATTGCCACGGATGTGATCGACACCTCATCGGACGCTCGATGGGTCACCGCAACCAATGTGATGCTGGAGATCTTCGGACTCGCCTGGGTGGTCGACCCTGCCGACATCGACATTCCCCTGATTGCCACCCATCGCGTGAACTGGAGGATGCTTCCGAACGGAAGGCGCCCGTGGACCCAGCTGAAGCCGCAACTGGAAGAGGTCATCCGGAATCTCCGCAATGAAACGCACCGGAATACCGCATTCAGGAAACTCGAAGCGATCAATCGTTTCGGCCCTGATCAGGTCGTCATCGGAGAAGGGGGATTCAACCGTTACGTCGCCTTCTGCTTTCCGGACCGCGGGTTCACGTTATTGGAGAGCATCGAGCCTAACAACGCCACCTACGTCCTCGGAAGCAGCGATTGGGAGATTCTCTCAAAGTTGTCCAAGGGTGAGATTCTGGCCGGAGATCGCCATATGGCTCGATTTGTTCACGGTCCCGGTTGGCACGAGCAACTCGGAGTTTGGTTTCACCGCCACAAGGCCGCGTAACGAGTCGGCGAGTTGAATTGATGTTCGACGGCCGCACTCGATCTGGAGATCGAATGCGGTCGTTGGTTTTTCGCAGGGGGCCCGGTAAGAATGGCAACCACCCAGTTCGTCGGAGACGGGACTCTCGCTGAAAAACGCGGCTCTTTCGGAATCCGTCACCGGTTTCGGCTTCCAAGCATCCCTTTGCGGTCGAGACAGACAGTTGTGATCCGATGTGCCGTGGATGCCGCGGGAGCTTGACCCGAAAAAATCATCCCGCGGGGTCTGAGATGAGATCTAATGCGGTCACGAAAAGTTCTAGTTTTCATGTCAAATTGCCGGCGGCCGGAACGATTTATCGATCCGGCACGGCTTCCTCGAGGAATTGCTCTGCTTTCCTCACGGTCGACCGGGTGATCACACCACCGACTTTGCGCGAGTTATCCAGAATTTCCAGCAATCCGATGCGTGCGATTTCCGCCGCCTGCAGGGATTTGCGGGCTCCCCCGAATGTGTTGTCCGGAAAATAGCGAACCAGGGTGTTTCCATTCCGGCTGACCGCCAATCTCCATCCAACAAAGGTTCCATCAAACCTTGAAAGGTTCTTTCTCGATTTCCACGTAGGCATAGAGGTAACAGCTAAATTGCCACATGCATATTTCAAGGTTTGGCCGAAAATGACCAACTGCTCGCAATTCTATGGCTGGAAACGGAGCATTTGCTGCCTCGCTGGATAAAGAACCGGATGTTTGGGGGGAGTGGGAGAGGAGATAGAGTTTATGGGCGATTTGAAGGAAGCGGAGTGGATCTTGTTGTCGGAGATGCGGAGGGACGGACGCCCGGGGAACCGGCTGTTCACGATTCTGGGTTTTCTGGTGAGCAATGAGGAGGTGAGCCTGTGAGACTGGGAAGAATACGATCCGGTTATGGCGGATGCGCTGCTATCGCTGATCCGTTGCGAGGCCGAGGTTCGCCGGATGCTGGCAGAGACATGTGAAATCTAGACAGCGAGGTCGTGATGAGCACTGCACGCACGCGGCTCAGGGGAGGAACACGATCAGTGATAATCATGGGACTTCGGGACGACTCCGGCGTCCGTGTTGTTCAGAGGTTCGAGGTGCAGCACGTAGACCGTCGGCTGGTTGCCTTCGGTGCGTTGGAGTTTTCCCCGGACGAGGAGGAAGGGCTCCGAGGAAATGACGCGTTGGCGGCGTTGGAAAAGCTCCCGCCGGACGAAGAGGTTGGCGATGCCACATTCGTCTTCGAGTGAAATAAAGCAATGGCCCTTGGCCGTGCCCGGACGTTGACGGCAGATCACCATGCCGGCGACGGTGACGGGCATGCCGTGGGGGAAGCGGTGGAGGTCGGCGGAGCGAAGGATGCGGAGAGAACCATGTTCTCTTCTCCAGACGTGCATGGGGTGAACTCCGGCACTGGCTTCCTGGGTGGAAAAATCCGCCGACAGGCGTTCCGTGAGGGTCATGGCAGGAAGCGGGCTTGCCGAGGGTTGCGGGCGGGCGAGGTCGTCGAACCATGGTAGCTCGACCTGCCACATGGCCTGCCGACGGTGATCTGTGTCGGGTAGATCGTTGAGAGCACCCGCCTTGGCGAGCAGGCGCTTTTCGCGGACGGTGGGTTGGACCTTCCGGATGAAATCCCGCAGGTCCGCGAAAGGTCGCCCGGCCACGATCCGCCCGATGGTGGCCTGCGACAATCCCTTGATGCGGTCGAACCCGAGCCGGAGGTGGTGGTCGTCCACCACCGTGGTCATCGGTCCGCTGTGGACGCAGGAAACGGGCAGGGCCCGCACCCCGTGCCTGCGGGCATCCTGAAGCAGGGTGTTGACCGAATAAAATCCCATCGGCTGGGCATGGATCAGTCCGCAGTAAAATTCGGCCGGGTGATAGACCTTGAACCAGCAGCTCGCGTAGGCAATCAGCGCGAAGGAAATCGCGTGGCTTTCCGGGAAACCGTAGAGGGCGAACGAGCCGATAGCATCCACCACCTTTTCCTGCACCTCCGGCTCGATCCCGCGTTCGCCCATCCGCTGCCGGAGTTTCGCGGTGACCTTCTGCATCCGCTCGTCGTTGCGCTTGAAGGCCATGGCGCGGCGCAGTTCGTCGGCTTCCTCCCCGGAAAACCCGGCGACGTCCATCGCGATCCGCAGCACCTGCTCCTGATACAAGGGAACCCCCAGCGTCCGCCTCAAGGTCGCCTCGCACAACGGATGGATGCAATCCACCGCCTCCCGGCCGCTCCGGCGGTTCAGGTAGGGATGAAGCAGGTCACCGACGATCGGCCCGGGCCGGATGATCGCCACTTCGATGGCGAGGTCGTAAAACGTTCTTGGTCGCAGGATCGGCAGGGTCGCCATTTGAGCGCGGGATTCGACCTGAAAGGTGCCGATGGTGTCGGCCTCGCAGAGCAGGTCGTACACCTTCGGGTCCTCCTTGGGGATTTTCGCCAGATCAATCGGTTTGCCCCGTACCTCGCAGATCCGGATCGATTCCTCCATGGCGGCGAGCATGCCCAGCCCGAGCAGATCGATCTTGACCAGTCCCATGTCCTCGCAGTCGTCCTTGTCCCATTGGACGATCGTGCGCCCGGGCATGGTGGCGGGTTGCAGGGGGACGACCGCATCCAACCCATGGTTGCAAATAATCATTCCCCCGGAGTGCTGGCCGAGGTGGCGGGGCAGGCCGAGCACGGCATGATAGAGATGGTCGAGCGCCGGAAGCCGGGGATGGGAGGGAGGAATGATGGAGGAAACGATTTCCTCGAATTCGCTTTCGCGGGAGGCATTCCCGTCCTTGGGCGCATCTCCCCGGAAGCGTCCCGGCGTTTCGGAAAAGCGGTCCGCGACCGAGGGTGGGAATCCGAGCACCTTGCTCATTTCCCGCATCGCGGACTTTTTCCGGTAGGTGATGACGTTGGCCGTCATGGCGGCTCCCCGCGCCCCGTATTTCCGGAAAACGTACTGGATCACTTCCTCACGGCGTTCGCCCGAAGGGAAATCGATGTCGATGTCCGGCCAGGTTTGGCGGTTGCCCGACAGGAAACGCTCGAAAAGCAGCCCGCCCCCGATCGGATCGACGGCGGTGATGCCCAGCGCATAACACACCACCGAATTGGCCGCCGATCCTCGTCCTTGGCACAGGATGCCGCGTCCGCGGGCGAATTCGATCAGGTCGTGGACGATGAGGAAATATCCCGGGAATCCCAGACGTTGGATCATCGCCAGCTCGTGCTCCATCTGCGTTTTCACTTTCCGTCCGATCCGGCCATACCTGCGGGTGGCCCCGGCGTAGGCGAGCCGCCGCAACAGGGTGGATTGCTCGGGGATCGAGAGTGGATGGCCCCGGTGGTCGTGGAAATCCGGGAACCGGTAATCGAGGTTTTCCAAGGTGAAAGAAACGCGCTCGGCCAGTCCCCGGGTGTTGTTTACCGCCTCGGGAATATCCCGGAACAGGCGGGCCATGTCATGGGGGGATTTGAGGTGTCTTTCTCCATTGGCGGCCAGCAACCGCCCGGCTCCGTCCAGCGGGACGTGATGGCGCAGGCAGGTGAAGGCGTCGGCCAACCGGCGATCTCCCTTGGTGGCATGCAGGGGCGCATTGCTGGCGAGCAGGGGAAGTTTCAGGTGGGACGCCAGATCGATGAGGGCGCGGTTCAAGCGGCCATCGTCGGGCAGGCCGTGGCGGTTGAGTTCGACGTACACGTGGCTGTGCCCGAAAGTGGCGATGAGTTTTTCCGCTTCGATCAGTGCCTGCCTGCGGTTGTCCCCAAGGATCGCCCGGCACACCGCCCCGTCCCGGTCACCGGTGAGGGCGATCAGGTCACCCTGTGCGAAGTAGGGCACCGCGTTTTCCGGCATGAGGTGCAGGTCCGTTAGGTGACGACTCATCATCCGGTAGCCGTTTCGGGTGGCGCAGAGCACGGGAAAGGTGGAGCCGTCGGGATGTTTCAGGCAGGTTCCGACGATCGCCCGGATGCCGCATTCCCGGGCGGCGTGGTGCGCCCGGGCCGAGGCGTAAAACCCGTTCAGGTCGGTGATGGCCAGCGCGTCGTATCCGAGGGCGGCCGCCTGCCGCACCATCGTTTCCGGCTGGCTTGCCCCGTGCAGGAAGGAAAAGGCCGAGCGGGCGTGCAATTCGACGAAAGGTGCCTTCATGGATATTCTCCTTCCAGTTGCCAGCGGTCGGGTGGTTCGAGCGAGAGCCGGAACAACTGCCGGTCCGCCATCCGGATGTCCCACTCCAGCCGTTGCCAGTTTTTTGCCGGGTCCCACCAATGGCCGGAAACCGGAAATGGCCCGCGCCGCTCGGTGATTCGTCCCTTGTGCGGCCCGCTGAGCAGGGCGAGCGGGAAGGGGAAACGCTCGTGAAGTTCATAGGCGACCGCCACCTGCCGGGGCGGGCGGAAACGGGCGAGGGGAATGGAATGATCCGGTTGATAGAACGAATCCGGGGAGGCGATACCGACCGGGCGGATGCCGGATTGCCGGGAATCGTGGCTTGCCGGGTATACGGGAATACCCACCCGACCCGGTCCTAGCAGCGCTTCGAGGTGGGCCAGGGTTTCCGCCCATTTCCCGGGTTGGGGCAGTTGCCGACCGATCCATTCCCGCTGGGCCGCCGTCGCCGTCGCGGTTTCGCAATCGATTTCCAGACCGGCGATGGCATGGGGCAATTGGAGGGATTCGATCCACGTTTGCAACGGAGAGAGCATTCCCTCCACGGCGAGCTGGGGTTCGGGAAGCCGGATGGGGCGGATTTCCCGGCTGCCGTTTTCAAGGATGAGGCGCAGTTCGATCACTCCGGCGGCCACGCAACGGGTGGCTAGGCGGGAATGCAGCGTTCGCAGCAATCCACGAATGGCGAAGAGCACCGGCTCGATGGCAACGGCGGGTTCCTCGAAGTCGAACCGTTGGAGGAAACTCTCCGGTGGCCGGTGGAGGCGCAGCAGGCGGCAATGCCTGCCGAGCAGGACATCCTGCCAGTGGCTGGCGGCGGTGCCCAAACGTTCGGCGAGCGCCTGTCGCGGCAGGGCCAGAAAATCCCCGAGCGTGCCGAGTCCCCAGCTTTCGAGAACCTGCAAGACGTCGGTGGGAAAGGAGGTTGTTTCAAGAATCGACAGGAGAAGGGGGCGCAATTCCTCCGGAGAAACCTCCCGGCGATGGAAAGGTTCCCAGCGGCAGGCCATGCAGGCGAGATCCGGCGTGTTCGCCCTTGCCCAGGTGATGCCGGAATAGGTGTCGAGTTGGGAGTTGATCGAAGTCCGGCAGCCACCGATGGCAATCGTCACCGTGTCCCGGCCGGTGATTTCAAGATCCGGTGAGAGGGACTCGGCGAAGGCGACGAGTTTTTCCAGCAATGCCTGTTCGGCCACCGGATCGGGTGGGAGGACTTTCAGGTTCGGGCAGCGGATGAGCGCTTTGTTGAGTGGCCAGCCGTGCCGGATGCCTGCGGCCCGCGCCGCCCGGTTGAGTGCCAACAGGGGAAGGCGGTCCTCCTTCACCCGGGAAGAAGCTGGAGCCAGAATCGCACACGGCTTATCCCGGTCGCCGACGTGATTGGCTAGCGCCCCGGCAATCGCCAGATCCGGAATGTGCAGGGAAGCGAACATCTCATCGGGCCCTCCGGGTGGTTTGTGCTAAGGCCGAAAGACGCGAAAACAGTTCCGACCGGAAGTGATCGAAATCCGAAAGCGTCAAACCCGCCGAAAGCGAAACTCTCACGCCCGCACAGGGAATCACCGGTTCGGGGCATAGCACCACCAAGCGCACGTCCGAGCCGTTTACAAGCTGCCTCAGTCTCCACCATGCGGACGCCGGAATGGACCGGCAGGCTTTGATCCCGAGGCTCGTGAGATCCATCACAAGGGTGGGGATATTCCGGTCCCGGATCAGGAGATCGACGGTCTTGAGTACTTCGGAAGGCGTATGACAGCGGACCCACAGCAGTTTCGAGCATGCGCTCGCAGCATAGGACGCCGGATCGAACCGGTCGCCGCCGTCGATCAGGACCAGTTCGGGATACGGGGAAGGGAAATTAGGGAAATTTTCATCCTCAAGAAAACGGGCAATGAGCAGCGTGAGGCCGGACGCCCCGCCCTCCGGAACGACTTCGGAAATCGCCCCGGGCGGGAAGTCATCCAAGGCGAGTGCTTCCCGGGCGGGGAGGAGCGTGGCACGGGACCGCACTCCATGCGCCTCCGGGAACCTGTCCCGGAGTTGTTTCCGCAGTTGCTCGACCGTCAGCGCCGCCATGCCGGGACGGTTTACCGTTTTCTTGGAGTGGTCAAGTGAACAGTTTTTGAAGGAGGCGGTGGGGTTTTGGCAGAAGTCATCCGGAATGGGGAGGTTTTTTGAGCTTCTAGCAAAACTACCGAGTCAATGGGAGAGCAATTCTTGAAAATAAGGCTACCTGAATCGAAATGTCCATTCATGTGCTGGAAGTAACGAAAAGGTCACAAAAACGGCCATAAGGCGACGGCTTCCCTTTTGGGCAAAAAAAGTTCTTGCTAGTAGTTGCTGGAGACGACTAGACCTGTTTTCGGGATGTATCAATTTGTGTTATTTTGATGCATTTCCTTCCTACTCCTCATGAAACCCACCCCCCGTCGCGTTGTCGCGCATGTTCCGTGTCCGGATTTGTGTCGAGGTCTCTTGTTGGCGGTGGGTTTGTCTTCGCTGGCAATGGCCGGGGAAGCGGGAAAGCTCCTTGAGGAACGTTGGACCGGGATCAGCGGGGAGGCGGTCAGCCTGCTGACCTCGCATGCGAATTTCCCGAACAATCCCTCGCTGGTTCAGAAAATCACCGGAGTGGTGCCGGATAACAACGTGGGAGATCGTTACGGCAGGCGGTTGAGGGGATTTATCACGGCTCCGCAAAGCGGCCATTACAAGTTTTGGATCTGCGGCAATGACAGCGGCCAGTTCTGGTTATCGACCGACTCGAGTCCGGACAACAAAGCCCTGATCGCCTCGTTCGCGAGTGCGACCGGCAGTTCGCAGTGGACGAAATTCACCTCCCAGGAATCGGTATCGATTTATCTGGTGCAGGGCGAAAAATATTACCTCGAAGTGCTGCATAAGGAAAACACCGGCAGCGATTTCGTCCAGATCGCGTGGCGACCGCCCTATGGCAGCCGTGTAATCATTCCGGACAGCGCAGTGGACGCGTACGAAGCCGATCCCAACGACCAGGACAAGGACGGCCTGCCGGACGATTGGGAAATCGCCACTGGCCTTTCCATCGATCCGTTGACGGGAGCATCCGGGGACGATGGAGCCAGCGGCGACCCGGACGGCGACGGATTTACCAACCGCGAGGAATGGCTGGCGGGCACCTCGCCAACGACCCACGGCACG
>JASGEP010000031.1:0-42703 GCA_047606285.1 Luteolibacter sp. | reverse complement strand
CCGACGTTCACGTCGGCTCAATCTATCTACGCAAGCCGACGTGAACGTCGGCGCTCCATTTCCGAATTGGCATACTCCGTGAAAATAGCGGAGTATGTTAGTTCACTGCCATGGCGAAACACCGCTTCTGGCACTCACGAGGTTATTTGCCGCATCTGGATGCTCCCGAGCTGATTCAGGCAGTTACATTTCGCGCGGCGGACGCGATGCCGCAGAGGTTGATCGACCGATGGAAACAGGAACTGCGTCAGGATGCGGCAAGAGCCAAAAAGCTTCATCAACGCATCGCACGATACGAGGATGAAGGCTTCGGCCGTTGCGATCTTGCGAAGCCGGAATGCGCGCACATCGTTCAGGAGACGCTGTTGCATTTCGATCAGGAGCGCTACCGTTTGCTGGAGTGGTGCGTGATGCCGAATCACGTGCATGTGATCTTAAGGTGTGAAACGGGCTTTCCATTGGCGGAGGTCATGAAAAGCTGGAAGGCTTTCACATCGCGAAAGATCAATGAATTCCTGGGGAGAATGGGCGGTTTTTGGCAGCGCGAATATTATGATCGTTACATGCGTGATCTGGATCATTTGGAAACGGCTCGAAGCTACGTGAGGATGAATCCTGTGAAAGCGGGGCTTTGTGCGAAGCCGGAGGATTGGCCGTGGGGAAGTGCGGGGTATGGATGATGGAGCGCCGACGTTCACGTCGGCTCGCGTAGATAGATTGAGCCGACGTGAACGTCAGCGCTCCTTTTTTGGAGGAAACTTCCACCATGTCAAAATCACCAGCAGGCCGAAGGCGGTATAACAGGCCGTGAAAATCCAGAGGGGGACATCGTTGTAGAACAGGATGCGGTGCAGCCAGTGGGCGATGAAGGATTCGCTGTAAACTTCGTCTCCCGCGCGGAAGCGCAGAGAGCGCTCGAGCGTGGTGAGCGGACAGACGATGCCCGCCCATGCCTCGAAAACGACCACGCCGATGGCGGCGAGGTGGGATGTGCGGAACCAGGGATTGCGAATCCATTTCCAGCCGGAGAAGCCGCCGATGAGGATCAGCAACTGCCCGATCAGCACGAAGGCGACGAAGGAGACGTGCAGGATCAATACCAGATCGGCGAGCAGCCGGTAAACGGACGATGAATCCATGGAATAAAACGGTTAGTTCGTTTTCGAATGGGTTTTCTTCCAGCGGCGGCGCATGGATTCGGGCGCGAGGTCGGGCTTGAATTGCTTGAGGAATTTTTCTTCGGCTTCGAGAGTTCCGATGAGCAGGAGATTGCCGTGAGCGGGGAAAACGGCGTCGGGTGAGGGATTGACGAGTTGTTTTCCCGCGTGCTCGATGGCGATGACGGTGCAGCCGGTTTCGCTGCGAATCGCGCAATCGGCGAGACGTTTTCCGGCGATTCCCCGGGGAACGGGAGTGGGGAAAATGAGGACCCCTTCCGCAAGGAGCAGGTTGTCGTCCTCACGCACCAGATTGAAGATGGTATTGGCACCCATGGTGGCGGAGGAGAGCACGAGGTTGGCTCCGGCGCGGTGCAGGGTGCGGACGTTGCGTTCGAGCGTGCAGCGGGTGATGATCTGCAGGTTTTCGCGCAGGCGGCGGAAGAAGATGGTTAGAGAAATGTTCAGGTCGTCGTCGTGGCTGGTGAGGATGACGGTGCCGGCCTTGCGGGCATCGGCGGCGCGCAGCGTTTCCATCTGGGTGGCGTCTCCGATCACTGCGTCGTCGATGGCTTCCACCCGTTCCGGAATTTTTTCGATGATGACGGGGGAGAGACCGGCTTCCCAAAGCGTCTGATAGGTGGTGCGCCCCACCCGGCCACCGCCGATGATGAGGATGCGGGAGGAATGGGGCTCCGCGTTTTGGAAGGCGGCGTTGTAGCGGTCGATCTGGTCCTGAATGCCCGCGAGAACCATGACGGTGGAGGACTGGATCAGGGTGTGGGGATCGACGGTGCGAAGAATCCCGTGGTCCCAGATGCCGATCACGCTGAGGCCGGAGCGGTCGCGGATGCCGCTTTCGGCGATGGTTTTTCCGATGAGCGAAGGGCCGGGACTGGCTTCGGCGATGACGAGTCCGCCGGCTTCGCCGATGATGTGGGCGGCGGCGTCGTTTCCGATCACGCGGCGGGCGAGCGTCTGGGCCATCGTCTGGTCGAGTCGCAGGATGAGGGTGGCTCCGGCGAGTTCGAGCATGTCGCGGGCGGAGTCCGAGGTGGCGGAGGCGACGATGCGGACGTTCGGGGACATTTCCCGGGCGGTGAAGGTGATGTTGGTATTCAGGACATCGGAACGGGTGGCGACGATGGCGGAGGCGTGTTCGATCCGCATTTTTCGATAGGTTTCGGGGTCGTCCAGCTCACCCAGCGCGACGCGGATTCCCTGTTCGTAAAGTTCCAGCGCGTCGACCAGATGGGAGGTGAGCACGACGTAGGAATACCCGTATTTTTCGAGCATCGGGATCAGCGCCGCGGTGATGGGATCGTAGCAGGTGAAGATGACGTGGTTCCGGGTGCCGGGCGGGAGTTCGCGGGGTGTTCTGGCCGCGGTTTGCGCTTTCATCCACGGTTCGTAGAAAAACTGGATGAAGGTGAACGGCAGGATCACGAGCAGGAACATCACACCGGAGGCGAGCACGACGACGGAAAACAGGCGTCCCGCGTCGCTGTGAAAGGTGATGTCGCCGAAGCCGAGCGTGGACATCACCGTGAGTGTCCAATAGAGCCCGGTCACCCACGAGTGTTCCCGGCCTTCCCGTTCCATCAGGAGATGAAAGCCCGCGCTGTAGGCGGCGATCATCAGGAACAGCACCGCCAGCAACCGACCGAGGGTTTTCAGGTTCGAGCGGCTGCGGCGATGACCTAAAAAAGCGGAAATGACGGCGACGAAGGATTTCATGGAAGGATAAGGACAAAGCTCCGCGATCCCCCGGATTTTAGCAAGAAGATGAGAAAGGAGGGAGCGCCGGTGTTCACACCGGCCCGAAGGGAGGGGAAAGAGCCGACGTGAACGTCAGCGCTCCTTTTGTCGCTTCAGTGTTCACAGGTGCAGGCGTATTCCGCGTGCTCGCAGGTGGGGCATTGGGCGAGATTGATGGTGAAGCGGGTGGTGACGGTTTTCGCATTCGGAGTGACTTTGATCTGGAGCACGATGGGGATTTCGTTTCCTTCGGGGAGCGGTTTGTCGGAGACGAGAACATCGCTTTCCCGGGTGAAGTTGAATCGGGTGGGAGCCACGCGATCTCCACCGATGGCGGTGACGGATTGTTGGGAAGGAGCGGTGAGTTTGTTGTCGTCGGTGAGGAAGGTCAGTTTGATTTTGCGTTCCGGCGTGACGAGAAATTCGAAATGAGGTTCGACGGTGGCGACGACGCGGCCTCCGTTCGGCCCTGCGACTTTGTGTTTGTCGCCATGGGCGTGAGCGAGCGGGGTGAGGGCGAGAAGGGCGAGGGTCAGGATGGTTTTCATGATCGTGTCAGTTTACGGTTTGTATGTTAGATCGGAGTGAAATCGATTTGTGGGCGGCGCGGCGTCCGAACAGCCAGAACATGGCGGGCGTGACGGCCATATCGAGCAGGGTGGAGGAGACGAGGCCCCCGACGATGACGACGGCGACGGGGTGGAGGATTTCCTTGCCCGGTTGGTCGGCGGCGAGCACGAGGGGGATCAGGCCGATACCGGCGGAAAGCGCGGTCATCGTCACGGGGATGAAGCGTTCGAGCGTGCCGCGGACGATCATTTTGCGGGTGAATCCTTCGCCTTCGTGCCGCATGAGATGGAGGTAGTGGGAGATCATCATGATCCCGTTGCGCGCGGCGATGCCGCCGACGGCGATGAAGCCGACCAGTGTGGCGATGCTGATATTGTTCAGCTTCAGCCAGGTGAAGGCGAGGCCTCCCATCAGGGCGAGTGGGATGTTCACCAGCACCTGCATCGCGAGGATGCCGCTGCGGAAGTAGCTGAAGAGCATGAGGAAAACGGCGAGGAAAACGGCGCAGGAAAAAAGGACGATGCGCTGGGTGGCTTCCTTCTGCGCCTGGAATTCTCCTTCGAAGGTGATGAAGTAGCCTTCCGGCAGTTTCACTTTTTCGGCCACCTGTTCCTGCAATTTCACGACGAGATTAGAAACGTCGCGGACGCTGGGTTTGATCGCGACGGCGAAACGGCGCTGGTTGTTTTCGCGGAAGATCACATTCGGTCCTTTCGCCTCGCGCACGTCGGCGACGAGCGAGAGGGGGACGCGACGGCCGTTGGCGACCTCGATGGGAAGCTGGGCGATTTTATCCGGTGAATCGCGCCAGCCCAGCGGCAGCCGGGTGACGAGATGGATGGTGCGCTCGCCATCGCGGAGTTGAGCGACCTGCTTGCCGCCGACGAGGGAGGAAAGCTCTTCGGTGAGTGTGCCGGGCGCGATGCCGTAGGCCATGGCTCGATCGCGATCCGGCTCGATGCGGAGCTGGGGAATGGACGAGGTTTGATCGAGCTTGGCATCCTCGAAACCGGGAATGGTTCTGGCGATGGTCTGGATTTCGATGCCGATGGCGCGGAGTTTTTCAAGGTCCGGCCCGAAGACTTTCACGGCGACCGGTGCGGAAACGCCGCTGAGCATGTGGCCGATCCGGTCCGCCAGTGGGCCGCTGACGACGGCGAAGACACCGGGCACGGTGCGGGTTTTGCGGGAAATTTCCTCGAGGATTTCCTTCCGGTCGCGATTGCCGGTTTTGCCGTCGGCATCGCGGAAATCGACGTCGAATTCCACGGTGGAAACGGGGACGACGTGATCGCCGCGTTCGGCCCGGCCGAGGCGGCGTCCGACTTTGTGCACTTCGGGAACGGATAGAATCTGTTGCTCCAATACGTCGGAAATGCGGTTCATTTCTTCCAGCGAGGTACCGGGCGCGCTGGTCACGGCGACGAGGGCGGTTTCTTCCCGGAATTTCGGAAGGAAGTCTTTGTTCATCGCCGGATAAAGAGAGAATGATAATGCTAACAAAATCGCGGCGGTCGTCAGAACGAGTAGCGGCTGGTTCAGGGCCACGCGCAGCAGGGTTTTCTCCAGCAACGTTTTCATGAAGCGGACGAAGCGGCTGTCGCGATGGGCATGCCCGGCTTTCGGCTTCAGGAGGAACGAGCACAGCACGGGGATGGTGGTGAGAGAGACGACGAACGACGCGCTCATCGAAACGATGGTGGCGATGGCGATGGGCGCGAAGAGCTTGCCTTCCACGCCGCCGAGGCCGAGGAGCGGGAGGAATACGAGGATAATCAGCAGGGTGGCGTAGAGGATCGAGTTTCTCACTTCGCCGGAGGCCTTGGCGATGACCTGCAAGGCGGGCTCGGGATGGGGTCGGGAGGCGTTTTCCCGCAATCGGCGGAAGACGTTTTCGACATCCACGATCGCATCATCGACGACCATGCCGATGGCGACGGCGAGGCCGCCGAGCGTCATGGAATTCACGCTGATGCCGGAGAGCTTGAAGACGAGCAGGGTGATGCCGAAGGAAAGGGGCATCGCCATGAGGGTGATGAAGGTGGTGCGGAAATTCAGCAGGAAGAGGAACAGGACAAGCGTGACCATGATCGCTCCGTCGCGGATCGCTTCGGTGAGGTTACCGATGGCGTGATGGATGAAATCTTTCTGTTGGAACAAGAGATGGGTCTCGACGCCTTTCGGCAGGCTGGGGCCCAGTTCATCGAGCGCCTTGCGGATTTCCCCGGTGAGCGCGCGGGTGTCGCGTCCCGGAGCCTTGGTGACGGACATAATCACGCCGTAGGTCGGCGATTTTTCGGGGCTGATGCTGATGGAGGCGTCGCCGCGCATCGGCTCGATCCCCCAGACGACGGTGGCGACATCGCCGATGGTGATGGGTCGGTCGTTGATTTTTTTGATGAGGGTGCGGGCGATGTCGTCGGGGTCCACGGTCATGGCGAGGTTGCGAACCATGATTTCGGTGGGACCGGTGTTGAGGAATCCACCGGTGGTGGTGTTCGCGGCTTTTTCGGCGGCTTTTTCCAGCTCTTCGGAACTGACGCCGTGGGCCTGCATTTTGTGGGGATCCGGCTGGATTTCGAGCTGCCGGATGCCGCCGCCCATGTTGAGGACTTCGGCGACGCCGGGGAGGTTCATCAGGCGGCGGCGGATGGTCCAGTCGGCGAGGGTGCGGATTTCTGCCGGGGCGAGGTAGCCGGGCTCGCCTTCCTTGAGGGTGGATCGCACGCCGACGAGCAGGATTTCACCCATCAGCGAGGCGGTGGGCGTCATGAACGGTTGCACGCCTTCGGGCAGATGTTCGCGGGCGATCTGGAGGCGTTCCTGAACCTGATTGCGTGCCTGATAGATGTCGACGTCCCAGCCGAATTCGACATAGACGAGCGAGAGGGCGACGTCGGAGTTCGAGCGCAGGCGGGTGATTCCGCCGATGCCGGTGAGGGCGTTTTCGAGCGGCTGGGTGACGCGGGTTTCGACTTCCTCGGGAGCCAGGCCGGGGGCCTCGGTGAGCACGACCACGGTGGGCTTCGTCAGGTCCGGAAGCACTTCGACGGGGAGTTCCCGGGCGGTGCGCCAACCGAAAACGAGGATGAGGATGGAGAGTCCGAGGATGATCGCGCGATTCGCCAGCGACCATTGGATCATTCGGTTGAGCATGGTTCAGCTTTCCTCCGGGTTCGGGTTTTTGCGGGTGATGAGAGAAATCACCAAGGCGACGAAAAGAACGCCGCTGATGATTTTCCAGAGGGGCGATGTGTGCTCTGAGTGGTCGTGATCGTGGGGGGAATGCGCGGTGGCTTTCTGTTTCTCCAGCTCGGCTTTCTTTTCGGGAGTCAGTTCGGAGCCGTCCTCGGCGTGTTCGTGGCCGTGGGCGGCGTCGAGGGCTTCCTTGAGCGAGAGGGTGTTGGTGCCGGCGAAGGAGAGGGAATAGGCGCCGCGTGTGACGACTTCATCGGCGGGGAAAATCCCGGCGGTGATTTCCACGAAGCGGTCGTTCATTTCACCGATCTGGACCGGGGTTTTGATGAAGGCGTGGGGGAGATCGAAGTGCCTGACGTAAACAAAGCGGTTGCTGGCGTCTCCCTGCAGCGCGGAGCGCGGGATGCTGAGGACGCCGGAGCGCTTGCTGATGACGATGGAGAACTCGGCGCGCATGTTGTTGCGCATGCGCTGGCCGGGATTTTTCACGCGGAACACGGCGTCGATGGTGCCGCTGGCGTGGTCGGCGGCGGTGCCGAAGCGCAGCATTTCGCCTTCGAGCGTCTGGTCGCCGAGGGCGGAGACGTGGATGTTCGCGCGGGTGCCGGGTTTGAGGCGGGCGGCCTGATTTTCCGGCACGCGGGCGATGGCGAGCATTTCGTCGAGGTTGGCGATATCGAGCAGTTCCTTGTCCGGCTCGACCGGTTCGCCGAGGCGGATGTGGGAGTCGATGACCAGTCCGCCGATGGGGGATTTCAGTTCGATGACGGGAGGTGGATTTCCGGGTTGGCGGCTTTCGACTCTAACGAGCGTCTGATCCTTTTTCACGGTCATGCCCTTGTGGACTTCGAGGCCGACGACGCGGCCGGAGATGCGGCTGCTGAGCACAGCGTGCTGTTCGGGGACTTCCTCGATGCGGCCGAGGGCGAAGATGGTTTCCTCGAAGTCGGTTTCCTCGGCGGTCACCGTTTCGATGCGGAGGTTTTTTTCGCCGAGAGCGTCGAGGATGATGACGTTGGAGGGCTCGGCCGCGTGGAGTGCGGGAGCGTAGAGCAGGGCAAGGAAAGAAAAGAAGAGTTTCATGGAAAATGGTGTTGGGAGGGCGAATCGCTTTTCTAATTTTTGACGGGGTTGTTGGCGACAAGAGTGTCGCCGCTCCTTATGGATGTCAGTGGGTCGCGAGGGCGGCTTCGTAGCGGACACGGGCGAGGTGGAATTGGCGGAGGGCGTCGATGCGGGCGGCGGAGATTTGGAGGCGTTTTTCGCGGGAGCGGAAAACCGTCTGGAGATCGCCCTGGCCGTTGCGGTAGGCGGATTCGGCGAATGACGCCTGTTCGTCGGCGAGCGGGATGAGTGTGGTGCGGAATTCGTCGGCGAGCTTCGCCCACTGGAGCATTTCCTGGCGGGCGGTTTCCGCATCGAGGCGGATGCCGCGGGCGAGGGCTGTGGCTTCCTTTTCCTTCCGTTTTTGAACGGCCTGCGCTTCCTGGATGGCTCCTTCGTTCCGGTTCCGGAAGGGCAGCGGGATTTTCAGACGGATGCCGAGGATCGCTTCGTTTTCGTAACCTTGAGGCGCGTCTTCGCTGCGTTCGGCTCCGGCGAAGACGGCGGCTTCGATGTCTTCGTAGCGTCGGGATTGTTCCAGCGCGACGGCTTCTCCGGCAGCTTTCGCGTCGAGCGTGGCGGCCTGGAGGTCCGGTCGGCGAGTGGGATTTCCGGAGGCTTTCGGGATGGAGGGTTCGGTGAGGGTGCCGCTGACGACGATGGAGCTGCCGGGACGCAGGCCGAGCAGGGGTTTCAACAGGCCGAACGTGGTGGTTTCCTCGGCGTCGAGCTGGTTGAGTTCGTTGCGAAGGGAGAGGGCTTCGAGCCTGGCCTGCCCGGCGTCGAGCGAGGAGCCTTCGCCTTTATTCGCGGTTTCGGTAAGGAAATCGGCGAAGTGACTGGAAATGCCGATCTGGGATTTCAGCAGTTCGCGGCGCTGGCGGATGGCGAGGAGGCTGACGACGGCTTCCCGCGCTTCGGCGATGAGCTTGCGCTCGACGTCGTGCACTTCCGCGCGGGCGGCTTGCAACTGGGTGGCGGTGACGGCTTTTTCGAGCGCGAGCCGCCGGGTGACGGGGAAGCGTTGGGAGATGCCGATTTCGATTTTCCCTTCGCGGAAGCGTCGATCGTGCTCGAAGGAGGTTTCGAGTTCGGGATTGGCGAGACGGCCGGACTGGCGATGACGCCCGGCGGCTTCATCGATCCGCAGGCGGGCGGCGGCGAGGTCGGGATTCTCGGCGCGAACGCGGTCGGCCACGCGATTCAGGGTGATGACGACCGACGGTGCGGCGATCAGCGGTGAGGTTGCTAACAGGAATAGGAGCGCAACCCGGAGGCGGGTGATGGGCATGGAGGTTCGGAAGTGATTTTGGATCGGGAAACGGAGATCCCGTCGCGCCATCAGGGCACGACGGAGCGTCGAGTGCGGACGCTCAAATCAACGGGGGTTTTTCCGAATTCAGGAACGGCCCTTCGGGAATCCGCTCGCTTTGAGGCCGGGCGTTTCCTTCGCGGGAGACGCTGGCGGGAAATTGCAGGTCGTGTTTTTCCGCCGGAGGAAACAGCGGGGTGATGTAGCTGCAGTAGTGGTGATGGTGGTGGCCTTCCGGACATTGGTCTTCGGAGTGGCCCTGGTGTTTTCCATCGGCCAGGCAGCAGTCGTCTGCGGGGATGGGGTCCATGCATTCCAGGGTCCGCGCGTAGCCACCGGTCAGCAGACCGAGGAACGTAACGGCGATGAGGAAGAAGCGCATGGTGGATTCAGGGAAGCAGAGATGAGGGAAAATGCAAGTGTGGAGCGCCGATGTTCACGTCGGCCCAATCTACGCAAGCCGACGTGAACGTCGGCGCTCCATCAGACGAGCTGCGTGTCCACGAGGAAGCGGTAGGTGCCGTTTTGTTCGAGGAGGGCGTCGTGGGTGCCGCTTTCGATGATCTGGCCGTGGTTGAAGACGAGGATGTTGTCGGCGTGACGAACGGTGGAGAGACGGTGGGCGATGACGAGGCTGGTGCGGCCTTTCATGAGGCGCTCGAGCGCTTCGTTGACGAGGCGTTCGCTTTCGGAATCGAGGGCGGAAGTGGCTTCGTCGAGGAGCAGGATTTTCGGGTCGGCGAGGATGGCGCGGGCGATGGCGATACGCTGGCGCTGGCCACCGGAAAGTTTGGTGCCGCGCGGGCCGACGAGGGTGTCGAAGCCGTCCGGCAGGGTGGAGATGAATTCGTAGGCGTTGGCCTCGCGGGCGGCTTTTTCGATTTCCTCCTGGGTCGCGCCGGGGCGACCGTATTCGATGTTTTCGCGGATGCTGCCGCCGAAGAGCAGGACTTCCTGCGGCACGATGGCGATCTGGGAGCGAAGGGCGGAAAGGGCGATTTCATCGGCGGGACGGCCATCGAAGAGGATGCGGCCGCTTTCCGGGTGGTTGAAGCCGAGGATGAGGGAAAACACGGTGGATTTCCCCGCTCCGGAGGGGCCGACGAGGGCGACGCGCTGACCGGGGGTGACGAGGAAATCGACGCCTTTCAGCACCTGCACATCGGGCCGCGAGGGGTAGCGGAAGGCGATTTGCTGAAACGAGATCGAACCACTGAGTGCGACGTTCGTATCCCCGGTGGTGCGTTCCGGGGAAAGGCGGAGCAGCTCGCGGAGGCGTTCGGTGGCACCGCTGGTCTGCTGGAATTGGGAGACGATTTCCGGGAATGAGCCGAGTGAGGCGCCGACGAAGATGGAGAAAAGGATGAAGGAGGCGAAGTTCGTCCAGGTGATCTGTTGGGTGGCGAGCATCCGCGCGCCGAACCAGATGACGAGGGAAATGGTGCCGAAGAGGGCGAAGATGATGAAGGAGAGGAATGCGGCGCGGTTTTTCGCACCCCTGGTGGCGACGTCGAAGAAGCGGTCGAGCGCACGGCCGTAGCGGGAGGTTTCGTAGGGCTCGTTGGTGTAGGCTTTCACGTCGGCGATGCCCTGCACGGTTTCCTCGATGACCATCCCGGCTTCCGAAAGGGAATCCTGGGCGGACCTGGAGTAGTCGCGCACCTTGCGGCCGAAAAACGCGATGGCGAGCACCACGAGCGGCACGCTGCCCAGCATGATGAGCGAGAGTTTCCACGAGGAGATGAAAATGAAGATCAGCCCGCCGATGAGGATGACGGTCTGGCGCACGGCCTGGGGCACGGTATTCAGCAGGGTGTCGCGGACCACGCCGAGATCGGAGGAAACGCGGTTGCTGAGGGCACCGGCGCGTTGTTCCTGAAAGTAGGGCATGGGCAGGCGCACGAGGTGGTCGAAGAGGTCGCGGCGCAGGCGGTTGAGGGCGGATTCCCCGGAGCGGATGAAGCCCTGCACGCGGAAAAAGGCGACGATGGCCTGGAGACTGAGGACGGCGAGTAGCTTCAGCACCACGGTATTCGAGTGGGCGAGGATTTCCCGGGGATCGACTTCGTGGTGAAGCATGTCGGAGGGATTGCCGACGAGTTCCTTGAGGAAATAGGGGAAGGCGAGGGAAAGGGTGGCGGTGAGGAAGAGGGCGGCGAGCGAGGGGAAAAAGATGGCCTTTTCCTGCATGAGGTAGCCGAGAATCCACCGGATGGATGAAAGGGATTTCCTGGCGCGCGGCTCTGACATGAGCGGATGGGAGACGATGGCGGGGAAGTCGTCAATGTCTGGAATTGACGCAACCGGTGGTGAGGCCATGGTTTCGGGGCGATGATAGCCAGACTGCGCGGAAAAGTGATCGAAGCCTACCCGAACCGGCTGGTGGTGGATGTCCACGGGGTGGGCTACGAGGTGTTCGTGCCGCTTTCGACTTTTGACCGCCTGCATGCGCACGAGGGGCTGGAGGTGGATCTGCGGACGCACCTGCACATTCGCGAACAGGCGCACACGCTCTACGGTTTCGCCTCGGAGGAGGAGCGGGATGTTTTTCTGATGCTGATCGAGCGCGTGAGCGGCATCGGCCCGGCGATCGCGATGGCGGTGTTGAGCGGTCTGGCGGTGGCGCAGTTCAAGGCCGCCGTGGTGGCGGGCGATATCGCGGCTCTTTCCCGGGTGAAGGGGCTGGGGAAAAAAACCGCCGAGCGGATCATTCTGGAGCTGAAGGATAAGGTCGGCGTCACCGATACCTGGCAGGACGCGGCGGCGGGGCAGGTCTCCGCCCCGGCGGCGGATGCGGAGCTGGCGCTCATCGCGCTGGGCTACAAGCAGGTGGACGCGCGGAAGGCGGTGCGCAAGGTGCTGGATGGAAATCCGGCGTCAACCGTCGAGGAGCTTGTCCGTGGCGCGCTGCGTGCGTTGCAGGGGTGAACGAAGTCGGAGGTAGGAATGCGGAAGTCGGAAAGCGTCGCTTTGGTTCGCGTGATGGAAGGAGTTCAACCACAGTTATTACAGAATTTTTCCTCCTTTAGGGCGTGTCCCCAGCCGGACGTTTCGGAGAAACGTCCCTGCCTTCGTCAATCCCAAACAGGTTCTTACCCATTCCGGCAATTTGGCAAATGGTCTACTTGGCGGCGGGCCAGGCGGAACTGTCGGATGTTAGGGTGATGGTGGCGCTTTCCAGACCGGGGGCGGTGGCGCGGAGGACGATGGAGCCGGAGGCTTCCGTCGCTTTCACGAGGGCGAAGCAGCGGCCTTGCCAGACTTTTCTCTGGCTTGCCTGGAAGGATTCGTGGCTGGCGTTGTTGGCGCTGTCCACGGCGACGACTTTGCCGGAACCTTCGACTTCGAAGATGATGAGATCGGATGCGGTGGGAACCATGATGCCTTTGTCATCGACGACGGTGACTTCGACGTAGGAGAGGTCGTCCCAGACGGGGGCGATTTTCGTGCGGTCGGCGGAGAGGACGATGCGCGCGGGCTTGCCGGCGGTTTTCAGCTCATGGGTGGCGACGATCTTGCCCTGGTTTCTGGCGACGGCGCGGACGGTGCCAGGTTCGTAGACGACCTGCCAATTGCGCGGGGAATCGTCGGCGGGGCGGGTTTTCGTGCCGAGGGATTTGTCGTTGAGGAAGAGTTCGACTTCCTCGCAGTTGCTGTAAACTTCGACGTTTTCTTCGTTGGATTCCGGGGAAACGGGATTCCAGTCCGGGAAGACAACCTGGGGGCCGCGGTCGAGGCCGAAGCCGGGGTCGGTGGGCTGGCGGGCATCGGGAGCGATGCGGCGGGTGGCGTAGACCATGGGTTCATCGGTCCACCAGCTCTGGCGCTGGAAGGTGCGGGGGCGGGTGGAGCCGGTGCGGTCGTAGAGGCCGTAGGTGAAGGAGTGGTTCGGCCATCCTTCGGATTCGCCGAGGTAGTCGAAGCCGGTCCAGAGGAATTGGCCGGCGAGGGCGGGGTTGTCGCGGAAGGCGAGGTAGGTTTCGAGGGTGTGGCCGTTTTCGGTGCCGAGGATCTTGCGGGTGGGTTTCTGGCGGTGGGCTTCGGCGAGTTCGTTATCGCGATAGTTCTGGCCGATGACGTCGAGCATGTCGGCGAATCCGTTGTGGTAGTCGCCGGTGGTGTTAGGCCGGAGGATGCCCTGGGTGACGGGGCGAGTGGGATCGTTCTCGCGGAAGACTTTCATCAGGGAGGCGAGGATGCTCTTGGCGAGTTCCGGATCGGAGGTGTCTTTGACTTCGTTGCCGCCGCTCCAGAGGATGATGGAGGGGTGGTTGCGATCGCGGCGAACGGTGTCGCGGGTGTCGATTTCCGACCATTTTCTGAAATGGCGGTGATAGTCGGCGCGCATTTTACGGATGGTCCAGCCGTCGAACATTTCATTGAGGACGAGGAAGCCCATACGGTCGCAGAGATCGAGGAACTCGGGGGCGAAGGGGGTGTGGCCGGTACGGATGGCGTTCACGCCGAGTTTGCGGAGCAGTTCGAGGCGGCGCTCCCATGCGCGGAGGGGGACGGCGGAGCCGAGGGCGCTGGCGTCGTGATGGAGGCAGACGCCCTTGAGCTTGAGGTTTCGTCCGTTGAGCCAGAAACCGGTGGCGGCTTCGAAGCTGAATTCTCGGATGCCGAAGGTGGTTTTTTCTTCGTCGAGCGTGCGCCCGTCACTGATGACGCGGGTGATGGCGGTGTAGAGGTGGGGGTGGTCGATGTCCCAGCGGAGCGGGTTGGAGATAGTTAGATTCTGGTCGAAGGAGCCGGTCTCGTCCGCGCTGATGTTTTGGGAGGAGGTGGTGGCTTTCTGGACGGGTTTGCCGTCGGGATCGAGCAGGGTGATTTCAAGGGAAACCTGTTTTGCCGAGCCGGACTGGTTCACGACGTTGCTCTGGACGCGGACGGTGGCTTTGTCTTTTTGGATCCCGGGGGTGGTGACAAAGGTGCTCCATTGTTCGAGATGCACGGGGTCTTTGATCGTCAGCCATACGTGGCGGTAGATGCCGGCGCCGGTGTACCAGCGTGAGGCGGCCTGGGCGGAGTTGTCGGCGCGCACGGCGATGACGTTGGGTTGATCACCGAAGTGGAGGTGGGGAGTCAGTTCGTAGTGGAAGCTGACGTAGCCGTAGGGGCGATGGCCGAGGTTGACGCCGTTGATCCAGACGTCGCTGTTGGCCATCACGCCGTCGAAGGTGATGAAGACGCGGCGGCCTTTGGAGGATTCGGGAAGGGTGAAATTTTTGCGATACCAGCCGATTCCGGCGGGAAGGTAGCCGCCGGGGCGTGCGGTGGGGTTTTTCTTCGAAAAAGGGCCTTCGATGCTCCAGTCGTGAGGGAGGTCGAGTTCGCGCCATTTCGAGTCGTCGAAGTCCGGTTTTTCGGCGTTGGTGGCATTGTCCTTGAGGAAGCGCCAGCCATTATCGAAGAGATTGGTTTTCCGGCTTTGCGATTCGGCTTCAGGGGATGCAAAGGAGATGTTTGTTAGGATGAGGGCGATTGCGAGGGCCGAGGCGAGTGCGTTCGGGATTTTGCGTCTGAATGGATGGAAATTCATGATGTGAAAGTTGCGTTGTTTTATCGTTTGCGGGGAAAAGGTTTCTGATTGATGGACACGTTGTCGAATTTCAGATCCTTCACTTTTCCGGTTCTGAGCTTGTCGTTGCGCAGGTTCAATTCGATGTCCGAGAGGCGAATGTCCTCAATGGTGGTTTGGCCGGGATTTTCCCTGATGGTGCCGAAGGAGCCGAAGCGTCCTTTGATATTGGTGAAACTGATATTGCGGACGATCGATTTCGGAGGCTCCATGCCTTCGAGATCGATGTATTGGCCCCACGGCTGAATCGAAAGGAACGAGCCTTTATCGGATTCGAGAACGATATCGCGGTAGTGGATGTTTTCGTAAGTTTGCGGGGTGTCGGCGCGGAGCTTGAAGCAAACTACGGACATGGGGCCGGTCACCCGGCAATTTTCAACGATCACGTCGCGCACGGTGTTGACATCGCTGCCCAGAGTGACGGCGGCGTGGCCTCTCTTGAAAACGCAATCGCGCACCCGCACCCGCTCGGTCGGCAGGCTGGCCTTGTCTTCAAGAGCGCGAGGGCCTCGCGTTCCCTTCATGGCCACGCAATCATCGGTCACGGAGAAATAGCATTTTTCAACGAGCACGTCCTGGGTGCTGTCCAGGTCGATGCCGTCGGTGCTGGGTGCTTGCTTGTAGTCGTCCGGTACTTCGAAGCGCGCGCCACTGACCACGACGTTTTGGCAAAGGTAAAAGTGGAGGTTCCAGAATTGCGAATCCTTGAAGGTGACTCCCTCGATGCGGACGTCGCGGGATTTGGAAATGAAGGCGATCCGGGCGCGGGGAATCGACATGTTTTTGAAGTTCCCCGGATCGGGAGAGGCTTTGCGGAGCCTCCAGAATTCATCCCAGATTTTCCGGCCGTTCCCATCCAGTGTTCCCTCGCCGGTGAGCCGGAAACCATCGCATCGCTCGGCATTGACGAGGGCGGGGGTGTAATCGACGAACAGTCCTTCCAACCGGGTGGGCCGGTTCGGGAAGTGGCTCATGTCGGTGGTGGCGCGAAGGACCGCGTCTTTTTCGAGATGCAGATGCACGCCGGGTTTGAAATCGAGCGCTCCGCTGAGGAAAACGCCGGAAGGGATGACGAGCGTGCCGCCTCCTTTCGCGGCGAGATCGTCGATCGCTTTCTGGATGACCGGGGTGTTGACGGTGGTGCCATCGGAGACGGCTCCGGCTTCGGTGATGGAGATACGCTGGGAAGAGGATTCGGCATGCACTCCCTGCAAGCTGAGCACGGGGAGCAGGAGAGCGATCAAAGCGTTTCGTAACGAAATCATGGAGGACAGGGTCTGATTTTTGTAGATGTTCCAATGCGCCGGTTTGGGGGCGGCTCTGAGATGAGTGATTGGATTGTTAGTTTGTCGTCGAAGGTTTCATCAGACGAATGTCGTAAACGCCACCGGCGAGCGAGCCGTCGAGGCCGGTGAAGCGGATGGTCAGTGCGCCGTTTTTCGCTTCGGAGAGCATTTCGGCGGGAATCGGATAGCGTTTGTCGATGAAACGAGTGGGTTTGCCCGTCAGTTCTTCGGTTGCGAGCGGTTTGCCGTTCACGGTGATCTGGAAGCGGCGTTTTTTATCGCCGCCCCAGTAGGTGGCCACGAGTTCCACGGTTTTTTCACCGCGCGACTGGAACGTGTATTCGAACCATTTGCCGTGGCGCCAGACGCGGCCCTTGAATTCGCCGATTTCGGTTTCTTCACCGGCGAAGGCGTGGTCCACCTCCGGCTGTTGCTCGCCGATGGCGACGGAGTCGATGGTGGCGGCTTCCCGGGCCAGCTTCGCCTGTTCTTCTTCGGCGAGGCGTTTCTGCTCGTCTCCGTCATCGGCCGAAACGACCCGCCAATACATCTGGTAACGCGAATCGTGCAGGCGGAAAAATGGAATCAGCGGCAATCCCTCCGGCGAGGAGGGCCGGACGATATCCGTGAGACAAAAATGTAGCGGACCGGCCGAAGAATCGGGCTTCACATGACCGGGCAGGGCTTCCGGCGTCGTCATCAGTGACGCTGCCCGGTTGAGGGATATGAGTTTGCCGTTTGCCTTATGGTCACCACGACCTGGGCCGGCACGCAGCCCCGGCAGGTCGTCGGTACTGGTGGGGGAGGCGAGCAGGATCGGGCCGTGCAGGATCGCATACCAGGGGGAGCCGTCGGGAAGGCCTTCCACGGAGGTGCGCATTGGCAGATCGATTTCCACCTGATCGCCATCGTGCCATTCACGTTGGATCACGGCGTAGGAGGATGGCTCGGATTTTGTTGCGGTGGGTTTGCCGTTGATGCGAACGGTGAAGGCGTCCGGTGCGACCCAGGACGGATGGCGGAGATGCAGCGAAAAGGTGGCGGGCTGCTTGAGCTTCAGGGTCAGGCGGGTTTTTTCCTCGTCGGGGAAGCGGGTTTCCTGGCGGAGCGTCACGCCGCGTTCCGGGTCGATGAGTTCGGAAGCGATGAACAGGTTGACGTAAAATCCGTCGCGGGCTTTGGCGTAGACGAATTGTCCGTATCTGCCGGGGTTTTCCATTCCGGTGCCGACGCAGCACCAGAAGCATTGTTCGGGCTCGGAATACACGCGGTAGTGACCCGGGCGGAGGGGGGTGAAGTAGACGTAGCCCGGGTGATCCGGCGGATGGATCGAGGAGAGGATGTGGTTGAAAAGAGCGCGCTCGTAGAAGTCCGCATAGGATGCTTTGGGATCGGTGGCGAACAGTTGCTCGGTGAGCCGCAACATGTTGTAGGTGTTGCAGGTTTCCGGGCCCTGACGGTTTTCGAGCACCTGCCGGAAATCCTTTGGATCGTTGAAATTTTCCGCCACGCTGTTTCCACCGAAGGCGACGGAACGGGTGTGAACGACGGTGTCCCAGAAAAAGCGGGCGCCGGAATCCGCCGCCTTGTCGTTGGTTAGAGTGGCGATGCGTTTCAGACCGATGACTTTGGGGATCTGGGTGTTCGCGTGCTTGCGGGTCAGCTCGTCCTTGTGGGCGATGATGGGATCCAGAATGGCGTGATGATTGAAGCGTTTCGCGAGGCGCAGATATTTTTCGTCGCCGGTGAGTGTGTAAATGTCCGCCAGAACTTCGTTCATGCCGCCGTGCTCGGTGTCGAGCATGGTTTGCATCTGTTCGTCGGAGAGGCCGGAGGTCACTTGCTCGGCCCAATCGCCGAGGCGGACGAGGAGTTCCTTTGCCTTCGGATTGCCGGTTTCCAGATGGACGTCGCGCAAGCCGATGAAGGTTTTGTGCACGTTGTACCAAGGCACCCATTTGCCGTTGATGTCGAATGTCCGGGCCTTGAATTTCCCGGCGGCGAAATCGGCCCAGAAGGCCTTGCTGCCGGGGATGCCTCCGAGGTAGCCGTCACCGCCCTCCTGTTGGCAGCGTTCCAGCTCGGACAGCATGTAGTCGAGCCGTTGCTGGAACTGGCGGTCGGGCGTATCGGCGCCGGCGGCGATCATGTTCGCCAGACCCGAGAGGTAGTGGCCGGCGGTGTGGCCATCGAGCCTGATATTTTCCCAGTTTTCATAGGAAGGTTTGCGGGGTTCGAGTCCGGCTTCACGCAGGAAAGGGGCGAGGAGGCGGTCGGGATCGTGTGCGAGCAGGTAGGCGCGGTTCGATTCCACGGCGGGTGAAAACGGACTGTCCAGCAGGCGGACGGATTTCAGGGGAAACATCGCGGCCGCGGTTTGCGGAGCTTCTTTTCCCTGCACTTGCGAGGGAATCGCGAACGCGCAGGAGGTGAGGAGAAGAGTGGCGAAGCGAAGGGAAATCATCGGGATAAAAGTGGGGATGAAGAAAGAACTCCGGGCAGATCGATACGTTCGGATGATGGATTTTCTTTCAGAATCGAAATCTTGATTCGTTTTTCTATCAGGATGAACGGAATCGGGGAGTGATCGACATGGCCTTTTGCATCACGATAAAAAGGAGCAGCAGGGTGCCGATCGCGATCCGTGTCCACCAGGTGTTCAGGTCTCCCTGGAACATGATGAGTGTCTGGATGAGGCCGAGGATGAGCACGCCCATGAGGGTGCCGGGAATGAAACCGACGCCGCCGGTGAGCAGGGTGCCGCCGATGACGACGGCGGCGATGGCGTCCAGCTCCAGACCGGAGAACGACGCCGGATTGCCGGACTGCATGTAAAAGGTGGCGACCACGCCGCCGAGGGCCGCGAAAAATCCGGCGAGTCCGTAGATGCCGAGAACGGTGCGCCCGACCGGGATGCCCATCAGCAGTGCGGATTGTTCGCTGGAGCCGATGGCGTACACATTGCGGCCGAACCTGCTGTAGCTTGCGATCAGGGAGGCGATCACGATGGCCACGATCAGACAGGTCGCGGTGAAGGGGATGCTGACTTTCGGGGCGATCTGGATGCTCAGCTCCCGGATGGTTTGGCTGAAAAACTCGTGTTTGATCGCCACGGACTCACCGTTCACGACGAAGGCGAGGCCGCGCATGAAGAACATCCCGGCGAGTGTGACCAGAAAGGGCGGGAGCTTGAAACTGCGGATCAGCCATCCTTGCAGCACGCCGAAGCCGGTGCCCGCGGCAAGGGCGATGACGATGGCCACCAGCGGATGGGTGCCGCCGTGGATCAGCTCGGCGATCAGGATGGTGGTGAAGGCGACGACGGCTCCTACGGAGAGGTCGATGCCACCGGAAAGAATCACGAAGGTGGTGCCGATGGCGGCGACTCCGATGAAGGCGTTATCCCCGAACAGATTCACCAGCACGCGTAGGGAGGAAAAATTCGGATAGAGCACGCAGCCGGTGATATAGAGCGCGAGGAGCACCACCGAGGTGGCGATCAGGGGGATGAATTTGGGATTGATGCGGTTCATGCGGCCTCCTTTCGGGCGGATGGCTTGCGAAGGCGGGAAATCCAGGCGCGGGCGGGTTCACTCTGGAGCAGGCACACGGCGATGATGACGAGGGCTTTCGGTACGGGTGCGATGTCCGAGCTGACGTTACGCGCGTACATCGTGGTGGTCAGGGTCTGCATCAGAAGTGCGCCGACGAGCGAACCGACGAGGTAGAAACGCCCGCCGGTCAGGGCGGTGCCGCCGATGACGACGGCGAGAATGGCGTCGAGCTCGGCATACAATCCGGCGTGGTTCGCGTCCGCACTGCGGATGTTCGATGCGGCCACCAGTCCCGCCAGTCCCGCGCAGAGACCACCGAAGGCGTAGGTGGAAAATTTCACCCAGCGCGCGTTGATGCCCGCCAGACGGCTGGCGGCTTCATTGTCACCGACGGCTTCGATGAAAAGGCCGAGAGCGGTTTTCCGGGTGAGCACGGTCGTCAGCAGCAGCATGATGGCGACGAGCCAGCAGGTGAAGGGAAGACCGGCGACAGCGCCGTTTCCGACGAAGACGAGGGTGGGGTCGTTGAAATTGAGGATCTGTCCCCCGGTGATGAGCTGGGCGGCGCCGCGACCGGCGACCATCAGGATCAGGGTCGCGACGATGGGCTGGATCCGGATGACGGAAACGAGGGTGCCGTTCCAGGCTCCGAGGAGGACGCTGATGGCGATCGCGGCGGCAAGCGCGGCCCATGGCCCGTGCGAAGTGGCGACTTGTGCCATCACTCCTCCGGAGACGGCCATGATGGCTCCGACCGAGAGATCGACGCCGCCGGTGGCGATGATGAGGGTCATGCCGAGGGCGAGCAGCATGATGGGGCCACCGTAGTTGAGAATATCGACCAAGGTTCCGTAAAGGCGGCCGTCGCGGATTTCCATCCGGAAGAATCCGGGGGTGAAGAGGTGGTTGAAAAGGAGGAGCAACGCCAGGGCCAGCAAGGGCCAGAAGACGCGTTCCTTGCGGAAAACCGCCAGCAGGCCGAGCATCACGGTCCAGAAGACGACGGGGAAAATGAGTTCGTTCATGGTGTGGGGCTGTCTTCAGATGCTGCGATGTGGCTCATGATGGAGTCTTCGGTGATTTGTTCGCCGACGAGCTGGGCGATGTGGCGGCGATCCCGCAAAACGGAGACGCGCTGGCTGCCGCGAACGATTTCCTCCAGTTCCGAGCTGATGAAGAGGACGGCGAGGCCTTCCTTGCGCAACGAGGCGATGAGTTTTTCGATCTCGGCTTTCGCACCGACGTCGATTCCGCGGGTCGGCTCGTCGAGGATGAAGAGTTTCGGCTCCGTCGCCAGCCAGCGGGCGAGCAGGACCTTTTGCTGGTTGCCGCCGCTGAGGTTCCGGATGAGTTGTTCGGCGTGCGGGGTTTTGATGTTGAGCGCTTTGATGAAGCGTTGGGAGAGGGCGTCCTGTTCGTGACGCGGGAGCTTGCGCCAGGTGCCGCGGCTGGCCTGCAGGGCGAGGATGATGTTTTCCCGGATTGATAGATTGGGAATGATGCCGTCTTCTTTCCGGCTCTCGGTGGTGAAGGCGAGGCAGTGGCGGATCGCGTCGCGCGGGGATTTGAAATCGACCTTTTTGCCGTTGATCCGGAATTCGCCCGAGTCCGCGCGGTCAGCGGCGAAGACGAGTCGCGCGGTTTCCGAGCGTCCGGAGCCTAGCAGTCCCGCGAGTCCGACGACTTCGCCGGGATGGATTTTCAGGTCGAAGGGGGCGATGGTGCCTTTGCGGCCGACGTTTTTCAGTTCGATGAAGGGCGTGGCGTGGCTGGTTTCCAGCGGGGTGGGGTGCTGGTGTTCCATGGCTTCGACTTCCTTCACGTCCTTGCCGATCATTTTCGCGACCAGTTCGAGGCGGGGCAGGTCGGCGGTGAGGTATTCGCCGACGAGTTTCCCGTTGCGCAGCACGGTGATGCGATCGGTCACGGAGTAAACCTGATCCATGAAATGGGTGACGAAGACGATGCCCATGCCGTCGTCGCGCAGTTTGCGGATGATGCGGAAGAGTTCCTCGCACTCGCTTTCGTCGAGGCTGGAAGTCGGTTCGTCGAGGATGAGCAGCTTGGCGGATATGTCCATGGCCCGCGCGAGGGCGACCATTTGCTGGTTCGCGATGGAGTAGGAGGAAAGCTGGCGGGAGGGGTCGAGATCGAGGCCGAGACGCTCGAGCGCGGCTTTCGCGCGGCGTCTGATTTCACCCCAGCGGATCATGCCGAAGCGGGTCGGCTGTCTGCCGATGCAGATGTTTTCCGCCACGGAAAGGTGGGGGATCAGGTTGACTTCCTGATAGACGGTGCTGATGCCGGACGCTTCGGCTTCCGCGGGGTTGCGGGGATGGATTTCCTTCGAATCGAGAAACGCGGTGCCGCCGTCGCGCGGATAAACGCCGGTGAGCACCTTGATGAGTGTGCTTTTCCCGGCGCCGTTCTCTCCCATCAGGGCATGGACTTCGCCCCGGCGGACGGTGAAGTCCACACCGTCGAGCGCGCGCACTCCGGGGAAGGTTTTGACCAGACCCCGGATATCGAGGAGAGCGTCCTGTTGCATGGTTCAGTATTTGCGATTGGGAAGTTCGGAGGCGGCCTGGGATTCGTCGAACACGCCTTCCTCGACGACGATGCGCTTCGGCAGCGGCTTGTCGTTGACGATGGCTTCCACGGCGTCGAAGAGCTGCGGGCCGATCAGCGGATTGCATTCGACGGTGCAGTTGAGCTTGCCTTCCTTCATGGCTTCGAAGGCGGATTTCACGCCGTCGATGGAAACGATGAGGAGGTCCTTGCCCGGTTTGAGGCCGGCGGACTCGATGGCCTGGATCGCGCCGAGCGCCATGTCGTCATTGTGGGCGTAGAGCACTGTGAGGGTTTTCGCGTCGGGGGCCTTGAGGAAGGACTCCATGACTTCCTTGCCCTTGGCGCGGGTGAAATCGCCGCTCTGGGATTTCACGATTTTCATGTTGGAATGCTGGGCGATGATTTCCTCGAAGCCTTTTTTCCGGTCGATGGCGGGAGCGGAGCCGGGAGTGCCGGTGAGCTCGGCGATGACGGCGTTGCCACCGGTTTTTTCGACCAGCCATCGTGCGGCGCGGCGACCTTCTTCCGTGAAATCGGAGCCGATGAAGGTGACGTAGAGTGAATCATCGCTCACGTCCACGGCGCGGTCGGTCAGGATCACGGGGATGCCTGCTTGTTTGATTTCCTGCAAAACCGGCTCCCAGCCGGTTTCGACGACGGGTGAGAAGGCGATGACGTCCACGCCCTGGGCGATAAAGGAGCGGAGTGCCTTGATCTGGTTTTCCTGCTTCTGCTGGGCGTCGGAGAAAATCAGGTTTACGTCGCGTTTTTCGGCTTCGCTCTTGATCGAATCGGTATTGGCGGTGCGCCAGGCGCTTTCGGCACCGATTTGCGAAAACCCGACGGTGATGTTTCCGCCGCCGGAGCCTTGATTGCGATTGCAGGCGGTCATCATCAGGCCGCTGATGGCCAATGTGGTCAGAAGATGGAATGGATTTTTCATAGAATTGAATGAATGTTAGATCGTCCGGGTTTCATGCGGGTTTCATGAGAGCCAGAAGGAGAAGTAGAGGTAACCGGCGAGGATGATACCGAGGACCGCGAGGGTGCCAAGATAGTCACCGGCTCCGATGGAGTCTTTCCATTCCTTGCGAGCTTCGGGGCTCATCGTGCCGAAAGTCAGGTTGTGGACTTTTTCCGCAGACGGTGGCGGGGTGGAGAGGGAGACGGCGATGATGATAAGGGCGCTCAGCAGGGTGAGCCAACCGCAGGCGTAGTAGCCGTTGTAATCGCCGATGGCATAAAGGAACGAGCCTTCGCCGATCGCGCCGGATTTGGTGAGTGTCTGCACGGTGAGCTTGAACATGCCGGCGACGAAACCGATGACGAGGCCGCTGAAGGCACCGGTGGCGTTGATCCGTTTCCAGCACAAGCCGAGGATGAAGACGGCGACGATGGGCGGTGCGAGGAAGCCCTGGAAGTTCTGGAGGTAGTCGTAAAGCCCGGCGCTTTTTTCGGAAATCACCTTCATGACCGGAATCCAGATGAGGCCGAAAATAACGACGACGACGGTGGCGACGCGGCCGACCTGAACGAGCTTCTTCTGACTCTGGCCGGGACGGAGTTTCTCGTAAATATCGACGGTGAAGAGTGTGGCGCAGGAATTGAAGAGCGAGGCGAGGGAGGACATGAGCGCGGACATGAGGCCGGCGACGACGAGGCCGCGGATCACGGGCGGCAGAAGATTGGCGACCATGGTGGGGAATACCATGTCACCCTTGAGTTTGCCGTTTTCAATGGGGATGTGGATGATGCCTTTCTGGTGCAATGCCCAGCCGATCATGCCGGGGACGAGGAAGATGAAGACGGGGAAGATTTTCAGCGCACCGCCCCAGATCGCGCCGCGTCGTGCCTGTTGGAGATTTTTGGCGGCGAGGCAGCGCTGGACGATGTATTGGTCGGTACACCAGTACCAGGTGCCGATGATGATCGAGGCGATCATGACGCCGAGCCATGGGAAATTCATGTCACTGAGCGGGCGCCAGAGGGCGAAATTTTCCGAAACGGGACGGGCGACGGAGATGAGTTCGTCCCAGCCGCCGAGTTTCGCGAGGCCGAAAAAGGTGATGAAAGCGGAGCCGACGAGCAGGACGATGGTTTGTGCGACTTCGGTGTAAATCACCGCTCTCAAGCCGCCGAAAATCGTATAGATGCCGGTCAGCACCACCGTGATGAAGGCACCGATCCAGAAGGCGTTCTGCGGGGAGCCGAAGGTGTCGGGAAGAAGGGTTTCGAACACGATGGCTCCGGCATAAACGGTGACGGATACCTTGGTGAAAACGTAGGCGATGAGCGAGACGATGGAGAGCACCCAACGGGAACGGGCGTCGAAACGTTTTTCGAGGAACTCCGGCATGGTGAAGACCTTGGAGCTGTAATAGAACGGAATGAAGAACCATGCGAGAAGCAGGAGCACCCAGCCCTGCATTTCCCAGTGAGCCTGGGCGAGCCCGTTGTTCGCGCCGGAGCCCGCGAGGCCGACGATGTGTTCGGAGCCGACGTTCGAGGCGAAGATCGAGCAGCCGACGACGAACCATCCGGCGTGGCGACCTGCCAGGAAGTAGTCCGCAGCGCTGTTCTGGTGCCTGGACGACCAGTAAACGATGCCGATCAGCAGGACGAGGTACAGCCCGATGACGACCCAATCGGATGGACTGAGGATGGGTTCGGTTTGCGCAAGAAGGGAGATCATCATAGGATCTGTTTTTTGATAGGTTGGGAGTTGGATTTGTGCGTGAAATTATTAGTCAGGATTTCTGTCCGTAGTAGGCGGTCGCGCCGTGTTTGCGCAGGAAGTGCTTGTCGAGGAGGGGTTGAGGAACGGAGGAAATCGCGGGATTGAGCTGGAGGGTTTTCATGGCCATTTCGGCGACGATCTCGAGGGCGAAGGCATTTTCGACGGCCTTTTTCCCGCTGGGTCCCCAGACGAAGGGACCGTGACTGTGAACAAGGACGGCGCAAATTTCCTCCGGGTTGAGAGCGGGGGAGGCTTTTTCGAAACGTTCGACGATGACGTTGCCGGTTTCCCATTCGTAGGCGCTCCGGATTTCTCCGGGGGTCATTGGGCGGGTGACGGGCACGCTGCCGTAGAAGTAGTCGCAATGGGTGGTGCCTAGGCAGGGGATTTCCCGCCCGGCCTGGGCGAAGGCGACGGCGTTGCGCGAATGGGTGTGGACGATGGAGCGGATGCCGGGAAACGCCTGAAACAGACGGCGGTGCGTGGGGGTGTCCGAAGAGTAGCGCAGGGTTCCCTCGACGGTTTTGCCTTCTTCGAAATCGACGATCACCATGTCTTCCGGCCTCATAGTGGTGTAGTCCACGCCGCTCGGCTTGATGGCGAAAACGCCGCGATCGCGGTCCGCGACGCTGACGTTTCCGAAGGTGAGGTCGATGAGCTTGAACTCGGGCAGGAGAAGGTTCGCCTCGTAGCACTCTTCCTTGATTTCGCGATAGCTGCTCATGGGAAATTACAGGCGGCCGAGGCCGGGTGCGATGTGGTAGTAGATTTCGTTGTTACGGAGATCCTGTTTGAATTCGCGGATCTTCGTGTCGGCATCGATGACGGCGACTTCCACGCCCGCGATTTCGGCGAGGTCTTCGATGTGCTCGGTGGTGACGGAGTAGCTGAAGCCGGTGTGGTGGGCGCCACCGGCGTAGATCCATGCGCCGACGGCGGTTTTCAGGTCCGGACGGCATTTCCAGACGGCGCGGGCGACGGGGAGCTTCGGCAGGTCGTGGGGTGGCTTGATGACGTCCACTTCATTGACGAGGAGACGGAAGCGGTTGCCGAGGTCCATCATGGCGACGTTGATGGCGGCGCCTTCGTGGGCGTCGAAGACGAAGCGGGCGGGATCGTCCTTGCCGCCGATGCCGAGCGGGTGGATTTCGATGGCGGGTTTGGCTGCGGCGATGGACGGGCAGATTTCAAGCATGTGCGAGCCGAGCACGAGCTGGCCGCCGGGGTTCAGCTCGTAGGTGTAGTCTTCCATGAAGGAGGTGCCGCCGGGGAGGTCCGCGGCGATGACTTTCATGGCGCGGACGATGGCCGCCGTTTTCCAGTCTCCTTCACCGGCGAAGCCGTAGCCGTCCGCCATGAGGCGCTGCACGGCGAGGCCGGGGAGCTGGCTGAGGCCGTGGAGGTCTTCGAAGGTGTCGCTGAAGCCGATGTAGTTTCCTTCTTCAAGGAACGCGCGGAGGCCGAGTTCCTGACGGGCGTTGTAACGGAGCGCGTCGTGGCGCTCGCCGCCTTTGCGCAGCACGGCGGAGACGGAGTAGAGCTCTTCGTATTCGGCGCAGAGCTTCGCGACGGCTTCGTCGCTCACTTCGTTCATGGCCGCGACGAGATCGCCGATGCCGTGGGTGTTCACTGAAAAGCCGAATTTCGCTTCCGCGGCCACCTTGTCGCCATCGGTGACGGCGACGTAGCGCATGTTATCGCCGAAGCGGACGATTTTTCCGCCCTGCCAGTCTGCCCACGCACGGGTGACGCGCATCCACGCGGCGATGCGATCCTGCACTTCGGTGTCGCTCCAATGGCCGACGACGACCTTGCGGCCGAGGCGGAGGCGGGTGTGGATGTAGCCGTGTTCGCGGTCGCCGTGGGCGGCTTGGTTGAGATTCATGAAGTCCATGTCGATATCGGCCCATGGCAGATCGCGATTGAACTGGGTGGCGAGGTGGAGGACGGGCTTGCGGAGTTGCAGCAGGCCGTTGATCCACATTTTCGACGGGGAAAAGGTGTGGCACCAGATGGCGAGGCCGGCGCAGGCAGGGTTGCCGTTGGCTTCCAGACAGAGGGCACGGATTTCTTCCGGACGGGTGAGGATGGGCTTGAAGACGAGCTTGAGCGGGAGGCGGCCGGAGGCGTTGAGTTCTTCGACGATTTTCTGCGAATTCGCCGCGACCTGGCGCAGCGGGCCTTCGCCATAAAGGTGCTGGGTGCCGGTGATGAACCAGATTTCGGCGGTGGGGAGGTGTTTCATAAAGGAATCAGGAGAGAGCTGCTTGTTTGATGGAGATGAGGGATTTCATGACGCCGGAGAGATCGGCGGATTTGGAAACGCCGCCGAAGGCGTCGTGGAGCGATCGGTAGAGCTCGTAGAGTTTTTGATAGGTGGCCTGGTTTTCCGGGATGGGGGTGTAGCTGACATTCTTCAGGGAGGTCATGGCGGCCTGCGCGGTGGCGAAGTCCGGGTGCGCTCCGGCGAGGACGGCGGCGGAAACGGCGCTGCCGAGGGCGCAGGCCTGGCTCGATCCGCTGACGAGCATGGTGCAGCCGGTGATGTCCGCGTAGATCTGCATGAGCATCGGGTTTTTCTCGGCGATGCCGCCCGCGCAGACCACGCGCTCGACGGGGACGCCGTATTCGCGGATGCGCTCGATGATCGCGCGAGCGCCGAAAGCGGTGGCCTCGATGAGTGCCCGATAGATCTCGGCCTGGGTGGTGTGGAGCGTCTGGCCGAGCAGGAGGCCGCTCAGCATCGGATCGACGAGGATGGTGCGGTTTCCATTGTTCCAGTCCAGCACGAGCAGACCGCTTCCGCCGGGGGCGAGTTTGGATGCTTCTTCGGTGAGAGTGGCGTGGGTGGCGGCATTCCCGCCGCAGACGTGCTCGACCCACCATTTGAAAATATCGCCGACGGCGCTTTGGCCGGCCTCGATGCCATAGTAGCCGGGTAAAATCGCACCGGGGACGATGCCGCAGATGCCGGGAATGTCCGCGACGGTCTTGCTGGCGTGAACGACGGCGCAATCGCAGGTGGAAGTGCCGATGACCTTGACGAGGGTGCCTTCATCGACGCCGCAGCCGATCGCGCCGTAATGGACGTCGAACTCCCCGATGGCGATGGGAATCCCGGCGGGGAGGCCGAGTTTTTCCGCCCATTCGCCGCAGAGAAAACCGGCGGCTACGGTGGCGTCGTGGGCCTGATCGTAAAGGCGGTCTCGCAGGTCGGCGAGTCTGGGATCGAGTAGGGAAAGGAAGTCCTTATCGGGCAGGCCGTTCCATTCGTCGCTGTAGAGGGCCTTGTGTCCGGCGGCGCAGATGCCGCGTTTGATGGCCTTCGGATCGGTGATGCCTGCGAGCACGGCGGGGATGAAATCGCTCAGTTCCACCCAGCTGTAGGCGGCTTCAAAGACGTCTGGGGCGACTTTCGAGCATTTCCAGATCTTGCTCCACCACCATTCGGAGGAGTAGGTATTGCCGCATTTCGCGATGTATTGCGGGCGGTGTTCCGCGGCGAGGGCGGTGATTTTCGCGGCTTCTTCGTGGCTGGTGTGGTCTTTCCACAGCCAGCACTGGGCGGCGAGGTGATTCTTCCAGCGTTCGTGAAGGGCGAGCGGTACGTTGTTTTCATCCACCGGCATCGGGCTGGAGCCGGTGGAATCCACGCCGATGCCGACGATCCGGTCGGCGGAAAAGGACGGGTCTTTTCGTGCCTCGGCAAAGGCCGCGCGCACCGCGTTTTCGAGGCCGAAGAGATAGTCGCCGGGATGTTGGCGGGCGAGGTGGTGGTCGCGGGGATCCAGCAGGATTCCTTGCTGGCCGCTGGGGTAGTCGATGACGCCGACGCCCAGTTCCCGGCCATCGGTAGTATCCACAATCAGTGCACGGACGGAATTGGTTCCGTAATCGATTCCAAGAGAGAATGACATAGGTTTGGCCCAAAGCTGATCCGGTTTCCGAAAGAGGGTAAATGCCGGATTGACTTGACAGTAATGTGGGAGATTTCGAGATATCTCCCGGTATGCGGAAAATATCGATGCTCGATGTGGCGAAAGAGGCGGGGGTTTCAAAAAACACCGTCTCGCTCGCGTTGCGCAACGATCCCCAGATTCCGATCGCCACCCGGCGGCGGATCGGGGAAATCGCGAAAAAAATGGGCTATACCCGCAATCCCACCGTCGGGCACCTGATGGCACAGCTCCGTTCCGGCGTGTCCACGGGCCATCAGGCGACGCTGGCCCTCGTCAACGCGCATTCGGACGCCAACGCGTTCCAGACGCACCCGACGATCCCGAATTACGTGGCGGGCTGCCATCGGGGCGCGGAGCAGCAGGGGTACAGTCTGGATGAATTCTGGATGCACGATCCGGAACTCGATGGCGAGAGACTGGTGCGGATCATGCGCGCTCGCAGGATTCGAGGGGCGATCATTACGGGATTGATGAATCACAATCAGCTCCCGGAGAGATTCCGGCCTTTGTGGGAAACGTTCTCCTGTGTGGTCACCGGAGTGCGCACGCGAGCTCCGGCGCTTTCTTTTAGCTGTGTGGATCACCACATGCTGGCGTTGCGGGCTTTCGAAAAGGCCATCGAGCTGGGTTATTCCCGGCCCGCGCTGGTGCTGGACGAGGTGATCGATAATCTCGTGCAGCGACGTTTTTCAGCCGGGGTGTTCGTCGCCCAGATGGCGTTGCCGAAAAAACAACGGGTGACGCCTTTTTACAATGTGAGTGGTGCCCGCGAGAAGCCGGAGCTGTTTTACGCATGGCTCGATAAGGAAAAACCGGACGTGATCCTGACGCTCTATCATGTCGTCCATCGCTGGTTGACCGAGGCGGGGTGGAAAATCCCGGAGGACATCGGCCTGATTCAGTTGGAATGGAGAAAGGACCACGCCGATTGGGCGGGGATGCACCAGCACAACGAAGAGGTGGGAGAAGCTGCTGTGGATATGCTCATCGGCATGCTTCACAGCAATGAGTACGGTGTCCCGGTTTTTCCAAGGGCCACGTTGATCGGTAGCACGTGGATCGATGGAGGGACGGTGCGAGGGAGTTAGAGAGCGGAACCACAAAGATCACAGAGAGCACAAAAATTTTTGAAAACTATGGATGAACGCGGATAAGGAGGGGAGGATTTCGATATGATTTTTCAATCTGTGTTCTTTGTGATCTCTGTGGTTGAATGTCGAATTCGGAAGCTGCTTAAGGACGGTCTCTCTCGTCTCTGACAGTTTTTGTTCGGGAAATCTCGCCGGAAACGATGGAGCGATTCGGGGGGGTATTCTTGGTCTTTCGCGCTTTCAACTGTCTTTGCTTCACCCAGCACTTTTCCGATTGTTGATAGGCCGGTTCGAGGTCTCCTTCACGGAAAGCTTCGATGGCTTTCTTTTTCGTTACGTGGTAGCTGCGGCTCATGATTTTGTTTCCAGGAGTTGCTACGATTCGAGCGACGGCATTTCACCTTTGAATTTTTTCTTCACTACCAGCACGGAGCAGGGGGCGAATCTTACGACGTGATCGGTGGTGCTGCCTAGGAAGAAGCGCTTGATGCCTGCCCTGCCGTAGGTGGAGATCACGATGACATCGATGTCGTGCCGTTGCGCCGCGTGGATGATTTCGTGAGAAGGGACGCCTTCGGTGGCTAGGGGTTCCAGGGTTCCGGCGAAGGGGCCGGTCCAGAGTTTTGCGACGAGATCGGTGATTTCGTTTTTGACACGCTGCCGGTGCAGTTCCTGATCGGCGATGTATTCACGGGCCGTGCAGCGGGGCGGGCAGGGGATGGGTTTGGAGACGTGAATGATGCAGAGGTGCTTTTTGGCCCGATGGGCGGCGTGGAGGGCGTGCAGCAGGGCGCGTTGCGAAGGAGGTGAAAAGTCGATCGGGACGAGAATCTTTTTCACAGGGGAATCGGGAGAGTCGGTCAGTTGATCGTCGCTGGACATGGAAGAGGTGGGTTTTTTCTCGGTTTTTACAACCTCCTTAAGATGAACATCTGGCTTCTGGAAAATCAAGCGGGAGGGCACGGAATCAGAATCCGTGACAAGGAACGAAGAATCCACGCGGAGTGGTTGCTCCGATTACCCGCGAAGTTTCGGCGGTGGAGCTTGTTTCGCGCGTTGGGAAACGAGCGCCAGCAGGGTGGGATCCGCTTCCAGAACGTCGGCGACGGCGCGGATGACGTTCAGGGTGGGGCGGGAAACGTGGTGTTCCATGCCTTCGACGTCGCGATAGATCGTTTCTTCATCGATACCGAAAAGCCGGAGAAAGCGGGTGAGCGTTTCGTGGCGCTCGATGATCGCCTTGGCGATGCGGTGGCCTTCGTCGGTCAGAACGGTGCCGCGATATTTTTCGTGTTTCACCAGTCCTTCGCCGTCGAGGCGCTGGAGCATGTTGGTGACGCTCGCCTGGGAAATGCCGAGGTTCCGCGAGATGTCCACCGCCCGGGCATAGCCCTTTTCCTCGATCAGATGCAGGATTTGCTCGAGGTAGTCGTCCATAGCGACGGAGCCGCTGGTGCGTCGGGTGGAGGCGGTCATGTGGGTGGAGAGGGAGGTTACCGGTTATCGGTGGAAAGAGAAGGCAGAAGATTTGGAGACAGAAGACGGAAGAAAAGAGATGTGGTTTACGCGTCTTATCTTCTGTCTCACCGTCTTCTGTCTTTATGCCAATCGCGGGTGTCCGGATGAAGCAGAAGCTCGGTGGTCGCGGTGGCTGGATTGAGGAAGCCGATGAGGAATTCGAGCAGGACGAGGGAGGCGACGGCGTCGAAGAGTGCGTCGTGCCAGGTTTTCCCGGGGACGAGCTGTTGGACGCGATCCGTCAGGCCGTGGGTGGTGCAGAGTGTGCCGAGGGAATGGTCTGGCAGATCCGGCCACGCGGCTCGGGCTAGCAGAAGTGTATCGATCCAGGGGCCGAAACCGTGACCGGGAAAGGCGCGCAGGAATCGTTTCTCGGTGCCCTTGCCATGGGCGACGACGATGGCTCCGGCGAGACGTTTTTTCACTTCCGGCCAGAGCATGAGGAGCGAGGGTGCGTCGCGAAGGTGAGCGGTGGTGATGCCGTGAACTTTCTGGGCGGACCACTGGATCGGCTGGGTGGTTTGCAGATAGGAAACGAAGGAGTTGTGATGCCCTTCCGCGAGAGACCATCCGGCGATGCCGATTTGCACCGGTTGATCCGTCATGCCTCGTGCCGCTCCCGCTGATTCGAAATCGATGGCGGTAAAACGGGCGTGTTGGAGGGTGGGCATGGGTGGGGGGAGTTAAAGGTTATTGGTTAAAGGTTGAAAGGAAGAATAAGGCCGGGGTGGTCCTCGGCGCTCCCGGGTTGACGGGAAACGGGCGGCGGGAGATGGTTTGCGGCGATGAGTGATGTGATTCTGGGGATCGATCTGGGAACGACGAATTCCGCCGTGGGCGTGGTGGATTCAGGGTTTCCGATTTTGCTGGCGAATGAGGACGGCAAGCGGATCACGCCGAGCGCGGTGTATGTTGCGGCGGATGGCTCGCTGGAAGTGGGGGCGAAGGCTTTGAGGCGTCGGGCGCTGGAGCCTGAGCGGGTGGTGACGAGCGTGAAACGCCTGATCGGGCGCAGGGTTTCCGAGGTGGAACCGGATTTTCCGCTTGCCGTCACGGCCGCCGGGGACGGCTCGCCGCGGGTGGTCGGACGTTCTCCGGAGGAGATCAGCGCGGAAATTCTCAGGGAAATGAAACGCGTCGCCGAGTGGCGATTGGGCGTGGAGGTGAAAAAGGCGGTGATTACCGTGCCGGCGTATTTCCACGACGCCCAACGCGCGGCGACCAAGCGGGCGGGGGAATTGGCCGGACTGGACGTGGTACGGATTCTCAACGAACCGACGGCGGCGGCGCTTGCCTACGGGCTGGACAAGCTGGAGGAAAAATCCCGCGTCGCGGTGTACGACCTCGGCGGCGGCACGTTCGATCTCTCGATTCTGGAAATGCAGGACGGCGTGTTTCAGGTGCTGGCGACTCACGGTGACACGCGGCTCGGCGGGGATGATATTGACGCGCTGATTCTGGAAAAATGCGGTGTGCCCGCCAACGATCCGAGATTTTTGGCGGAAGCGGAGCGTGTGAAAATCGTGCTCTCGGAAGCGGAGGAAACGGTGTTTCGCCTGCCGTTTTACGACGGGGCGAACAGTATCGAACGAACGATCACCCGAGCGGATTTCGAAAAAACGATCGCTCCTCTCGTTCAGCGGACGCTGCGGCATTGCCGACAGGCGTTGGCGGACGCGGCATTGAAAGCGGAAGATCTGGACGCGGTGGTGCTCGTCGGCGGCAGCACGCGGATTCCCGCGGTGCGGGAGGCGGTTGCGGCGATGTTCGGGCGGGACCCCGATGTTTCCCAGCATCCGGACGAGGCGATCGCGCTGGGAGCGACGATCCAGGGCGGGGTGCTGAGCGGTGCGCTGCGGCAGATGGTGTTGCTGGATGTGACGCCGCTGAGTCTGGGAATCGAAACGTTCGGCGGGCTGATGAACGTGCTGATTCCCCGCAATACGACGATCCCGTGCAAGGCTGGTGAGATGTTCACCAATGCGGCGGATGGGCAGACTTCGATGCGCGTCAGGGTGTTGCAAGGGGAGCGGGAAATGGCGCGGGATAACTGGGAACTGGGAAATTTCGAGGTCGCGTTCGACCCTGCGCCGAAAGGAAGGACACGGGTCGGCGTGCAGTTCCGGATCGATGAAAATGGCATTCTCGAAGTGCTCGCGCGCGATGTGGCGACGGGGCGGGACACGGTTGTCCGCATCGAGAGTGCCGCGGTGAACGTGGACGATGCGGCGGTGGAGGCGATGGTCGGCGAGTCCGTCGAGCATGCGTTCGAGGACATGGCCGAGCGGATTTTTACCGAGGCGAAGCTGAAGGCGGAAGAGCTGCTCCCGGCTGTGGAACAGGTGCTGGCGATGGGCTTGGCGACGGCGGAAGAGACCGGGGAAATCGAGGCTGCCACCGGCGAGGTGAGGCAGGCATTGGCCCAAGGTGCCGCCAATCCGCTCAAGGCCGCAGTGCAGCGGCTGGATACGGCGACGGAGGCATTGGCGGCGAGGTTGGTGGAAAGAGCGATGGAGGAAGCGTTGGAGCGTAAACTGGAAATCGGCTGAACGGTAATGTCTTACGAACGGAAAACCTGGTTTCACTGCGGCAAATGCGGCGAGTTGTTTTTATCCCGGCCCGGCTTGTGGGCGGGGCGCCGTTGTTCCACGTGTCTGGAAGCTCCGGGACGGGAAGGCGGGGCAGCGGATGGGCCGAAGCCGTCGGCGCACATGAAAAGGAAGCGTGTTTCATCGAGAAAAAGACTCGGAAAAACATACCGGACTCTGGCGATCGTATTCGGCGGTTGGATGCTGCTGATGGCGGGAATCGTGATTTATTTCTATCAAAAAAATCCCAGCGAAGCTGCCTCCGGAAATACAGGTGAATCGAAACGGCAAATGGCGCAGTCGCTGAAGGACCAGACAATGCTTCATGCGGCGATGCCGAAGGCGCAGGAAACGCTGATGAATTTCCTGAAAAACCCGACACCCGAGGGCAAGGCGCAGTTTGTGGATCAGCCCAGCGCGCTCGTCGGGAGAATGATCCGGTTTTATCAGGCGAATCCGGTGCGGCTGCTGGAAGTTCCCGAGCTGCGTTACGAGCAGAGTGGCATTTTGCGTCTGGGCGGGCAGGAACTGATCGAAACCCGTTGGCTGACGCATGACCAGAAACGGGTGGAAGCCGTTTTCCGGAAAGTGGAGAGTGAGGTCCGTTTGGATTGGCTCGATTTCGTGTGCTACTCCGACAGCCCGCTGTCCTTGTTTTTTTCAGAGGAAGGTGAGGCGGAAGGGGAATTCCGTCTGCTGGCGCGCCAACGACAGATCGCACAGGAGGATGGGTCTCGATTGAGCGTCGTGTTTTATGAACCCGATCCCGCAAATCCCCAGGCGGTGCCGACGCGTTCGTCACCCGCGGTGTCCGTGGATCGCCGGAGCTCCGCCGGACAGCTTCTCGAGGCAGCTTTTCGCAGGGAAGAAACGGGCCAACGGGTAGGAGGATCGAGCCTCCCAAAGCTGGAGCCGGAGGGGTTCATCCGTGTGCGGGTGAAGCTGGGGCGCACCGGCACGGGAGAGGAACGGAAATTCACCATCCGGGAAGTATTGGCCATCCACTGGCTGAATGTTTCGCATACCGGCATGGAATGAAAAACCACCCGGGAGGTGTCCCGGGTGGCTTGCAAGGAGGGATGCGAAGATCCGAACAGATCAGAAGGTGTAACGAAGACCGGCTTCCACCAGCCAATCATCTCCCAGATCCTGAAGTCCCAAGGCTTTACCTGCGGCTCCGAAGGCATCGGAGTCGTCCAGATAGATCCAACGGGCACCGCCGTAGACCTCGAAATTGCTGGTGATGTTGTAGATCAGACCGGCGAAGACCTGAGCGGTGAATACCGTGTCGTCGTCGGAATCCCTTCCCACGATACTGCGAACTTTCGTATCCACGAATGCGACACCGGCACCGGCACCGAGATAGGCGCTGAGGTTTCCGGCGAGGGCTTTTTCAAGCTTCACATTGAGGGTGACCGGGATGATTTCGTGCTCGATTTCGTAATCGATCTGGCGGAACCAATTCACCCGGTAGTCCGGTTCGGTATAGCCGACTTCCAGATAAAAAGCGACATCGGCGGTCGCGAACTTCCACGGGGTGTCCACACCGACATGCGCGGAATAGAACGCCTCGTCATGATCGAAAAGATAACCGCCGGTTCCACCGACGAACCAACGCCAAAGGCCCGGTTCCTCAGGTGGAGGAGGTTGGATGGGTTGTTTTGCGGAAGTTCCCGCAATGACAGGGAGGGCAAGCGCCAACGACAGGAGTGCGATTGAACGTTTCATGGCGTTTGGTAAAATAATCAACACCAACGGGTCGTGTCAAGCTCCCTCCTTTCGCGACGCAAGGACACCCCGTTTTGAAAATTGTTGTAACCTTAAAGAGCTCTTGCAAAGTGGCTGTGGTGTCTGTTAGTAATAATGGTATGTATAAGTGGCTGAAAATAAAATCTTTAAAAGGTATTTATCCTGTTTTTTCAATGGCTGTTTCTGCTTTTAGGCTTCCGAACTCGAAGGATCCGCTCTTTCCTTTAACACTCAATTCGTCCAGGCGGAACGATGAAGGGTAATGACGTTTTTAAACCGCAGGAATTCCCGCTCCATCTGGAGTTGACAATCCAATTTCTCTCCCGATGCCGTGGAGTGACATTCTGATTCGAGAAGATTTTCGGCAAGGATCAAAGGCTCTTTGTGATAGAGGTGGCGGTAAATGGAAAGTTAACTATTAACTGGGATTTTGCCGATTTTTCGATTGCTCTTTGATGAGTTGAGAAATTGGATGCACCGGTAAGCGAATGGACAATTCGTTTCAAAAATCCAAACGTCACAAACCCATACGTTGATACAATTCGGATCAAATCGCCGTACTTCATCCTTTGATCTTTCATGGAATGCAGGCGTCCCGCGAGGGGGCGATTTCACGTAGATTTCAATTCATATGTTCACGCCGCGCTTGTATTCTTTCGTACTTCTAGGTGCCGCCTGGTTCGCTGCCGCCGGCTCCGCTTTTGCCCAACGCCAAATGGAAAAACTGGGTCGTGGAGTGGTGGTCATGCGGACGAGCAGCACCCAGACTTACATCGGCTGGCGTTTGCTTGGAAATGATCCGGAAGAAATCGCATTCAACCTCTACCGATCCGCGAACGGCGGGACGCCGGTAAAACTCAACAGCTCGCCGATCACGACGACTACCAATTATGTGGATACTCCGCCGGGTCTGAGCACCACGGCTTACACTTATACGGTTCGCCCGGTGCTGGATGACGTGGAGGTGTCGGACATCTGGGCGAACCCGCTGAGCACCCCGCCGACTTTGTCGGCCAATGCGGCGATCCGGCAGTACATTCCGATTCCGATGCAGGCACCTCCGGGTACCGCGGGCACCTACCATAACGTGAACGATTGTTGGGTGGGGGATTTGGATGGTGACGGCGAGTATGATTTCGTGGTCAGCCGCACTTATGAAGGCTCGGGCAGCACTCAAGAGCAGTGGGTGCAGGCCTACAAACGGGATGGAACCCTACTCTGGCAAATCAACATGGGGCCTAATAGCGTTAACCAAAACAATGTTGTTCCGGGTTCCTCCGCGCTTTCTGTGGGACATGGCGATGGGCTGACCGTGTACGATATGGATGGGGACGGCAAGGCCGAGGTGATGCTCAGGGTCGCACGCGGAGTGATTTTCAATTATGGGCAGCCGAGCGAGGCGGTTGTCACAGCCCCGGATGACGAGGTGAATTTCATCGCCGTACTCGATGGTTTGACGGGTAATGAAAAAGCACGAGCGCAAGTTCCGATTCCCTCCCACTGGGTGAATCAAAACCACGTGGCGCCGGGTCATTTCGGAATTCTTTACAGCGATGGAGTGACCCCATCCTTGGTTTATAGTACTTCGAATCGCAATCCGGATTCCTCGTTCAACAAATACGTATCGACCTGGCGTTACGAAAACGGTCAATTGGTTCAGCAATGGTTATGGGAGGCGGGCCCGGACGAGCACCATGCGGAAGGCCATCAGATTCGGCTGGCGGACGTCAATAACGATGGGAAGGACGAATTTGTGGACATCGGTCATGTGTTGAAGGCGGATGGTTCCGGCCAGATCAATGGCGATAAGATAACCGATGTACAGCACGGGGATCGCTTTCACGTCACGGATATGGATCCGGATCGTCCGGGGCTGGAAACTTATCTGATCCAGCAGACCAATCCCCAGGGGCTGACCAGTGTTTACCATGCGGCCGATAAAAGTACGGTTATCAAGAAAACATACGCGGGCAAGGTCGTCGATGTAGGGCGTGGCGTGGTGGGGCCCTTTGTTCCCGATATGTATGGTTTGCAATTTTTCTCCACGGAGCCTGGTGTTTTCGACTGCAAGGGAAATCAGGTCTATCCGACGAGGCCATGGCCGAGTGAAGTCATATGGTGGGATGGGGCAATCGATCGGGAAATTATCAATAGCGATGCGTTTCGAATTAACAAATTCGGACCTAATAGTGGATCTCCGCTTTACAGTATCGGCAGTCCGGACGTCGCTCCCGGAGGCAGCTATCGCAGTGGAAAACCTCCTTTTTGGGGGGATATTCTGGGTGACTGGCGTGAGGAGGTCGTCGCTATCGCGAATGATAACTCCGAGATACGCCTTTTCTCGACAGCAAATCCGGACTTGGGCCGTACTTTCAATGGTCAGCCGGTGCGTATTTACACGCTGATGCATAACATCCAGTACCGTATCCAACAGACGACGAAAGGTTACGCGCAATCGAGCCATCCGGATTATTACATCGGCTATGGCATGGCTCCCTTGCCTCCACCGCCAATGGCGTTGGAAAAGCTGGTATGGAAAGGTGGAACCGGCAGCACGACCTGGGATTCGGGAACTTCCTCAAGCTGGCTCGACAACGGCGTGGACAGTGCCTTTGCGAACGGGGATACGGTGCGCTTTGATATCAGCGGAGACAATACGACGGAGGTCGTGCTGAACGGGACGCTCCAGCCGGGTGTTCTCAAGGTTTCCAGTCCGAAGGATTATGCTTTCACCGGTAGCGGATCACTCGCGGGCACGATGAAACTGATCAAGATGGGAGCGGGCACGCTCACCTTGCCGGGGACGCATACCTTTACCGGTAAAACGACCATCTGGGATGGAGCGCTGGAGATCAACGGAGGTTTGCAAAACAGCCCGATCACCATTTGGGGGGGGACTTGGGGAGGTGCCGCGGCGGAAGGAAAAACGGGCGGGCGTCTCGCTGGTACCGGCCAAATCGGCCAACTCGTCACGGTTAAATATCGCGGAGCGGTCACGCCCGGATCCGGTATGAACAGCCCGGGAACTTTGTCCTTCTCAAATGGCCTGAGCGCGGAAAGCGGCTCGACGTTCGCACTGGATCTTTCCGACGATCCGACGGGTCTTTCCAAACCGAATGACCGGATAGAGGTGACGGGTGACCTTTCGCTCGCAGGTAAGGTGAGCCTTATCGTCAATCCTCTCGACGACGACTTGTCACCGGGAACTTACACATTGATGACGTATACCGGCACGCTTACCGGCAATGTTTCGAACCTGTCCGTCGTGGTTCCTCCGGGCACACCTTACACGATTTCAGTCGGCGGCGGGGCCGTCAGTCTGACGGTGAGTTCCACACGCACTTCAGGAGAAGTGACCTGGCGGGGTACCGGCAATGTTTGGGATATCGCCACGAGTCAGAACTGGTTGAAATCCGGTGTGCCAGATCTGTTTGTAGGGGGTGATACCGTGACGTTCGACTCGAGTGGTTCCACGGCTTCAAACGTGACTCTTGCCACGGTTTTGCCGGTGGGTGGTGTGACGGTGGATTCTTCGTCGGATTACACCTTTGGGGGAAGTGGCTCGATTGCGGGGCCAGGTGGCCTTACGAAATCGGGCACTGGAGTCCTGACCGTCAGCACGATCAACGATTACACCGGGCCGACGGTGTTGAATGGTGGCACGCTCGCTGTTGTCGCTCTGGGGGATGCCGGGTTTCCGAGTTCGATCGGTTCTTCTTCGGGAGATGCCGGTAATTTGATTCTGAATGGTGGAACTCTCCGATTCACCGGTCTGCAAACGGGGACGGATCGTAACCTCACCATCGGTTCCGCGGGAGCGACGATCGATACCCTGGAAACGGCATCGGTGATGCTGCTCAGCGGCACCGTTAGCGGCAGCGGTGTGCTGACAAAAAATGGCCCGGGGACATTGCTGCTCGTCGGTCATAATACCTATTCAGGCGGAACGGTAATCAATAACGGAAGGCTTTATATCGGTTTTGATGGAAATCCCGACGGTCCGGGGACCGGGCCAATCACCATCAATAACGGCACGCTGGCCGTGGAAAATACAGTGAACGGGGTTTCACAAAACGGAACGTGGGATCTAATCGTTCCCGAGGGAGCCATCGCGCGGATCGAAGCGGACGGACGTTCCACCTTGACGGGAAGCTTGACGGGATCGGGCGACCTGACATTTTACACTCCTTATGTCCGAACCGACCTGAATGGCAACTGGTCCGCGTTCACGGGCCGGATCAACGTGGTAAGTGATGCGGATGGCGGCGATTTCCGGCTCGGGAATACAGCGGGTTTGGGAGGGGCGGCCATTGATCTAGGGAATTTGGTATCGGCTTATTACAGACCGTCGATGTCATCCAACCTGACGCTAAATATCGGAGAACTCTCCGGCTCGGCGTCGTCCTCACTGGCCGGGGGACCCACGGCCAACCGGACCTTGACCTGGCAAATCGGAAGCAGGAATACGGACTCGACTTATGCGGGGCTCATCAAGAACGGAACCGCCACTTCCTTGACGGCAATCAACAAAGTGGGAACGGGCGTTCTGACCCTGACGGGAGCGAGCACTTATACCGGAGCTACAACCGTTTCCGAAGGTGAGCTGGTGTTGGACAACGGCTCTCTTTCCGGGTCCTCGGTCGCTGTTAGCGAGGGAGCCGGTTTCGGCGGCAAGGGGACGGTCACGGGCAATGTGAGCTTTGCTGATGGGTCGACGTTGTTAACTAACCCTTCCGCGGGGCCATTGGCAATCGTAGGGAACCTGTCGTTGTCAGGCACGGTCAACGTGGCCTCGGTTTCCGGAGTCGTCCTCAGCGAAGGCAGTTACACCCTTTACACCTACACCGGAACTTTGACAGGCACGCCGACTTTCGCCTGGTCCACCCCGGGTTACAATGCGACGTTCGACACCTCTATCCCTGGTCAAGTCAGTGTGACTTTGGTGGAGAAACCCCGCGATCCGACCGATGTCGTGTGGACCGGTGCCCTCAGTTCGACATGGGATTCCTCAACGAAGAACTGGAGCGGGCCATCTGGCTCCACCGCTTTCGTAACAGAAGACCGGGTGCGTTTCGATGATACTTCCACGGTTGCCGGGATCACCCTTTCCGGCAATCTCTTTCCAGAGAGTGTGATTGTGGATTCGGCTCAGGACTATACTTTTTCGGGAAGCGGAAGCATCAACGGAGATGCTACACTGACGAAATCCGGAGCAGGGATGTTGCTCATCTCCACGGCCCAGAATTTCACCGGAAACGTGACGATTCATGAAGGTATTCTGTCTTTTTCGACGTCTTCTTCGATCGGAACGGGAACTGTAATTCTCGATGGGGGCGAGCTGAGAGTGGGGGCTTTGCTGTCCAATCCGATTCAAATAAACGGAGGAGGAACTATCAGAGCGACCGCCAATAGAACATTGTCCGGTGCCATCAGTGGTTCCGGATCGCTTTCCCTGATAGCGTCCGCTACTTTGTCGATTAACGATGTCAGTGGGTTCAGCGGTATCATGAATCTGGGAACCAGCTCGGGAACATTGCGTGCGAATCACAGCGGTTTTACCGGAAGTGCCAATATGGCGTTGGATCTTGGTTCGGGTTCGGTGACTTTCTTGCGTCAGAACAGTGCCGCCTCGGTGGCTATCGGTGCGCTTTCCGGCGGCGCGAATACGACGTTCAACAACGGGCCTACCGCGACAACGTATTCGATCGGAGCGAAGAATCTGGATACCCTTTATTCCGGTAGCATCACAGGATCCGCGAGTATCATCAAGATCGGGACGGCGGCGCTTACCCTGGCCGGTGCTAATACTTATACCGGCTCGACCCATGTTTCTTCCGGAGCTCTTTATATCACTGGTTCTCTCGGCGCTACGAATGTTTCCGTGGCTTCTAACGAGACGATCGGTGGAAATGGGATGTTGGCAGGCGATCTCTTCCTGGCCACGGGCGCGAAACTCGCGTTTGGCGTCACGCCTTCCGCAATCCAGGGCTTGACGGTATCCGGCACCGCCACGCTGACTGGAAATATCATCGTGGAGCCGGTTTTGCTTGGAGGAGTCATGTCTCCGGGCACATACACACTCCTCGCTTACAGTGGCGCTCTTGCTGGCTCTCCGACGTTTACCTGGAACGATACCACGGACAGCGGATATGCGGCGACCTTTGACACCACGACCTCGGGATTGGTGAAAATAACCCTGATCGCTCCACCCGAAGCTCCTTCCGGATTGATGGCTTCGTCAGAAAATTCCCAGGCATCTCTCGGTTGGAATGCTGTTCCCGGAGCGGAAAGCTACACGGTGCTCAGATCCCTCACGAGCGGATCCGGCTACACTATCATCGCATCCGGAGTGACGGGTAATTTCTATCAAAATACGGGGCTGGCGAACGGGCTGTCCTATTATTACGTCGTCCGCGCCGTGAATCCGGCGGGGACCAGCCAGAATTCAAACGTCACCACCGCCACTCCCGTGCAGACCTTCAATCAATGGGCGGACGATATTTTCCCCGGTCAAACGAATCCGGCGATCATTGGCCAAGCGGCGGATCCGGACAGCGACGGCTATCCGAACCTGCTGGAATACTTCTTCGGCACGACGCCGTCTTCCTCGGACCCGGGTGGCCTTTCTTCGACGTCTTTGGATGGCAACGGCAATCTGGTGTTGAATTTCCGGATGTCGAAGAACCTCAGCGGAGTGACCTACAAGGTTCAGCAATCGACGGATTTGTCGCTCTGGACGGATGTGACGGTGGAGGCGACGGAAGTGAGCGACGAAGAGGACTACCGGCACATGCAGGTTTCGGTTCCGATGGGTACGCACACGAATCTGTATCTGCGTCTCGTCGTGACGGCTCCGTAGCTTCGAAAAAACTGGAGCGGGCGATGAGATTCGAACTCACGACATCCACCTTGGCAAGGTGGCGCTCTACCACTGAGCTACGCCCGCGTCGCTGAAGCGCGTGCCGGGGTT